>NZ_JBHZGV010000006.1:0-300094 GCF_043359985.1 Comamonas trifloxystrobinivorans
AAGCAAACGGCGGCGCGCATACGAACTCCCTCCGCGCCAAGGCGCTCCGGTCAAACAGCGTCTGCGAGTCAGAGCACAAAGTTTGGCTGTACTGCGGCAGCCAAACCGCCGCCGTTTACTCCGATCGCAGGCGCTGGTTGAAGGGGTGGAGGAACAGCCAACGGCCTGCGAGAGCTGTGCTAGCCAACCACGGCACGTGTCGGTTTTTGGCTGTTGGCTGTTTACTCCTTCTCCCGCTGGCGGGAGAAGGCTAGGGGCGCCCGGCTAGGGATGAGGGTGGTACGGCCTTACCTTTGGCACACGATCTGCAATTGGGTGGTGTGCACCGCAGCCCTCGCTCTTTCTCGCAGGAGAGAAAGTTGAACAGCAAGTCATCGTAAATGACATTCGTTCTTCCACGAAGCTATCCCGCCCCCACCCCTTTTGCATGCGCCGAGGAGCACAGGGCGTGGGCTGGCAGTTGCACCGCAGAGTGCAACTGCTTCGTGCTCTGACTCACCGTGTCTGTTTGAACGGAGAGCCTTTGGCTCGCAGTGAGTTTCACGGTGCAGCACACGACCGAGCACTCGCAGGTTGCCCTCTTGAATTTCGCCAAAGCGAAATTCAAAGGGACGCAGGCAGCAGGGCCGCCTTGCTTTGGTTACTTTCATTGGCGGAGCAATGAAAGTGACTGCGCCGCCGGGCGCACATCCCGGCATCTGCGCAAAGCGCAGAAGTCTTTAACAAAGGACGGGGACGCTCACCACTACGCGTCCGCCACCCCTTGCCAACCACTTGGCAAACAAATTGCCAAGCTCACACCACCCGACTGATCTTCATCATATTCGTCCCCCCCGGCGAGCCCATCGGCTCGCCACAGGTGATCGCGTAAATGTCGCCGCTTTGCACAATGTCGCGGGCTTTCAGGTGGGCTTCGGCTTGGGCGAGCGCGGTGTCGCGGTCGGCGCTGGTGTCCATCAGCAGTGGGCGCACGTTGCGGTACAGCGCCATCTTGCGTTGCGTGGCGACCTTGGGGGTGAGCGCGTAGATAGGGATTTGCGTGCGGTGGCGACTCATCCACAGGGCGGTGGAGCCGCTGTCCGTCATGGCCACCAAGGCTTTGGCGCCCAGGTGCGTGGCGGTAAAGAGTGCGCCCAGGGCAATGCTCTGGTCGATGCGCTGGAAGGTTTTGCCGACGAAATCGGTGTCCACATCCCAATCGGCCGAAGCTTCGGCTTGGGCACAGATGTCCACCATTTCCAGCACGGTTTCCAGCGGGAACTTGCCGGCCGCCGTCTCGGCGCTCAGCATCACGGCGTCGGTGCCGTCGAGCACTGCGTTGGCCACGTCGCTCACCTCGGCGCGGGTGGGCACCGGGTTGGTGATCATGCTTTCCATCATCTGCGTGGCGGTGATGACGACCTTGTCCATCTCGCGCGCCATGCGGATCATTTTCTTTTGTAGGGCGGGCACGGCGGCGTGGCCCACTTCCACTGCCAAATCGCCGCGTGCCACCATGATGCCGTCCGACACACGCAAGATGTCTTCCAGGTGCGGAATCGCCTCGGCGCGCTCAATTTTGGCGATCAGACCGGGGCGGTGGCGGTATTCGGCGGCAGCCACCATGCACAGCTGGCGCGCCATTTCCATGTCGGTCGCGGTTTTCGGAAAGCTCACGGCCACGTAATCGGCCTGGAAGGACATGGCCGTTTTGATGTCCTCCATATCTTTGGCCGTCAGCGCGGGCGCGGTCAGGCCGCCGCCCTTTTTGTTGATGCCCTTGTTGTTGGACAGCTCGCCGCCGAGCTTGACCGTGGTGTAGACCGCGTCGCCGCGCACTTCGTCAACCGTCAGCACGATCAGGCCGTCGTTGAGCAGCAGCACATCGCTGGGCCTGACGTCGCGTGGCAGCTCCTTGTAATCGAGGCCTACACCGTTGATATCGCCCAGCTCGGTGCGCGATGCGTCCAGCACAAACTTGGCGCCCGGCTCCAGCATCACCTTGCCTTCGGCAAACTTGCCGACGCGAATTTTGGGCCCCTGCAGATCGGCCATGATCGCCACTTCGCGGCCGGCGCGCTGCGCCGCCTCACGCACCATGCGGGCGCGGTCCACGTGGTCTTGCGCCTTGCCGTGGCTGAAGTTCAGGCGCACCACGTTGACGCCCGAGCGGATCATCTCTTCGAGCAGCACCGGGTCGCTGGAAGCGGGGCCCAGGGTCGCAACAATCTTGGTGGCTCGGCGGATCTTCGGAGAAATCATGAACGCTAGTCCCTGTGTCTTTGTCGTTGTCTCGGAACGTGGGCCGGCACGGTAACTGCGCGCCCGGTCACGCGGTAATCGAGTTTCCATTCTGACATGAGATACCCCGCGCAGCGGTTACAGCGCGGTTTCATTCGATGTGCGTTTGCACAATTGGCGTTTCAGCCCTTTTGCTGCCCCAGGGTTCTGGTCAACGGTGTTTTTTGCTATTTATTTAAGAGCAGTTACCCAGTTTCTACCACTCCAACACGGCGTTGTGCGCTTTTCACACCGGCTTCACACAGGACTTCTGCAGTTCACCGACAACGGGCACACTCGATTGCACAAGGCTATCAAGAGGGAACACCATGCTGCAGTGGGCAAATCAACAACTGGCCAGGGTCAGCCGGGCCGTGGGCGCCGGCCTCTGTGCCGTCGCTCGCCTGCTGGGGCGCATATTGCAGCCGCTGCTGGGCAGCTGGCAGGCGCCGCCCTGGCTGCGGGCGCTGGGCCGGGTGCTGGCACGCCCGCTGGGCTGGCTGCAAAACCACCTGCTCTGGGCTTTTCCGCTGGTCTTGCTGCTGGGCGTAGCCGTGTGGCAACGCCCGGCGCTGACTGCCTGGTGGTACGGCGCGCAGCCTGATCCGGTGGAGCCCGTGGTCATGAAAGCCAGCGTCAGCGCGCCCGAGCGCACCCGTGTGGAAGATGGTGCCGGCCCCAACCCCGTGCGCATCGATTTCGGCGGAGAAGCCGCGCCGCTGGCCCTGGTGGGCCAGGAAGCCGTAGGCGTGCGCATGGAGCCTGCCCTGCCCGGCAAATGGCGCTGGGCCCAGGCCAAGCGCCTGGAGTTCACGCCGGCCAGCGATTGGCCGGCAGGCATGCGCTACACCGTGCGCCTGGACGACAACGCCCTCGCGCCGCAGGTGCAGCTGGAGCAGCGCAAATACGAGTTCAGCAGCCCGGCCTTCAGCGGCAAGATCAGCCACGCCGAGTTCTACCAGGACCCGACCCTGCCCAACGTGCGGCGCGCCCTGTTCACGCTGCAGTTCAGCCACCCGGTGAACACGGCCGAGCTGGAAAAGCGCATCAGCCTCAGTTACGACAAGGCTTGCAGCAGCGGCCTGTTCAAGCTTGGCGGCGAATGCAGCAAGCTGCAGCACCAGGTGAGCTACGACAAGTTCAAACAGACGGTCACCGTGCAATCGGAGGCGCTACCCATCCCCGAGAAAAACCGGCCCGTCGTGCTGCAGCTCGCTGCGGGCGCCGTGGCCCAGCGCGGCGGCAATACGCTCAGTGACGAGCAAAACCGCTCGGTGGATATTCCCGGCCTGTACAGCCTGCAGATATCCACCATCGAGCCCACCGTCGTCACCGGCGAAAACGGCGAGCCCGAGCATGTGCTGCAGGTGAGCAGCTCCATGCCGGTGCACGAGCGCGAGCTGGCCCGCGTGGTGCAAGCCTGGCTGCTGCCCGCCACGCAAAAACCGGGCGACAACGCCGAAGAGAAATTCGATTGGTCGGCCGAGCCCGACTCGGTCACCGAAGCGGTGCTGCAGCGCTCCAAAAAAATCGCACTGCAAGCTATTCCCAACGAGCGCGAGGTGACCGAGAGTGTGGCTTTCCACCTGCCGCTGGTCGAGGGCGGGCGCTACCTGCTGGTGCGCGTGGCCAAGGGCCTGAAATCGCCCGGCGGCTACCAGTTGGGCGAGGGCTTGCAAGCGGTCCGGCTTGTGAACCCATTTGCGCCTGAGCTCACCATCATGAGCCAGGGCTCGCTGCTCGCCTTGTCGGGCGAGAAAAAGCTGCCGGTGCTGGTGCGCGATTTGCCCGGGGTGCGCGTGGAAATGGGCCGCCTGCTGCCGCTGCAACTGCAGCACCTGGTGACGCAAAGCAGTGGCGAGTTCAGCAAACCCGAGTTCTACCAGGGCATTCAGCCCGACAACCTGGTCGACCGCTTTGAGAAAGAAATTCCGCTGAACCTGCGGCCGGGCAGGGCGCATTACGAGGCGGTGGATTTTGCGGCCTATCTGCACAAGGATGCGAGCGACCGACGCGGCGTTTTCCTGCTCAAGGTACAAGGCTACGACCCCAAGAAAAAGCAAAAGCAGCAGGCCGATGCCGCCCTGGCTTTGCAAAACGGCGTGCCCCAGGTGGACAACGCCGAAGACGGCCACAACGAGGAAGAAGGCAGTGGCGAAGGTGGCGACGGCGTCAAGCCCGAACAGCTGCTGGACCAGCGCTTGGTGCTGGTGACCGACCTGGGCCTGGTGGTGAAAAAATCCATCAACGGCACGCGCGACGTGTTTGTGCAAAGCATTGCCAATGGTTTGCCAGTGGGCGGTGCGCAGGTCGAAGTGTGGGGCCGTAACGGCGTGGCCATTGCCTCGCAAACCACCGACGCCACGGGCCGCGCCAGCCTGCCCAATCTGGCCGGCTTCCAGCGCGAAAAAGCGCCCGCCGTGCTGGTGGTGCGCAAGGGCGGCGACCTGAGCTTTCTGCCCTTCAACCGCAACGACCGCAGCCTCGATGTGTCGCGCTTTGACGTAGGCGGCCTGCGCGCCGCCGGCGTGCCCAACCAGATGACGGGCTATGTCTTCAGCGACCGCGGCATCTACCGCCCGGGCGACACCATGCACATCGCGATGATTGTGAAGGCCGGCAAATGGTCGACCTCGCTGCGCGACCTGCCGATGGAGGCCGAGATCCTCGATGCCCGCGGCCTGAGCGTGCGGCGCGAAAAACTGCGCCTGGGCCCTGGCGGCACAGCCGAAATTGCGCACACCACGCAAGACAGCTCGCCCACCGGCAACTACACCGTCAACCTGTATTTGCCGCGCCAGTCCTCGCCCGGCGCGCCCGAGGTGGAAGGCCTGCTGATCGGCAGCACCACGGTGAAGGTGCAAGAGTTCTTGCCCGACCGCAGCAAGGTCAGCGTACGCCTGAGCAACCAGACGAATGAAGGCTGGGTCAGCCCCAAAGATTTGAAGGCCCAGATCGACGTGCAAAACCTGTTTGGCACGCCCGCGCCCAACCGCAAGGTGGAAGGTACGCTGACGCTGCGCCCGAGCTTCCCGGTTTTCCGCAGCTTTGCCGACTACGCTTTCTTCGACCCGCAGCGCGCCAAGGAAACCCAGGTGGACGAGCTCGGCGAAGTGCAGACCAGCGAACAAGGCCTGGCCGAGTTCGATCTGCGCCTGACCCGCTTTGCCGCCGCCACCTACCAGGTGCAGGTGCTGGCCAAGGCTTTCGAGCCCGAAGGCGGGCGCAGCGTGACGGCCGAGGCGCAGACCCTGGTGAGCGATCTGGCCTTTCTGATCGGCACCAAGGTCGACGGCGACACCGGCTACATCAGCAAAGGCGCGGCGCGCAACGCCAGCATCATCGCCATCAACCCGCAGGCGCAAAAGACGGCGGTGGCCGACCTGCGCTTGCAGCGCGTGGAGCGCAAGGTGTTGTCGGTGCTCGTCAAGCAGGACAACGGCGTGTTCCGCTACGAATCGCGGCGCAAAGAGATCAGCATCGACGAGAAACCGCTGGCCATTGCCGCCAACGGCTACGCGCTGGCGCTCGACACCAACACGCCAGGCAACTTTGCCTACGTGGTGCGCAACGCGCAAGACCAGGAGCTGGGCCGCATCGAATACAGCGTGGCGGGCAACGCCAACGTCAGCCGCACGCTCGACCGCAATGCCGAGCTGCAATTGACGCTGGACCGCAAGGACTACGAGCCCGGCCAGGAGATCGCCATCAGCATCCGCGCGCCCTACACCGGCGCCGGCCTGATCACGATCGAGCGCGACCAGGTCTACGCCCACGCCTGGTTCAAAACCGAGCAGACCGCGTCGGTGCAAAAAATCACCGTGCCCAAGGATTTTGAAGGCACGGGCTACATCAATGTGCACTTTGTGCGCGACCCGGCTTCGGACGAAATCTATATGAGCCCGCTGTCTTACGGCGTGGTGCCGTTTGCCACCGCGCTCGCGCAACGCACAGCCAAGATTGAGCTGACAAGCAATGAGCTGGTCAAGCCTGGCCAGACCGTGACCATGACGCTCAAGAGCGACCAACCCACCCGCGCCGTGGTGTTTGCGGTGGACGAGGGCATCTTGCAAGTGGCGCGCTACAAAACGCCCAACCCGTTGGCGCACTTCTTCCAAAAACGTGCGCTTGAAGTGGGCACCTTGCAGACCCTGGATCTGGTGCTGCCCGAGTTCAAAAAACTCATGCAGGGCGCAGCACCCGGCGGCGACGGTGATGGCGAGCTGGGCAAACACCTGAACCCGTTCAAGCGCAAACGCAGCAAGCCGGTGGCTTACTGGTCGGGCCTGGTCGATGTCGATGGCAGCCGCGACTTCCAATACACCGTGCCCGACAGCTTCAACGGGAGCCTGCGGGTGATGGCCGTGGCCGTCAACGAGCAAAGCACGGCCGCCAAAAGCACCACCACCACCGTGCGCGGCGACATGGTGATTCTGCCCAACGCACCACTGGCCATGGCGCCGGGCGATACGGTGGAAGTAGGCGTGGGCCTGGCCAACAACATCGTTGGCTCGGGCAAGAGCGCGCCGATTGCGCTCACATTGCAAGCCGGTGGCGGCCTGGAAGTGGTGGGCGACGCAACGCAAACGCTGCAAGTCAACGAACGCGGCGAGGCCGGCACCAAGTTCCAGCTGCGCGCCAAAGCAGGCGCCAACGCGGTGCTGGGCTCGGCGCCCCTGGCCTTCAGCGCCAGCCACAAAGGCTTCAGCGCCAAACTGACCGAAGAGGTCAGCGTGCGCCCGGCGTCGCCCCACGTCACGCTGGTGCAGGCCGGCAGCCTGCGCCGCAACGGCGAGCTCAAGAGCCAGGCCGATCTGTACCCCAACTACCGCCGCAGCGATCTGGCGCTGTCCGCCGGCCCTTGGTCCATGGCCGCCGGCCTGGTGCAATACCTGGAGGCCTACCCGCACGGCTGCACCGAGCAGATCACCAGCCAGGCCTTGCCCGCCGTGCTGCTGTCTACCCGGCCCGAGCTGGCCAAGCAGCTGCAACGCGGCCGCAGCGCCGAGCAAAGCCCGCTGCCCGATCCGCAGCAGACCTTCGCGCGCTACCTGAGCCAACTGCGCTCGCGCCAAACAGCCGATGGCGGCTTTGCCCTGTGGCCGGGAGCCAGCGACGACCCGTTTGCCACGCTCTACGTTCTGCAATTACTGGTAGAGGCCAAAGAGCACAAACTGCCCGTGCCGCCCGACATGCTGAGCAGGGCCAACCAGTACCTGCAAACCTGGCTCGGTCAAGGCAGCAGCACGCAAGACGCCTGGCGCCAGCGCACGCAAGCTGTGTACCTGCTCACGCGCCAAGGCATTGTGGCGCCGGCCGCGCTGGCCAACCTGCGCGAAGCCTTGCGCCGCAGCAAACCCGAGCAGGCTTGGGCCAGCGATCTGGGCGCAGCCTATCTGGCCGCCAGCTACCAGCTGGTCAAGCAAGAACAGGTGGCCAACGAGTTGCTGAGCCCGGTGTGGAGCGATCTGACCAAACGCGCCGACAAGCAGCAAAGGCGCAATGTCTGGGGCAGCTACTACGACCCGCTGGTGCACGACAGCCTGACTTTGCAACTGGTGGCGCGCCACTTCCCGGCTCGGCTCAAAACCTTGCCGCCGTCGGTCTGGGAAAGCATGGGCAGCATGGTGCGCGATGGCTGGTACAACAGCTTGTCGTCCGCCTCGATGCTGTTGGCCGTGGATGCCTACTTCAGCGCTGTGGGGCAAAACGCAGAGGGCAAATTCAGCGCCCAAACGCTGGACGCCCAAGGCCGCGCCGCCGCCCTGGCGCTGGGCTCGCTCAACCCGATGGCGCAAGCGCCCGTGCCCGTGGGCACGCGCAGCATCAAGCTGGCCAACGACAGCGATTTCCCGCTCTACTACAGCTGGTCCGAGCAAGGCTTTGAGCGCCAACTGCCCGAGGCTGCCGTGAACCAAGGCATGGAGGTGATCCACGAGTTTCTCGACGCCAAAGGCAACCCGGTGCAACAAGTCAAAGTGGGCGACGACGTGACGGTGCGCGTACGTGTGCGCAGCACCGATCCGAACGGCCTGCGCAATGTGGCCCTGGTTGACATGCTGCCTGGCGGCTTGGAGCCCGTGCTGCAAGCCGCTGGCGATGACGGCGAAGAAAATGCCGACGCGCCCATCTGGAAAAAGCGCCTCAGCACCAAGGGCAACTGGCAGCTGCACTACGCAGACATCCGCGAAGACCGCGTAGTGTTCTACGGCAACGTCAGCAACACCATGGCCGAGGTGAGCTACCAGGCGCGTGCCACCAACGTCGGCGATTTTGTGGTGCCACCTGCCTACGGCGAAGCCATGTACGACCGCCGCGTCTTCGCCCGCTCCGCCGCCGCGCGGCTCAAAGTGGTGGCGCAGTGATGCGAATCGCCGCATCGGTTTCTCCTCACCCTCAGAGCAGTGGTGAGGACCAGCGGCACTAGCACCAACGCCATGCCAACCACTACCGCGCCCACCCCAACCCAGCGCCGCATCCGCTGGCGCTATCTCGCTGGGCTCGGCGTTTTGCTCGCCATCGTGCTGGCCGTGCTGCGCCTCACACCGCACGCTTCGCTGGCCGAATCCATCACCAGCTCCCGCGCCGTCTACGCCCGCAACGGCGAGCTGCTGCGCTTGACCTTGGCGCCCGACGAGCAATTCCGCTTGTGGGTGCCGCTAGAGCGCATTGCGCCTAGCTTGGTCGATGCAGTTTTGCTTTACGAAGACCGGCGCTTTTACGTGCACCCGGGCGTCAACCCGGCGGCCTTGCTGCGCAGCGCCTGGAGCACGGCCAGTGGCGGCCGGCGCCAGGGTGGCTCCACGCTCAGCATGCAATTGGCGCGGCGCCTCTACGCCATAGACAGCCGCAGCTACAGCGGCAAGCTGGCGCAAATGGCCGCTGCGCTGTGGCTGGAAGCACGCCACAGCAAACGCGAGATTCTGGAGGCCTACCTCAACACCGCGCCCTACGGCGGCAACATCGAAGGCGTGCAAGCGGCCAGCCTGATCTACTTCCGCAAAAACGCTGCGCAGCTGAGCCTGCCCGAGGCATTGACGCTGGCCGTGATTCCGCAAAACCCGGTCAAACGCATTGCCGAGCGCGGCCGCAATGCCGAGCTGCAGCAAGCACGCCAACGCCTGTGGGCGCTGTGGGCCGAGCGCGATACGCAAGCCCGCGAGCACGCGCCCGATGCGGTGCTGGCCCTGTCAGCACAATCGCGGGGCAGCCTGCCCTTTATTGCGCCGCATGCCACCGACATGTTGCTGGCACAAGAGCCTGGCACGCCCGAGATCCGCAGCACGCTCGACTTGCGCATGCAAGCCACCTTGGAGCGCGTCATGGCGCAATACCTGCGCGGCCATGCCGGCGTGGGCATCAACAACGCCAGCGCGCTGCTGCTGGACGCATCGACCATGGAAGTGCGCGCGCTCATCGGCTCGGCCGACTGGCACAACAACAGCATTGCCGGCCAGGTCAACGGCACGCAGGCCAAGCGCTCGCCCGGCTCCACGCTCAAACCCTTCATCTACGCGCTGGCGCTGGACCAGGGCTTGCTGCACCCCAAGACCATGCTCAAAGACGCACCCACCGCCTTTGGCCCCTACACGCCCGAGAACTTTGACCACCGCTTTGCCGGCCCGCTGACCGCGCAGGATGCACTGATCCGCAGCCGCAACATCCCCGCGGTGGCAGTGGCCGCCAAGCTGGGCAAACCCAATCTTTACGACTTGATGCGCCTGGCCGGCGTGCGCAAACTGCAAAGCGAAGCACATTACGGCCTGGCCCTGGTGCTGGGCGGCGGCGAAGTCAGCTCGGAAGAACTGGCATCGCTTTACGCCACCCTGGCCAATGGCGGCCTGGTGCAGCCGCTGCGCTACACCCAGCGCGCCCGCCAGGAGCCGAGCGCCGAGCCGCTACGCCTGCTGAGCGAAGAAGCATCCTTCATCACCCTCGACATGCTGCGCCACACGCCGCGCCCGGACAGCGCTCTGCCCGCACGCCCGGCCGTGGCCTGGAAAACCGGCACCTCCTGGGGCTTTCGCGATGCCTGGACCGCAGGCGTGTTTGGCCGCCATGTGCTGGTGGTCTGGGTGGGCAATTTCGACGGCAGCAGCAACCCGGCCCTGGTGGGCGTAGACGCTGCGGCGCCGCTGTTTTTGCGCATGGTGGATGCGCTGCGCGCCGAGCGCCTGGACCCCGGCGAAGTCGCCACGCGCCAGCCCGCCAACCTGCGCCAGGTGGAAGTGTGTGCAGCCACCGGCGGCCTGCCCGATGCGCTCTGCCCGGTGCGCAGCAACACCTGGTTCATCGCCGGCAAATCGCCCATCCAGGTAAGCCAATTGCACCGCACGGTGTGGGTAGACGAAAGCAGCGGCAAAGTGGTCTGCGGCCCGCAACCGGGCGCACGCCAGCAAGTGGTTGAGCAATGGGGCAGCGACATGCAGCGCCTCTTCCGCCAAGCCGGTTTGCCGCGTGCCGACATGAGCGATGCCGCCTGCGAGCCAAGCAGCACCGCCGCCGAAAACGCACCACTGATCAGCTCCCCCTTGCGCGGCGTGCGCCACCAGATCCGCACCAGCAAACCCGAGCCCTTGGTACTGCGCGCCGAAGCCGCCGCTGGCAGCCAAAGCATCTACTGGTTCGCCGACGACTCCCTGGTAGGCCGCACCGCCCCCGGCGAAGGCATCACCTGGATGCCGCCTTTGGCAGAAACCGGCCAGCGCCATGTGCTGCGCGCCATTGACGACCAAGGCCGCGCCGAGTCACGGGAGGTGATTGTGGATGTGTTGCCATGAGGGGCTGATGTGTTGTGCGGCAATGCTTGCAGCCGTTCGCTTTGTAGCTTGCGCGCAGCGGTGAACATTTTTCTCTGCGAGGACTTCTGCGCTTCGCGCAGATGCCGGGATTTCGCCCCGGCGGGCGACTGACTTTCTTGCTGCACGGCAAGAAAGTCAGCAAAGAAACGTGCCCTACATCCAGCGTCCCCGAAAGCTTCGCGTAGCGAATCTTTCGGGGCAACCTGCGCTCGCAGCAAACGGCGGCGTGCGCCATAACTCGCTGCGACCCAAGGGTCTCCGCTCAGACAGATGTCGCAAGTCAGTTCACGAAGTTTGGCTGTCCTGCGGCAGCCAAACCGCCGCCGTTTGCTGCGACCACAGGCGCTGGCTGAAGGGGTGGTGAAACAGCCAACAGCCTGCGAGTGTTGCGTCGAGCGTTTTTTTACCCTCCAGCATGCGTAGGCGCTGACAATCTGCCGCAAAAAAGGCCACTGCCGGATAGGAGCCGGCAGTGGCCTGAAAAGCACGGCCTGAGAGCTTGTGCGGCTGCGGATCCGGGGAGGGGATCCTCAGGCCGTGCCACGCACTGCATGCCGTGGTGGCCGGGAAGGCCGGTCACCGAATAAATGCGTTGCTTCACGCGGTGGCCTGGCAGAGTGTCGAGGTCGGGGCGCACAGCGCGCCCACGTGAAGCAGGGGAAGCCGCGGGTCTTGCTGGGCCCGCTGGGCTTGCCGGGGAAAAGCGCCGTGCTTATTCGCCGAAGCTTTCGCCTTCGGGCAGCTTGCCGGCCACCATGGCGTCATGGGCGCCCTTGATGACTTCGGCGCGGCTGAGCTGGCCTTGGCCTTGCTCATAGACGTTGGCTTGCAAGCGGTCGCCGTTCAGGATCATCGTGCCGTTCTTTTCAGCGGCGTTCAGCTGGGCTTGGACATCGGCGCGGCTCACGGCGCTGGTGAGCGACTGGTGGGGCGCAATGGCCTGGTCGCCTTCAAATGGGTTGGCTTGTGCAACACCGGCACCCAGCATCAGGGCAGCAACACCGGCGATAGAGAAAATACGTGCGTTCATGGTTTAACTCCTGAAATATACCGGCGGGCCACGGTGGCGGGCCGGCTCGCTCAACAGCGTTTGGCGTCGTTTTTGTTGATCGATGCATTGAGTTTAGGCACGCAACGCCGGGCGATAAATGGGCTGCTTCGGGATGGATTGTTCTGCACCTGGATGTAATTTGTTCAGCAAACGGGGATCGCTGTGCAGACAATGTGCAGAAAAAAGCCGGCAGCGCTGCAAGAGCGCGCTGCCGGCTTTTATGAAGAATGTGCTGCGGCAGGATGCTTACAGCGGCCCTTCTATCGGTTCGGCCAAAAAGCCGCCGCTCTGGTGCGCCCACAGCTTGGCGTAGATGCCGCAGCGCGCCAGCAGTTGCTGGTGCGAGCCTTCTTCGACGATGTGGCCCTTGTCCATGACGATCAGGCGGTCCATCGCGGCGATGGTGGAGAGGCGGTGCGCAATCGCGATCACGGTTTTGCCGTGCATCAGGTTGTCCAGGCTTTGCTGGATGGCCGCTTCCACTTCGCTGTCGAGCGCGCTGGTGGCTTCATCAAGCAGCAGGATCGGTGCATCTTTGAGCATCACCCGCGCAATGGCCACGCGCTGGCGCTGGCCGCCCGAGAGCTTGACGCCGCGCTCGCCCACCTGGGCGTCGTAGCCGGTGCGACCGTAGCGGTCGGTCAGGCTGCCGATAAAGTCGGCCGCCTCGGCGCGCTCGGCGGCGCGCAGCATGTCGGCCTCGGTCGCGTCGGGGCGGCCGTACAGAATGTTGTCGCGCATCGAGCGGTGCAGCAGCGAGGTGTCTTGCGTCACCATGCCGATGTTGCTGCGCAGGCTGTCTTGCGTGACGTGGGCGATGTCCTGGCCGTCGATGCGGATGTGGCCCGCTTGCGGCTCGTGAAAGCGCAGCAGCAGGTTGACCAGGGTGGATTTGCCCGCGCCGGAGCGGCCGATCAGGCCGATGCGTTCGCCCGGTTTGATCGTCAGGTTCAGGTGGTCGATCACCGGGCGGCCCGCGTCCTTGTAGGCAAAGCTCACGTTGTCGAAGGTGATCTCGCCTTTTGGCACGGTCAATGGCAGCGCATCTGGTGCGTCCACGATGGTGCGCGGTTTGGTCAGCGTGTTGATGCCGTCCTGGATGGTGCCGACGTTCTCGAACAAGCCCGTCATCTGCCACATCACCCAGTGCGAATAGCCCATCAGGCGCAGCGCCATCGCAATCACCGCGGCCACCACGCCGGCGCTGGCCTGGCCTTGCATCCACAGGTACAGCGCCGTGCCGGCCGAGCCGAGCAGCAGCAAGGTGATCATCAGGTGGTTGCAGATTTCGAACAGGCTGACCAGGCGCATTTGCGCATAGCCGGTCTGCTTGAAAGCATCCATGGCGCTGCGGGCGTATTCGGCTTCGCGGCGCGTGTGGGCAAACAGCTTGACGGTGGCGATGTTGGTGTAGGCGTCGGTCACGCGGCCGGTCATCAGCGAGCGCGCATCGGCCTGCGCCTTGCCGATCTTGCCCAGGCGCGGCACAAAGAAAATGCAGGCGCAGATGTAGGCGATGAGCCAGAGCGCGAACGGAATCATCAGCCGCCACTCAAAGCTGGCGGCGAGGATGAGGATGCCGATCATGTAGACGCTCACGCCCACCAGCACGTCGACGATCATGAAGATCACCTCGCGCACCGACAGCGCGGTTTGCATGATCTTGGTGGTGATGCGGCCGGCAAACTCGTCCGCATAGAACGACATGCTCTGGCCCAGCATCAGCCGGTGGAAGACCCAGCGCAGACGCATCGGGAAATTGATGGCCAGCACCTGGTGCATGATCTGCGTGTGCAGCGCCAGCAACAACACACTGCCCAGCAAGATGACCACAATGCCGATCACCGTGCGGCCCTGATCGGCCCAGAAGTGGGTGGGCGACAAGGTGGCCAGCCAATCGACCACATGGCCCATGATCGCGAACAGCGCCGCCTCGTACACCGCCAGCAGCGCCGAGGTGAGCGTGAGCAGGCCGATCCAGCCGCGCATGCCTTGCGTGCAGGCCCACATGAAAGCAAAAAATCCCTTGGGTGGAACCTGGGGCTCGGCCGCGGGATAGGGCGGCACACGCCGCTCAAACCAAGAAAACATGCACCAATCTCCTGAAGAAGGGGTCCGGGCGCGCTGACCGTGAAGGGACAGAGGTGGAGGGGCACAGCGTGTGCGCCACACCAGGGGCGGAAACCGGACGACCAGAGCAGCCGCAGAGTGCGGGCGCGGCTGTTGGTGAATAGAAAAAAACAGGGCGAGAGACGCCCGATCCGGCCAGTCTAGCGGCGCTGGAAAGCGCGTTTGTGCCGCCTGGCGATAGCCCTTGGAGCCAGAAGCCTTTTACCGGCCGCAGGCAATTGCTGCGCCGCACCAAACTATCGCCATGAAAAAAACCATAGGTGTGTTCACGGATGCGGCCAGCGGGGCGCATTTTTAAGATGCTCGTTTTCACTCCAAGGTGGTTTTGATGTCCTCCAACATGCACACAACAACGCATCACGCCTCTGCCAGCCGCTGGAAGCTGCCCGCCCTGAGCACGCTGGCGCTGGCCGTGACCCTGAGCCTGGGCGCCTGCGCCAGCAGCCCGCAAGCCAGCGCACCCGCCGCTGCGCCAGCACCGGTAGCGGCCGCGCCTGCGCCTGCAGCAGCACCCGCGCAGCAAGGCGCACGCAATGTGGTCGTTTTGGCCACTGGCGGCACGATCGCCGGCGCGGGCGCTTCGGCCATGAACTCGGCCACCTACAGCGCCGCCAAGGTGCCGGTCGACAAGCTGCTCGCCGGCCTGCCCGAGTTGGGCAAGGTGGCCAATGTGCGCGGCGAGCAAGTGTTCCAGATCGCCTCGGAGAGCTTTACCAATGACAACCTGCTGATCCTCGCCAAGCGCGTGTCGGCCCTGGTCAAGCAAGCGGATGTAGATGGCGTGGTCATCACCCACGGCACGGACACCTTGGCCGAAACGGCTTACTTTTTGAGCCTGACCGTGCACACCAACAAGCCGATCGTGGTGGTGGGCTCGATGCGCCCCGGCACCGCCTTGTCGGCCGACGGCGCACTGAACCTGGTGAACGCGGTGACCGTGGCATCGGCCAAGGACGCCGAAGGCAAGGGCGTGTTCGTCACCATGAACGACGAAATCCAGACTGCCCGCGATGTGAACAAGGACGTAAACATCAAGACCGGCGCCTTCCAAAGCCAGTGGGGCCCGCTCGGCATGGTGGTGGAGGGCAAGAACTACTGGTTCCGCGCCCCGGCCAAGCGCCACACCATGCAGTCCGAGTTCAATATCGACAACATCTCCAGCCTGCCGCCGGTCGAGATCGTCTATGGCTACGGCAATGTGCCGCGCACCGCGATTGACGCCTTTGTGGGCACGGGCGCCAAGGCCATCGTCCACGCCGGTACCGGCAATGGCTCGGTGGCCGACCGCATTGTGCCGGCACTGCAAGAGGCGCGTGGCAAGGGTGTGCAGGTGATTCGCTCGTCGCGCGTGCCCTACGGCTTTGTGTTGCGCAATGCCGAGCAGCCCGATGACAAGTACGACTGGGTTGTCGCCCACGATCTGCGCCCCGAAAAAGCCCGCTTGCTGGCCGCGCTGGCGCTGACCAAGACGAATGATCCCAAGGAAATCCAGCGCATTTTCTGGGAGTACTAAAACGACACAGCCCGGCATGACCGGGCTGGTTTGACTGGCAAGGGCAGCGCAGGCTGCCCTTTTTGCTGAGGGCTCAGAAGGTGATCACCTTGTCGGCGGCCAGCGTCCAGTCGGCCAGCTCGGGCAGGGTGCCGATGCTCACGCCCTTGATCAGCGTGAGCTCGGCCAGGCCACGGGCCAGGGCGCAGGTGCGGCAGAGCTTGATGGTCACGCCTTCTGCCACCAGGGCTTCGACCATGGATTGCAGGCCGCTGCCAGCGCCGTCGTGCTGGTTGGGCAGGCCGACCACGGTGGCGTCGGACATCAGGAACAGCTTCACTTCGGGTTTGTTGTCGTGCCCGGCCAGAGCGGTGGCTACGCGCAAGGCAGACAGGCAGCGCTCGCTGCCGTAAGGCGCGGCGTGGACGATGATGACGATTTTCTGGCTCATGGCTTTATTTCCTGATCAGGTATCGAATGGTCGGGCCGTCTTGCTGAATCTCCAGCACCTCGTAGCCGTGGTTTTTGGCATCCAGCGGAATGTTGTTGATCGACTGCGGGCAGTCGGAGATGACTTCCAGAATCTCGCCGGGCTTCAGGTTGGGCATGGCTTCCAGGGTGGCCACGGCGGGATAGGGGCAGGGCTCGCCCATCATGTCGAGGCGGTAGTTGGGGGTATAGGCAGACATGGTTGGCACTCCTTATTGGATGGCGGGGCGGGCGCTGACAGCAGCGCTTTGCTGGCGTTGTTTGCGTTTGAAGAAATGGCGCTCCCACCACAGCACCAGCAGCAGCGAGATGGCCAGCATCACATAGGTGGCCAGCAAACCGGCTTGCGGGCCCAGGGCCTTGAGCAGGTTGATCTTGTCGTAGTTGATGGCGATGGCGGGCGCCAGGTCGTCCCACACCAGGGCCAGCAAGGTAGAGCCGATGATGTTGCCCAGGCCCACCCACCAGTAGTGCACCTGGCCTTCGACGGCGCGGTACATCCAGCCGGTCTCACAACCGCCGGCCAGCACGATGCCAAAGCCGAACAGCAGGCCGCCGATGACGGCGTTGGGGCCGGCCCAGAAGATTTTTGGGTCCAGGCCCAGCTGCACATAGCTGTACACGCCAATGGTGCCGGCGGCCATGCCGAAGATGATGGCCTTGGCCATTTGCGTGCGGCCGGTCAGCCACAGATCGCGGAAGGCCGAGGTAAAGCACACCTGGGCGCGTTCGATGATGAGGCCGAACATCAGGCCAAACAGCGCGGCAAAGCCGAGCTTGGGCGCATCAAACACCTTGGCGATGGCCCAGCAGACAAAGGCCAGAAAGAGGAACATGCCGATGCGGAAACGCTTTTTGGCCTGTGCTTCGCGTGCGGTCAGTGGTTGCGCTGCCGTCACTTTTTGCAGTTTCACGGGGATGCGGAAGATGGGCAGCATGCTCACTTTGGCGCCGATGAGCGAGCCGATGGCGGTGGCGATCGCAAAGAACCAGGCGTGCAGCGAGAACTGCGGAATGCCGGTAAAGAACGCGGCCAGGTTGCAGCCCATGGCCAGGCGCGCGCCAAAGCCGGCGATGATACCGCCGACAATCGCCTGCACCACGCGGATGCGGTGGTTGGGCATGCGCAGCTTGACGTTGTTGGCCCAGAGCGCGGCCGAGAAGCAGCCGACGAACATGCCGATGATCATCACACCATCGACGCGGGTGAGCGGTGTGCCTTCGAGGCCGATGACCTTGAAGTAGCCCCAGTTCGACAGATCGACGCCGAGGAACTGCAGCACATGGCCGCCCCAGCGGGTGAATTCGCCGGTGACCGCCCAGAAGGTGCCGGTCAGGCCAAAGTAATACGCGGACAGGACGCCGGCCGCAATCACTGCGGGCACGGGCGACCAGAAACGCACCAGGTACTGGTGTTTGAAGTTTTGCCAGGTCGTCATGTTTCTCTCTTGCCGCACGGGTGTGTGCGGCGCATTGCCCTGCCAGTGGCCAGGCTGCAGGCGTGCGCAGCGGGGCGGCAGGGATTTTTCATAGGTGCCTACAACAGAGGCAGTTGCGTCCACTGGGTTACAGCCCGGCGGACGCTGGGCGGATTATGCTCTGGGGCCTTTTTCACAGTCTTTTTCTGTGGCACCGCAGGCCCAGCCGCCACAATGGGCGCCAGACAGAAGCAACAACCGCAAGCAGGAAGCAAGCATGGAAAACACAGAGGGCTGGGCCCGTATCGTCTGGGAAGGCTTTCCCGCCTGGCACAAGGCCTGGGCCGATGGCAGCGCCCTGGTGGTGGCCGAACAGGGCGCGCAGGTGCTGTCGTGGAAAAGCGCCGACGGCCGCGAACACCTGTACCTGAGCCCGGCCAGCGCGCGCGATGGCCGCACCGCCATCCGGGGCGGCGTGCCGGTGTGCTTTCCGCAGTTCAATGTGCGCGGGCCGCTGCCCAAACACGGCTTTGTGCGCAATCTGCCTTGGCAGGTGGTGGATTGCGGCGCACAACACATCCAACTGCGCATTGCAGACAGCGCTGAGAGCCGCCAATGGTGGCCGGAGGCTTTCGAGGCCTTGCTGCGCGCAGAGTTGGTAGCTGGTGCGCTGAGCATCACGCTCGATGTGCGCAACACCGGCGGCACGCCTTGGACCATGACTTGCGCGCTGCACAGCTATTTGCAGGTGGACGAGATCACACAAACCCGCTTGGCCGGCCTGCAAGGCGCCGCTTGCTGGGACGCGCTGGCCGATACCCGCTTTGCCGAAGCCGCTGAGCACATCGATTTTGGCGCTGCCCCCGGCGCCGGTTTTGACCGGGTTTTCAGCACACCAGGCGCTGCGGGCAAGGCTTTGCTGCTGAGCCAGCCGCAAGCGCAAAGCGGCCGCCAACTGGCCATTGACAACAGCGCCAACGCCAGCGAAGTGGTGGTGTGGAACCCCGGTGCGCAGCTCAGCCGCGAACTGGCCGACATGCCCGACGAGGGCTGGCGCCAGATGCTGTGCGCAGAAGCGGCCAGCATCGATGCGCCCGTGACCGTGCCAGCAGGCGAGGCATGGCAGCTGAGGCAAACGCTAACTATTGTGAAATAGGGCGCCTTGCTTAGCGATAGCACGACAAATCGGCGGGATTAGCTTTCGCCCTACCGCACTTTTGACGCGCCAGGCGGATAATGGCGCCCTCTTTTGTTGCGTGCGCAGCCAGTAACGCTGCGCGTTTTGTATGTCGGGTTCTGTCTCCCGTTCTTCTGCCTCGTCCGCTGGCGCTGCCTCTGAGCTGCGCCGCGATCTGAAGGCGCGCCACCTGTCGATGATTGCGATTGGTGGCTCCATCGGTACCGGTCTGTTTGTGGCCTCGGGCGCCACCATTGCCCAGGCCGGGCCGGGCGGCGCTTTGCTGGCCTATGGCGTGATCGGCCTGATGGTCTACTTTTTGATGACCAGTTTGGGCGAGCTGGCCGCTTTCATGCCGGTCTCGGGCTCGTTCGCCACCTATGGTGCGCGCTATGTGGACCCGGGCTTTGGCTTCGCGCTCGGCTGGAACTATTGGTACAACTGGGCGATAACGATTGCCGTCGACCTGGTGGCGTCGCAGCTGGTGATGGCGTACTGGTTCCCCGATGTGCCGGGCTACTGGTGGAGCGCCTTGTTCCTGCTGCTGATGGTGGCGCTCAATGCCATCTCGGTGAAAGGCTTTGGCGAGGCCGAGTACTGGTTTGCCGCTATCAAGGTGGCGACGGTGCTGGTCTTCATCGTGCTGGGCGTGGCCATGATCTTCGGCATTTTGCAGGGCGGCCCGCAAGAAGGCGTCTGGGGCGCGCTGGCCACCTGGCAGGTGGGCGACGCACCGTTTGCCGGCGGCTTTGCGGCCTTGATCGGCGTGGCCATGATCGTGGGCTTCTCTTTCCAGGGCACCGAGCTGATCGGCATTGCCGCTGCCGAATCGGAGAACCCGGCCAAGAACATTCCTCGCGCTGTGCGCCAGGTGTTCTGGCGCATCCTGCTGTTCTATGTGCTGGCGATTGCGGTGATCGGCTCGCTGATTCCCTACACCGATCCGCAACTGCTGCGCAACGAGGTGGGCGACATCAGCGTGAGCCCGTTCACCTTGGTGTTCCAGAAGGCGGGCTTGCTGTCGGCCTCCGTCATCATGAACGCGGTGGTGCTGACCTCGGTGCTCTCGGCCGGTAACTCCGGCATGTATGCCTCCACACGCATGCTCTATACGCTGGCCTGCCAAGGCATGGCGCCCAAGGCGTTTGCGCGCCTGTCGAGCCATGGCGTGCCAGTGCTGGCGCTGCTGGCCACCACGGTGATGGCCGGGCTGTGCTTTTTCAGCTTTCTGTTCAGCCCCAAATCTGTCTATCTGTGGCTGCTGAATCTCTCGGGTATGACCGGCTTTATCGCCTGGTTGGGCATTGCGGTCAGCCACTACCGCTTCCGCAAGGGCTTTATCGCGCAAGGCCACGATGTGTCGCAGCTGCCTTATGTATCGCCCTGGTTCCCGCTGGGACCGATCTTTGCATTCGTGCTGTGCCTGGTAATCACGCTGGGCCAGAACTACGAGGCTTTCCTCAAAGACAAGATCGATTGGGGCGGCGTGGTAGCCACCTATATCGGCCTGCCGGTGTTCTTGCTGATCTGGTGGGGCTACCGCTGGGCCAAGGGCGCCAAAACCGTGCCTTATGCCGAGATGCGCTTTGACGGCCATCTGAGCGAGAAAAAGTGAGTGGTCAGCGCGCTCGCAAAGCGCGCTGAAGCTGGGCGGGGCGCTCCATTGTGGCAACTGCCGCCATCTGGAGTGATCCCGATTCATCGCGCTTGGGCGCATGCCAGCCCGTTATTTTTTTGCAACGCGGCGTGAAGCCTGACCCAAGATCAGGTTCAATCGCCTGATGTCCCAGCCTTCCGCCTCCCGCTCCGCCCCTTTCTGGTCAGCCCTGTGCGGTGCCGGCCTGGTGTTGGGCATGCTCTTTGTCGTTGCCTCGCTCACGCCGTCCCTCGTGCCGCGCTCGCCCCTGTTGCAAGGCGTGCTGAGTGGCTTGTGTTTTTCGGCGGGCTACGGCTGCGGCGTGCTGCTGCGGCATTTTTGGCGAATCCTGGGTTGGCCTGAGCTGCAAGGCACTGCTCGCCCCCGGATTTTGGGCGCTTTGCTGGCGCTGTGCCTGCTGGCCATGGCGGCCGCATTGTGGTGGGAAGTGGGCTGGCAGAACCGCTTGCGCGCCCTGATGCAAATGCCGCCCAACGACGGCGCCAGCCCTTGGCAGATGGCCATCACCGCAGTGCTGGTGTTTGCGCTGGTTTTGCTGCTTGCCCGCGTTCTCAAGACCCTCAAAGACCGGCTGGCCCGGCGTTTGGCGCGGCGCATTCCGGCACCCACCGCAGCGGTGCTGGCGGTGTGCGTGACGGTGCTGTTTGTCTGGATGCTGGGCAATGGCGTTTTGGTGCGGGCGGCGCTCAGCGCGCTCGACCGCAGCTACAGCGAGCTCGATGCCCGCCTCGAAGAAGACTTGCCGCGCCCGGTGGATGCACTCAAAAGCGGCGGCCCGGGCTCTTTGCTGGATTGGTCTTATCTGGGGCGCCAGGGGCGGCGCATGGTGGCCAATGGGCCAGACCGCGCGCAGATCGAGGCGCTGACCGGGCGCGCCGCGCAGGAGCCGCTGCGCGTTTATGTGGGGTTGGGGGCTGCGCCCGACCCACAGCAGCGTGCCAAGTTGGCCTTGGCTGAGCTGCAGCGCATTGGCGCTTTTGCGCGCGCCAACCTGGTGATTGCGACGCCCACGGGCACAGGCTGGATCGACAGCAACGGGCAGCAGGCGCTGGAGTATGTGATGCAGGGCGATGTGGCCACCGTCGCGGTTCAGTACTCTTATTTTGCGAGCGGCATCGCCTTGCTGACTGACCCGGACTACGGCGTGGAGACGGCGCGTGCCGTGTTTTCGACCATCTACGGGCATTGGCGCAGCCTGCCCCAAACGCAGCGGCCGCGTCTGTATTTGCAAGGGCTGAGCCTGGGCGCGTTGAACTCCGATTTGAGCCACGATTTGCTGCAGGTCATCAGCGATCCCTACAACGGTGCTTTGTGGGTGGGCGCACCTTTTCTGGCGCCGACCTGGCGCAACCTGACAGCAGCGCGCAATGCCGACTCTCCGGCCTGGTTGCCGCGGGTGGGCGATGGCTCGGTGGTGCGCTTTACTGCGCAGCGCAACCATCTGAACGAAGGCCACGCGCCCTGGGGCAAGCACCGCGTGGTGTTTTTGCAGTACGCGAGCGACGCCATCACCTTCTTCGATCCGCAAGCGCTCTGGCGCCGCCCCGATTGGATGCAGGCGCCGCTGGGCCCCGATGTGTCGCCGGACATGCGTTGGATTCCGGTGGTGAGCTTTTTGCAGCTGGCGTTTGACCTGGTGTTTTCGGATTCGCCGCTTGTGGGCTATGGCCACGTGTATGCGTTCGACCACTATGCCGACGCCTGGGTGTCCTTGGCCGAGCCCAGCGATTGGGACGCCGAGCGATTGGCATTGCTCAAAAAGCGGGTGGCACAGGTGGGCGCGAAGGACTGACGCCGAGCAAGCGCTGGTGGGCAGCTTGCCCGGTGGGTGGTATCAGTGCGCAGGCGGCACCGGCTGGCGTCCAATCGAGACATAGCCCAGGCCGTAGCTGGCGACCAGGGCCGGGTCGTACAGATTGCGGCCGTCAAAGACCATTTTGTCTTGCAGCGAGCTGGCCAGCAGATCGAAATCGGGCGCGCGGAAGAGCTGCCATTCGGTGACGATGGCCAGGCAATCGGCGCCTTGCAGCGCGTCGTCGGCCTTGTCGACCAGGCGGAAATCGGCGCGCTCGCCATAGATGCGGCGCGCCTCGTTCATGGCTACCGGGTCGTAGGCTTGTACCGTGGCACCGGCGGCCCACAGCGCTTCGAGCAGGTTGCGGCTGGGCGCTTCGCGCATGTCGTCGGTATTGGGTTTGAAGGCCAGGCCCCAGACGGCCACGGTCTTGCCCTTCACATCGCCGCCGTAGAAGGCGTTGATGCGCTCGAACAGCACGTTGCGCTGCGCCTCGTTGCGGGCTTCTACGGCGTTGAGCAGCAGCGGCTCAAAACCTGCGTCTTGTGCGGTGTGCACCAGGGCTTTCACATCTTTGGGGAAGCAACTGCCGCCGTAGCCCACGCCGGGGTAGATGAAGTGGTAGCCAATGCGCGGATCACTGCCAATGCCGCGGCGCACAGCCTCGACGTTGGCGCCCAGGCGTTCGGCCAGGTTGGCGATCTCGTTCATGAAGCTGATCTTGGTGGCCAGCATGGCGTTGGCGGCGTATTTGGTGAGCTCGGCGCTGCGCACATCCATCACCACGATGCGGTCGTGGTTGCGATTGAAAGGCGCATACAGCTCGCGCAGCCTGGCTTCGGAAGCGGGGTTGCTGGTGCCGATGATGATGCGGTCGGGCCGCTGGCAGTCGGCAACGGCGGCGCCTTCTTTCAAGAACTCGGGGTTGGAGACCACGTCAAAACCGTAATCCACACCGCGCGCGGCCAGGCCTTCGGCCAGCACGGCGCGCACCTTGTCGGCGGTGCCCACGGGCACGGTCGATTTGTTGATGACGATGCGCGGGCCGCTCATGTGCTGGGCAATGGTGCGGGCCACGGCCAGCACGTATTGCAGGTCGGCGCTGCCGTCTTCGTCGGGCGGCGTGCCCACGGCCAGGAAGATCACTTCGCTGTGCTTGACGCCTTCGGCCGCGTCGGTGGTAAAGCGCAGCCGGCCGTTGCCGTGGTTGGCCAGGACGAGCTTGTCCAGACCGGGCTCATGGATGGGGATTTGCCCCGCCTGCAGCGCGGCCACCTTGGCGGCGTCCACATCCACACAGAGCACCTGGTGGCCGACATCGGCCAGCACGGCGCCTTGAACCAGACCGACATAGCCGGTCCCAAAAACAGTTACTTTCATACGCGGTAAAACGAGCGGTACCAGTCGACAAAGCGCTGGACACCTTCTCGGACAGTAGTCGATGGGGCAAAGTTCACCCAGGCTTGCAGGGCGCGGGTGTCGGCCGAGGTGCTGTGCATATCGCCCGGCTGGATGGGCAGCATACGCTTGTTGGCGCTGGTGCCCAAGGCCGATTCCAATGCGGCGATGTAGTCCATCAGCACCGTGGGCTGGCTGTTGCCGATGTTGAAGATGCGATACGGCGCGGTGCTGGTGCCCGGGTTGGGTTGCAGCGCGTTGTAGCTGGCATCGGGCGTGGCGGGTTTGTCCAGCACGCGCAGGATGCCTTCGGCGATGTCGTCGATATAGGTGAAGTCGCGCACCAGCTGGCCGTTGCCGTATACGTCGATGGTCTCGCCCGCCAGGATGGCTTTGGTGAACTTGAACAGTGCCATGTCCGGCCGGCCCCAGGGGCCATACACCGTGAAAAAGCGCAGACCCGTGGTGGGCAGGTGGTACAGGTGCGAGTAAGTGTGGGCCATCAGCTCATTGGCCTTTTTGGTGGCCGCGTAGTAGCTGATCGGGTGGTCCACCGCATCGCTTTCGGCATACGGCATCTTGGCGTTGCCGCCGTAGACGCTGGAGCTGCTGGCATACACCAGGTGCTGCACCTGGTGCTTGCGACAGCCTTGCAAGATGTTGGCAAAGCCGAGCAGGTTGGAGTCGGTGTAGTCGTCGGGCTGGTCGATGGAGTAGCGCACGCCCGCTTGTGCGGCCAGGTGCAGTACGCGCTGTGGCTTTACCTCGTCAAACAAGGCGGCCATGCCGGCGCGGTCGGCCAGATCGAGCTGTACAAAGCGGAAGTTCGGCTGGCCTTGCAACTGCGCCAGGCGCGCGTCTTTCAAGGCCACGTCGTAATAGCTGTTGCGGTTGTCAATGCCAACCACTTGCAGGCCTTGCGCCAGCAGCCGCTGGGCGCAGTGCATGCCGATAAAACCGGCCACGCCGGTGACGAGAACAGTGTTCATGGGGAAACAGGTGCGGGCAGCCACACATACTGGTAGAGCAGGGGCGGCGTGCTGGCACGCATGTGGGTGTAGGGAATCTGCAGGGATTGCGGTTCAGGCAAGCGCTGGTGGGCAGCAACGCTGCTCCACCAATCGGGCTTGGCCTTGTCCATGCGCGCCAGCACCAGCAGGCCAACGCCTTGCTGGGCGGCTTGGGCACGCGCATTCGACAGACAGTCTGCCATGCGGTTGAATTCCGGGTTGCAGGCCGTGGCATAGGCGGCAGGGTTGCGCGAGCGCAGCATGGCGGCCACCATGTGGTCGGAGCCGACGATGACGCCCTTGCCGTCGTAACCCGCTGCAGCCAGTTGGGCGGCCAGCTCGGCCACTGGGTGGTTCAGCTCATCGGGCTTGTGCACCCAGTCCGAGTGCCAGGGGCGCAAAGTCGCCAGCGTGAGAAAAACCAGGGCGAACAACATCACGGCGCCGGTATACAGGCGGCCAGCGCCTTCGGCCAGCAGCGCCGGGCGCCAGGCCAGCAGGGCCAGCGGTGCAATGGCGGTGAGCGGCAGTACCCAGCGTTGGCGGAAGCTGCTGACATCGCCCACCACGACCATGGCGATCAGTATCAAAAACACCAGCGCCAGATAGCGCCGGAACAGCGGCCAGGCCCAGGCGCGCCAGGCAGGCGCATTGCTATCGGTGGCGCGGTATTCGGCCAGCCACAAACGGCTGCGCCAGCTGGCCAGCGCTACCAGCAGCCACAGGCCGAGAGTGGCGAACACCGCCTTGGCCAGATCGGCCAGGCCTTTGAGGTGGGAGGCCTGGGTGGAGATGTCCATCTTGTTGATGGTCTCGGTGGTGGCCTCGCGCCAGTGGTGGGCCAGCCACCAGCCATGTGGCGCAAAAATGAGCAAGCCCACCAGCGGCGCCAGCCACCAGCCTTTGCCCAGAATGGCTCGCCGCACCTGCGGCACGGTCAGCGCCACCACAAAGAACACGCCTATCAGCAGCGCAAAGCTGTACTTGGCCAGCATGCCCAGGCCGCAGAACAGGCCGAGCCAGACAAAATTGCTGGGCGCCGGCGTTTGCACCTGGCGCAAGGCCATCCACCAGGCGCCAAAGCACATGGCGGTGACGAGGATGGTGTGGGTCTGGTCGCGCACGCTGTCCCAGCCGAACGGCAGCATCAGCACCAGGCCGCCGGCCAGCCAGAAAGCGCCCTTGGCGGGCAGCAGCACGCGCCCGGTTTGCCAGGCCAGCACATAGGTCAGCACGATCAGGCTGTGTTTGACGAGCGCCAGCGCCAGCACGCTGGGCCCCAGCACCTGGCCCACGGCCCATTGCAGCCAGCTGTAGGCGGGCGGTTGCGAGCCATAGCCCAGCAAGAACTGCTGCGACCAGAGAATCTGTTCGGATTCGTCCCACTTCATGCCGCCCGAGATGGCCACCCGCGAGGCGATGTGCGCGCAGGCCAGCAAGAGCAGCCAGACCATGGGGTGCTGGCAGAGCGACTGCTGCCAGTCTTTGGGGGGAGCTGCGTGCGAAGACGTCATGAAAAAGGCGAAGACAAGGCGCCTTCAGACAGGGGCAGGTTGCCGCAAGGCGGCGCCAGCCTGTCATATCGGCAGCAGGGGCTAGGGTGAATCAGGTAGTATAGGCGACCGCTATTTTCTCAAAAGCTTCAGCGCCGTGTCTTCTCCTGCTGTTTCCATCGTCGTCCCCATCTATAACGAATTTGACAATCTGACTGCCCTGGTCGACCGGATTGACGCGGCCATGCGCTCGCAGCCGCTGAGCTACGAGCTGATCGCCGTCGATGATGGCTCCAAGGACGACAGCGCCAAGCGCCTGTTGGAGCTGGCCGCCACCCGCCCCTGGCTGCGCCCGGTGATTCTGGCGCGCAACTACGGCCAGTCGAGCGCGCTGCAGGCGGGTTTTGACCGCGTGCAAGGCAAGTATGTGGTGACGCTCGATGCCGATCTGCAAAACGAGCCCGACGATATTCCGCTGCTGCTCAACCGCCTGGAAACCGACGCCTCGGTGGACATGGTCTCGGGCTGGCGCAAAGACCGGCAAGACGCGGCCATCTCGCGCAAGCTGCCGTCCAAAATTGCCAACAAGCTGATCTCTAACGCCACCGGCGTGCAACTGCACGATTACGGCTGCGCACTCAAGGCTTACCGCCGCCACATCATCGACCGCATCCATTTGTACGGCGAGTTGCACCGCTTCATCCCGTCGCTGGCACGCGATGCCGGCGCCCGCATCACCGAGGTGCCGGTGCGCCACCATGCGCGTACGGCGGGGGTATCCAAGTACGGCATCGACCGCACCTTCCGCGTGATCCTCGACCTGATCCTGATGGTGTTTTTGATGCGCTACCGCCAGCGCCCACTACACGCCTTTGGCGGCCTGGGCCTGTGGCTGGCCACGCCGGGCTTTCTGATTCTGGCGTACCTGCTGGTCATCAAGCTCATGGGCGAGAGCATCGGCGGCCGCCCGCTGCTGATTGTGGGCGTGATGCTGGTACTCATGGGCATGACCTTTATCGCAGCCGGCCTGATTGGTGAAATGCTCACCCGCGTGTACTACGAATCGGGCGGCGGCCGCCAGTACTATGCGGACGACTACCGCATTGGCGGCACCGAAGAAGCGCCCAAAATGGTGCGGGTGGAAACCCCTCGCACCGACCGCGTGTCTGCGTGAACCGCACGCAAAAAGCCTGCATCAAGGCCTTGAGCGGCGCCCTGTTACTGGGCGCCGTTGCCTATTTTGCCGACCCGGCGGCGCTGTGGGCGCGGCTGCGCGCCGCCAACGGCTGGTGGCTGGCGGCGGGTTTGTGCGCTGCCATTGCTTCCAACATCGTCTCGGCCTGGCGCTGGCGCGCCCTGGCGCAGTGGCTGGGCGCGCACATGCGTTGGCCAGATGCGCTGCGCTGGTATTTCCAGGCCATCGGCCTCAATGCCTTGCTGCCCGGTGCCGTGGTGGGTGGCGATGTGTACCGCGCCGTGGTTTTGCAACGCACCGGCCAGGGCAAGGCCGCGGCTTCGCTGTCGGTGGTGCTGGACCGGGTGAGCGGCCTGTGGATGCTGTGTGCCATGGGTGCTGTGGGCGCTGCCATATGTGCCCCAACGCTGGCGCCCTTGTTGCGCATGCCTGCTGCTTGGTTTGTGGCCCTGCTATTGCTGGGCACGGCGTTGTGGATTGCCCTGCCGTGGCTGCTGCTGTGGTGGCTGGGCCAGCGCGATGCGAACAAGCTGCCCGGCTGGCTGCAGCCTTTGCTGCAAGCAGCGGCGCGGCCAGATTTCAACCGGCAAATGCTGGTGCAGGCTGCGTCGTCGGCCCTGGTGCAGGTATTGTCTGCAGCCGCTCTGGCTTTGGGCGGGTTGGCGCTGGGCATCCAGTTGCCGGTGGCTGTGTGGGCGTTTGCCATGGCCCCCATCTTTTTAATGGCGGCCTTGCCAGTGAGCGTGGGCGGCTGGGGCACGCGCGAGGCGGCCAGCGCCATGGCTTTGGGGCCGTTTGGCGTGCCCGCTGCCTTGGCCGTGGGCGTAGGTCTGATTTACGGCGTGTATGCGTTGGCGCAAGGCGCTTTGGGTGCGCTGGCCTTTGGCTTGCCCAGCCGCAGCGAGCGCGAAGCGGATGCCGCCGACCGTCGCGCCTGATGACAGGGCCGGCATACGGTTCAAGCTGATCGAATGCTATTGAATAAATAGCAAACTATAAAAAAAGCAAGTCCGCAGACTTGCTTTTTTGTGGGCTGCCAGGGGCAGCAGGGCCGGTTTTACACCGCGGTGATCGAAACCGCCTTGGCGTTCAGGTAGGCCTCCATGGCTTCTGGGCCGCCTTCGCTGCCGTAGCCCGAATCCTTGATGCCGCCGAAGGGGAACTCGGCCGTAGGCGTGGCTGCTTGGTTGATCCAGATCATGCCCGATTCCACCTGGTTGCTGATCATCTGCACGTTCTTGTACGAGCGCGTGTAGGCGTAGGCGGCCAGGCCGTAAGGCAGGCGGTTGGCTTCGGTGATGGCTTCTTCCAGCTTGTCGAAGGTGCGGATGGCAGCGATGGGGCCGAAGGGCTCGTCGTTGAACACCGACGCGTTCATGGGCACGTCGTCCAAAATCGTGGGAGCGAAGAAGTTGCCTTCGCTGCCCACGCGTGCACCGCCGGTCGCCACCTTGGCACCCTTGGCAGCTGCGTCTTCCACCACCTTGGCCATGGCGGTCAGGCGGCGGGCGTTGGCCAGCGGGCCGAGCGTGGTGCCTTCCGCCAGACCGTCGCCGAGCTTGAGGCTCTCGGCGCGCTTGACAAAGGCGGCCACGAACTCGTTCTTGACCGAGCTGTGCACCAAAAAGCGGGTGGGCGAAATGCAAACCTGGCCGGCGTTGCGGAACTTGGCCGCTGTAATCGCCTTGATGGCCAGATCCACATCGGCGTCTTCGGCAACGATCACCGGCGCGTGGCCGCCGAGCTCCATGGTCACGCGCTTCATGTGCGCGCCAGCCAGGGCTGCCAGCTGCTTGCCGACGGCGGTTGAGCCGGTGAAGGTGACCTTGCGGATGATCGGGTGCGGGATCAGGTATTCCGAAATTTCAGAGGGCGAGCCGTACAGCAGTCCGATCACGCCCTTGGGAATGCCGGCGTCCACAAAGCACTGCAGCAGAGCGGCAGGCGATGCCGGGGTTTCTTCTGGTGCCTTCACCAGGAAGGAGCAGCCCGTGGCGAGCGCGGCGCCCAGCTTGCGCACCACCTGGTTGATGGGGAAGTTCCAGGGCGTGAAAGCCGCGATTGGGCCCACCGGCTCTTTGATCACCAGCTGCTGCACGTTGGCCACGCGGGCGGGCACGATGCGGCCATACACACGCAGGCCTTCGTCGGCAAACCATTCGATGATGCCGGCACCGGCCACCACTTCGCCCTTGGCTTCGACCAGCGGCTTGCCTTGCTCTTGCGTCAGCAGGCGGCCGATCTCGTCGGCGCGCTCGCGCAGCAGGACCGCTGCCTTGCGCATGATGGCGGCGCGCTCGATGGCGGGCATCAGGCGCCAGACGTTGAAGCCCGCTTGCGCGGCCTCCAGGGCGCGGTCCATGTCTTTCTTGGTGGCGTGGGCCACCTTGCCAATGGTCTTGCCAGAGGCGGGGTTCACCACATCAATGGTCTTGCCGTCGGAAGCATCACACCATTCGTTGTTGATCAGCAGTCGGGTATCGGGATACGCAGTCGTCATTGCCGTTGTTCCTTGAGGTCTTGAAGGGTCCAGTGATCTTGCCGCTGCGAGGCAGCTCTAGCCAGGCTGGCTGGGGCAGGCGGACTCAGCAATGCTAACCGCAAGCCCAAGCCAGCGCAGTCGCCAACAGGCTATGGGCAGCAGCGGGGCAGGGTCGGGCCTGATTTCTCCACAATGTGGCCACAGTGCCGTGGTAAAACACGGGATTCGCCGCATCGGTGGCTCGTCAAGTCGGCGCCTGCGCTGCAGTGCACCGATAATGCGCCCAGGGCTTTGCCTTGCCTAGCCACCCTGAGACTCTTGGAAGCTTTCAAACCATGTCTTTGATTCGAATCAGTTCTGCCGTTGTGACCGTGCTCGCCGCCATGCTGGCAGGCTGCGCTACCCAGGAAGCGGCCAAGCCCGCCGAGCCTGCCGAAGCCAAGGCGACGGCTGCTGCCGCCAATGCGGCCTTGCCCGCTGCCGGCTGCGCAGGCAATGCTTGCGATACCGCGCCACAGTTGTTGACTGGCGCCTCGCCCCGCTACCCCTATCCGGCCGGCGTGTTGCCACAGCCCGCCAGTGTGCGCGTGCAGTTTGTGGTGAACACGGACGGCAGCGTCAGCGATGTGAAGACGCTGACGGCCACCTCCAAAGAGATGGCAGCCGAGGTGGAGCGCGCCGTGAAGCTGTGGCGCTACAAGCCGGCCATGAAGGCCAACCAGCCGCTGAAAGTGATTCTGCAGCAGCAGTTCGACTTCAAGCCTTGAGCGGTTTGCGCTCACAGGCGCCAGCTGAGTGACGGGCTGGCCGCCTGCTGGTCGGGAGACCGAAGCCGGGCAGACCCGTTGCTCAATGAAAAAGCGCTCATCCGCAGGGATTGAGCGCTTTCTCTAGAGTCGGTGATCAGGAATCAAGCGGCCGGCTGCACAGCGCAGATGCGTTCGGCCAGTTCGATAAAGCCGGCGCCGCGCTCGCTGGGCGTCACATAGCGCGGCAGGTGCTGGAGCTGGGGCACAAAGCGCGCAATATTGGCCACGCCAAAGCTGTTGTCGAAATGCTCGAACATCAGCTGGTCGTTGGTGGAGTCGCCGATGTAGCACCACTGCTTCAGCTCAGCATCGATATCGCGGCCCAGCAAGGTCTGCACGATCCAGCGTGCGCCTTCGAGCTTGTTGTGGTTGCCAAACCAGCCGTTGATGTGGATGGAGCTGACCGTGGCGTTCATGCCCGCGTCCTTCATGATCTGCACGCACTGGTCGATCTGCGCTTGCGGCAGATGCGTGAATTCGCTGTGGTCCACCGCAATATCGCACTCACGGCCGGCCGAATCAGTAGCGCGCTTGGCGCCCGGCACGGTGGCTTCGATCTGGGCCAGCACCGCTTGCATCTTGGCAAAGTTGGCCGTGCGCGTGGCCTCATCTTGTTGGTAGAGCTTGTCCAAACCGCCACTGGCATTGCGGCGCAAGGCCACAGCGCCGTTCTCGGCGACGATGGCGTCCACCGGCCAGGTCTGCGCAAACGGCACGCTCCAGCCCACCGGACGCCCGGTGATCGGGATCACCGCCAGCCCTTTGGCCTTGAGCGCGGCAATGGCCGCCACCACCGGCGCGGGCACAGCGCCATCGGTGGTCAAGGTGTCGTCGATATCGGTGAGCAGACCGACGATGGAAGTCGCCGGCTGCCATTGGTCTAGAGGCAGCATGAAAAATCAGAACGAAGAATTTAGCGCAGATAGCGCTTGAGACGTAGCGTGGGTGCTTCCACCAACTGCCAGGACAGCCAGCCCGCGATCAAGGTGAGCACGGTGACGATGAACAAACTGGCGGTAAATCCCAGGTCGGGCCATAGGGCATATACGCTTTGCTGAATTGGGAAGGCATACAGATACACCCCATAAGACACATCTCCAAATCTCCCTGCTTGAGACAGCACGGGCCACGACGAGGTTCCAATACTAATCAAAATTGCCGGAAGAAAGAGAAGCAGTGCCGAATATTTGAATCCTGCCAAGTAGGTTGCAGCAGCAATCACAGAGGCCAGTAGAGCATAACGCCAGCGGTGCTGCAGAAACTGTGTTTTGAAGGTAGCGATGAGGGAGCCGAAGGCAAAATAGGCCGGGAACTCATAGTGGTGATCCATTATGCCCGTCAGGTCCATCGTCTTGTTGGTCAGAAACCAAGCCAAATAGCCAATGCAAGCCAACAACCACACTCCTTGCCAGCGGAGCAGCCCGAAAAAACCACAGGCTGCCAGAATCGCGTAGCAACTCACTTCGATTGGGATAGTCCACAGTGGCCCGTTAACTGAGTTAGAGAGCGGGTTGGTTGCAAATACGCCCGGTAGTAAGAAACGCGTTTGGAGTTGGATGTTGCGCAGATAGTCCCAGGTGGCGCCGTGGTGCACGTACTCCGATAACGAAAGCGTGGTGAAACTGGGGCCTAGTGCCAAGCTCGCCAGCAACACAACGACTATGAGTGCAGGCCATATACGAAGCACCCGCTTTCCAATAAATAACCAAAGCCGAGGATGCGTCTGCCAGCTGAGCGTGACTAGGTAGCCACTAATGACAAAAAAAGTCATGACTGCAACGCCACCAATCATGGCTACATTCATCCACAACGGCGGGGGTGTTGCTGTGACGGGATATTGGTGGCTGTAAAGAACAGCGAGGGCAGCGAGCAGTCGTAGGGCGTCAAAGTTATTGGACGGATATTGTGCTGGCTTTGTGTAATGCATACAGAAGCGTCATGCTATAGCTGTGTACTTATTATTTTTGACCGATGAGAATTTTTAATAGGAAGTATGCGAAATGAGTAGTTGGGCGATGGTTTATTTTTTTAAATGTTTACGATAGATGAGTCGACTCATGCCGAGGTAGTTAACGCTCATTCCAGCCAGTGTGCCAATAGCGGCATAGGCCGCAAGCCCAAGAGGCGTGTGTTCGAACTTCCAAGCAAGTAGTGAATAAACCACTATATTTACCGCTCCACCACCTAGCATCAAAAGCAGGTATTGAAAATATTCAATAAATAAGCTGCCTGATGCACTGCGTCCTGCAAAAGAAATGTGGCGGTTGATAATCCAAGTTAAGGTCGCCGCTAACCAAAACGACAAAATGCGGGCGCCATATATGCCTAGTGAGTTGTGCAGCAAGGCTAGAACGCCGACATCAACTAGAAAAGCCAAGCTGCCGGCTATTAAAAACCAAATTAGTGAGCGGCTAATATTTATTGCCATTGGCGTGTAATCGAGGGCGCGGGCTCCGCCAAGTACGCCAAGTGTTTAACTTCGCGTCTAGCCAAGGTTATGGCTTGAAGGATAAGCCCTGTAACAAACGACAGACCTCCGCTGATTGCCAAGGCTATTGCTAACCCTAGCGTCGGGAAGCGCCGCACTAATCCAGTATGAAAGTATTCCATCACAATGGGGGCTGTCAGGACTATTGCCAGTAACCCAAGCAGCGCGGCTAGCCAACCAAAAAATTGCAAAGGTTTTTCGCTGATGACCAACCGGCCTATGGTTTTGAGAATACGCCAGCCATCACGGTAAGTTGACAGCTTGCTGGCAGATCCTTCAGGACGTGCTCCGTAGGGAGTATCCATCTCAGCACTCGGCATACGCAACTCCAGCGCGTGGACATTGAGCTCAGTTTCGATTTCGAACCCGTTGGAATGGGCTGGGAATGATTTGACATAACGGCGCGAAAAAACGCGATAGCCTGAAAGCATATCGCGAAAACTGCCGCCAAAGATATATTGGACACTACCAGTGAGCAACTTATTGCCTAATCGGTGACCTGGACGGTAGGCGAGTCCAGGTCCAGGATCGGACTCCACTCGGGCGCCCACAACCATGTCCAATTGTTGGTCAAGCAAAAGATCAGCCAGCGCGCGTGCGGATGGCGCATGATAGGTGGCATCGCCATCGACCATGATGTACACATCTGCATCAATGTCTGCAAACATACGGCGAACTACGTTCCCCTTGCCCTTCAGGTTGACATCACGAACTTGGGCTCCGACCTGTTTGGCTACTTCTACTGTTTGGTCGGTAGAAAGGTTGTTGAAAATGAATACCTCAGCTTCGGGAAGCGCTTGCCTAAACCCTTCTACAACAGAGCGGACCGTCATTTCTTCGTTGTGGCAAGGAACGATCACTGCAATGCGCTGGTTGCGGTAGAGGGGGCGCTGGAGGTTCTCGGTCATATTCAGTAATTAAATCTAATTTATGTTTGACTATATTGTAATCGCTGAGTGGATATTTTTTTGGGCTTGAGGCGTAGTGCTGATTTTTCAATGATCTGCCAGGAGATATAAGCTAGCGTTACCGTGATGACGGCTGAAAAGAGCATGCTTATATAAAAATTAAGTGTAGGGTAAAAGAAGTTTAGCATTGTCTGCTGGACAGGATATGCGTATAAATAAATTCCATATGAAGGGTCACCAAAACGGCCAAATTTATTCAAAACAGGTGTTGATTCCTTTCCGAGGCCAATAGTGAGTGCAGGTACGCTGATCAGTAAAGCAAGGAAGTGGTAGCCATTTATGTAGAGGGTGATTCCGATTAAAAAGGATATGAATATAAAGCTCTTGATATAAGGGGTCCAAAATTTTTGTGTGCACTGTAATATGACTCCCATGATGAAATAGGCGCTAAATTCTCGTCCAGGAATGTATTTGCCAACAATATCTGGAATTCCTTTATTTATGTACCATGCAAAGAAAATGATGCACCATGCAATTATCCATTTTTTATTTTTCAAGAGTCCTGTGATTCCAATTATGGCCATAAACAGGTAGCAGCGTACTTCAAATGGGATAGTCCAGAGCGAACCATTGACAGAGGATCCTCCAGGGTTGTTGGTAAAAACGCCTGGAAGTGGAAAGTGAATTTCCATGATCAGGGTTCGCAAATAGTCCCATGTTGCTCTGTGAGCGAAATAATCGAATACAGTCAAATTGGTGACGATTGGTCCTAGAATCAGGGTTGATAATAGCACGACGGTGATCAGGGCTGGCCAAATTCTTAGAATGCGGCGCCAAGCGAAACGAAATGCATTTGGGTCGGAGAGCCAACTCTGGGTAACCAAGAAGCCGCTGATACTGAAAAAAAACCATGACAGCAACCCCTCCCAATGAGATAACCCCAGGTAATCCTGGTTCTCCTAGGTTGCTGAGGGGGTAATGATGAGACACCAAAACCAGAAGTGCTGCAGATATCCTCAGAAATTCAAAGTTATTTTGTATTCGATTCATGCTTTATGGTTTATATCAGTTTGTTGATGCTTTGCGATTTTGTTACAAAGCATGGGTAATAAAACCATGGGCATGAATACGAGTATGCTCATGTATCTATATTCTGATGCTATAGAAAAAAAGAAAATTCCGGCGAGTTGCAGAAGAAAAGTCAAACTGATGACGAATTCAATGGATTTTGGATTTTTGGAAAACTTGAATGCTGCTATTAGTAAAATTGCTATGGCTATAAATGGGCTCCATAGAATATTTCGATATTTATAGCTTTTGAAATATAGGGAATCAGGGATTTTGTAGATTGGACTGCTGTCTTTGGTTCTCGCCTCTGATATTGATAAAGTTTTGGGGAGCACCGTTAGAGTGTAAGTGGGCCAAGGTAAGCCACTGTATGCAAGGGCGCTAGAGAAAAAAACATGGGTGCGACTTCCCATGAATGCACCTAAATTATTTGGGAGATTTCGTTTGATAAACTCTCTCTGAAGAATCTTCTTTTGTTGCGAAGTGAAGCGGCCTACCAGTGGGCCGTCAGAGTCAAAATTGAGAGGGTCCCAATACTCTCGATCATAATATTTCAAATAGTGATCGATTGGATTCAATTCTTCTAGAGTTTCTATTGTTTTTTGGCTTACTCGGTTTTCAGAGGATGGTAATTTAAAGACTGGGGGTTGTAGAAAATTGATGGTTTCCCAGATGACAAGTGGAAAAATTGCACTATGAGGCTTGTTTTCGCCCTGTGCTTTGTTAAGCATGGAGAGTGCAAGCAGGTTGACTCCGACGATGACGGCTAATACTAACTTGTCTTTTTTGCAAAGATGGTAAGCGGCAAAGGTAATTGGAATGAGTGCTGGCAAGCCATTGGTTCTGGTCATTAGTGCAAAACTAGTAGTCAAAATAATGATGACCAAAGAAAATGCAGTGATATGACCTCTTTTGCATGAAGTGTACAGTTCAAAAAATAAGCCTGCAGTAGCCACTGCAAATATGCCGTCACCTATTAATGTAATATTTAGTATAATCAGGTGTGGGGCGAGACTTATAAAAAATAAGCAAAAGAAAAACGATTTGTAGAAGCGCTGATTCAATAGGTAAAGCTGAATTCGGCATAGTACTAAAACGCACAGGCAAGCTAGTATGATGATGGGGACTTCAATCCGCTTTGTGAAACCATAGGTGCATTCTAAAAATGTCATCCAGAAAGCAGTTTTCCCTGGGGAAAATGGTGTAGTCCCGTCTAGGTAGCGTAAAACCGCTGCGCTGTCCTCCGCAAGTACTCCTGGCCATAAGCCCGCTATGAAAAATACATAGCTTCCAATAATAAGAAATAGTGTTGCAGCACGGAAAATTGGAGGGGTAGATTCACTGCTTGATCTGGAAGACAGAGTTGTTTGCATTCGGCGATTTACCCGCGTTGTAACTCCAGGCCGGCGTGTTCGCGCAGCGGGTGGAAGTGGATCTTGGGGAAGCGCTCCTGCGCCAAACGCACGTCATACGGGCTGGTGCACAGATAGGCCAGCGTATCGGCCGCATCGTGTGCCAGACGCAGCGGGTAGGCGTTCTCGAACTCGCGCAGCTCGGCCGGGGTGTCGGCGGTGATCCAGCGGGCGCCCGTGTATTGGCAGGCTTCCAGGCGCACTTCGCAGTCGTATTCGGTCTTGAGGCGGTGTTGCACCACTTCAAACTGCAGCTGACCCACGGCACCCAGCAGCATATTGCCGCCGGCATCGGGCTTGAAGACCTGGATCGCGCCTTCCTCGCCCAGCTGCATCAGGCCTTGCTGCAACTGCTTGGTGCGCAGCGGGTTCTTCAGCACCACGGTCATGAACATCTCCGGCGCAAAGAACGGCAGGCCGGTGAACTGCAGGTTGGGGCCGTCGGTGATCGAATCGCCCAGCTGCACACCGCCGTGAATGGTGAAGCCGATGATGTCGCCCGCATAGGCTTCGTCCACGGCTTCGCGGCGCTGCGACATGAAGGTCACCACGCTGGTGGGGCGCAGCTCCTTGCCGGTGCGTTGCACCTTCATCTTCATGCCGGGCGTGTACTTGCCGCTGGCCACGCGCACAAAGGCAATGCGGTCGCGGTGGTTGGCGTCCATATTGGCCTGCACCTTGAACACCACGCCAGCAAAGCTCTTGTCTTCGGGGCGGATAGTCTTTTCTTCGCGCTGGCGGTTCACTTCCGTGTAGGCCACGCGCGGGCCGGGCGGTGGCGACATGTCCACCACGGCGTTCAGCACTTCCATCACACCGAAGTTGTTCACACCGGAGCCGAAGAACACGGGCGTCAGCTTGCCTGCGAGGAAAGCCTGGTGGTCCCACTCGGCCGAGGCGCCCTGGGCCAGTTCCATGCTCTCGATGGCGTCGTCAAAGGCCTTGCCAAAACGGGCGCGCAGCTTGTCCACTTCGGTCAGCGGAATGATCTCAAAGTCTTCGGGGCGCTTTTCGCTGCCGGCGGCGAACACCGTCATGCTCTGCGTTTGCAGGTTGATGATGCCGCCGAAGCTCTTGCCCTGGCCCACCGGCCAGGTGATGGGGCAGCAGGGCATGCCCAGCTCGCGCTCGACCTCGTCCATGATGTCCAGCGGGTCACGCACTTCACGGTCGAACTTGTTGATGAACGAGATGATGGGTGTGTCGCGCTGGCGGCAGACCTCGATCAGGCGGCGGGTCTGCGATTCCACACCGTTGGCCGCGTCAATCACCATCAGCGCCGAGTCCACGGCGGTGAGCACGCGGTAGGTGTCTTCCGAGAAGTCCTTGTGGCCGGGGGTGTCGAGCAGGTTGATGACATGGTCGCGGTAGCTCATCTGCATCACCGACGAGGCCACCGAAATGCCGCGCTGCTTCTCGATCTCCATCCAGTCCGAGGTGGCATGGCGCGAAGCCTTGCGGCCCTTGACGGCACCGGCAATCTGGATCGCGCCCGAGAACAGCAGCAGCTTTTCGGTCAGCGTGGTTTTACCCGCGTCCGGGTGGGAGATGATGGCGAAGGTGCGCCGGCGTTGGGTTTCGGGTGCGTAGGACACAGTGCGGAAGACGAAAAAGTACGCAAGTCCTTGTCGGACTGCAAAAAACAAAGCCAGCAGACGCTGGCTGAAACTGGCGCAATTTTAGCGGATGGCGGCCCGCATTGCCGATGCTGGTTTTTCTGGGGCCCTCGCTCGGTAAATGTGCCTGGCTGAGCTGCTGCGGGCCATTTCCCCATCTTGATGCCATCTTGATACCCGCCCCGCCAATCTCTACGCGCTGTTGAGGCGTTCATTTCTACAGTGGCTACAGCGCTGGCGTTGTGTCGGCGTATTGGGTTTTGCTTCGCTCCCGGGCATTGGGCGCGGAGGTGAAGCGGGAGGAGTTATCCATGCCTTACCACTGGGTTGAAGTGTTGGCGGCCTTGGCGGCTGCCGGTTTGTTTGTCTATCTGGGCTATGCCTTGCTGCGCCCCGAGCAGTTTTGAGGGGCGGCCATGCAAGTACTGCAAGACATTCTTTTTGTGGGCCTGAGCTTGGCCTGCTTTGTCGGCCTGCTGGCCTTTGTGCGCGCTTTGACGCGGATCTGACCGGGAGCACCGCATGTGGCTACCTTGGATTGAATACGCCGCCGTGCTGCTGGCGTTGACTTTGCTGACCGTCCCCATGGGCCAATGGCTGGCGCGCTGCTTTACCAGCGAGCACCACACCTGGCTGGAGCGCTGCACTTACGGCGCTTTGGGTGTCGACCCGCAAGAGCGCATGGGCTGGCAACGCTATGGCGCGGTGCTGGTGCTGGCCAATGCGGTGATGATGCTGCTGGGCTACCTGCTCTTGCGGATGCAGGGTTGGCTGCCGCTGAACCCGCTGGGCAATGCGGCGCAAGCGCCGGATCTGGCTTTCAACACCGCAGCATCCTTCATCACCAATACCAATTGGCAGGCTTACGCGGGCGAAAACAGCCTGAGCAATGCCACGCAGATGGCGGCGATCACGTTTTTGATGTTCGCCGGCTCCACCACGGGCGTGGCGGTGGGCGCCGGTTTTGTGCGCGGCCTGGCCCGCTCCAGCGCGCAGGATGTGGGTAATTTCTGGGTGGATTTTGTGCGCGTGTTCTGGCGCGTGCTGCTGCCGCTGTCGTTTGTGATGGCGCTGGTCTACGTCTGGCAAGGCATACCGCAAACCCTGAATACCGAAACCGTGGCCACCACGCTGGAAGGCGCTCAGCAGCAATTGCTGATGGGCCCCGTGGCCAGCTTTGAGAGCATCAAGCACCTGGGCACGAATGGTGGTGGTTTTTTCAGCATGAATGCGGCGCACCCGTTTGAGAACCCCACGCCGCTTACCAATTTGCTGCACATCTTCTCGATGCTGCTGATCCCCGCCGGGCTGACCTATGCCTTCGGCTCCATGCTGCTGCGCCGCCGCCAGGGCTGGGTGTTGTATGGCGCCTGCATGGTGATGTTTGTGGGCTTTTTGGCGCTGGTCTTTGTGGCCGAGCAAAACGGCAGTGGCCTGCTGGAGCGTGCTGGTGCTGACCAGCAATACAGCGCCAGCCAAAGCGGCGGCAATATGGAAGGCAAGGAGCTGCGCTTTGGCATTGTGGACACGGCCTTGTTCGTGACCACCACCACGGCGGCTACCACCGGCTCGGTCAACGCCATGCACGATTCGCTCACGCCGCTGGGCTCGATCACGCCGCTGGCGCAGATGATGCTCAACTGCGTGTTCGGCGGCGACGGCGTGGGCCTGATCAACCTGATCCAGTACGCGATTTTGACCGTGTTTCTGGCCGGCATGATGATCGGGCGCACCCCCGAGTTTCTGGGCAAGAAGATCGAGGTGCGCGAGATGAAGCTGGTCATGCTCTCGGTGCTGGCGCATCCCGCTGCCATCCTGGGCTTTACTGCGCTGGCCGTGCTCTGGCCAGATGCTTCGGCCAGCCTGAACAACCGCGGGCAGCACGGCTTCTCGGAAATTCTCTATGCCTACGCGTCGGGCACGGCCAACAACGGCTCTGCCTTTGCCGGACTGAACGCCAACACGCCGTTCTTCAACACCACCATGGGGCTGGCCATGATTGCCGGGCGCTTTCTGACCTTGCTGCCCTTGTTGGCGCTGGCCGGCAGCCTGGCCGCCAAAGCCACGGTGCCGGCCGGCCCGGGCACCTTCCCCACGGCCACGCCTTTGTTCATGGGCCTGCTGGTGTTTGTGGTGCTGGTGGTGGGCGGCCTCACCTTTTTGCCCGCCTTAGCGCTGGGGCCGGTGATCGAGCATCTGCAAATGCTGATCGGCCAACTCTACGCCTGAATTTTTGCCAACGCTGCTGCCCCGCCCGGTGTTGTGCGGCCAGCAGCCAGGAGCAAGCTATGAAATCTTCTTCGCATAATTTTTCCGTCCCTGCGGTGGAGCTGGTGCCGGCATCGGCAGCCAGCGCTGGCTGGGCTCGTTTATTGGGCAGCTGCGCACGCGCTGCCGTGGTGGTAATGCTGGTCTCGGGCGTTGCTTACCCGCTTGCCACCACCGGCGTGGCGCAGCTCAGCATGCCGCAGGCCGCCAATGGCAGCCTGGTGTTGCGCAACGGCCAGATTGTTGGATCGGCCCTGATCGGCCAGCAGTTTGACAGCGCGCCTTACTTCCATGGCCGCCCCAGCGCCACCACCGCGCCTGATCCGCAAAAAGAGGGCGCCACGATTGCTGCGCCTTACAACGCCGGCCTGTCGGGTGCCAGCAACCAGGGCGCTACGCACAAGGATTTGGCCGAAACCGTGGCACAGCGCGTAGCGAAGTACCGCACGGACAACGGTTTGGCCGCTGACACCAAGGTGCCGGTGGATGCGGTCACCGCTTCTGCCTCCGGGCTCGATCCGCATATCTCGGTCGCCAATGCCGAGCTGCAATTGCCGCGTGTGGCGCAGGCACGTGGCCTGGCTCCAGAGCAATTGCGTGGCCTGCTGGCGCAAGCCACGGAGCAGCGCACCGGCTATTTGCTGGGCGAACCTCGCGTCAATGTATTGCGGTTGAATCTGGCGCTGGACGCGCTGCAGCAACCGGCCAAGGAGTGAGAGCATGGCTAGCCAAAAAATGACGGCAGGCAGCAGCCTGTTTGAAGGCCCGCTGGTGCGCGCCGCTTTGTGGGATGCGCTGCGCAAGCTCTCGCTGCGCACGCAATGGGCCAACCCGGTGATGTTTGTGGTCTACCTCGGCGCCATTCTGACCAGCCTGCTGTGGCTGCAAAGCCTGAGTGCGGCCGAGCCCGCCAACGCCGGTTTTACCTTGGCGATTGCGCTGTGGCTGTGGTTCACCGTGTTGTTTGCCAACTTTGCCGAGGCCCTGGCCGAAGGCCGCAGCCGCGCCCAGGCCGCCAGCCTGCGCGGCATGAAGCGCGATACCGTGGCCAAGGTTTTGCAGCAACCCCAACACGGCAGCGCATGGGTGCCGATGCGTGCCAGCGAGCTGCGCAAAGGCGTGGTTTTGCTGGTGGAGGCAGGCGATGTGATTGCGCTCGATGGCACGGTGATCGACGGCGTGGCTTCGGTGGACGAGAGCGCCATCACGGGCGAATCGGCGCCGGTGATCCGCGAGGCAGGCGGCGATTTTTCATCGGTCACTGGCGGTACGCGCGTGCTGTCCGATTGGCTGGTGGTGGAGGTGACGGTCAACCCCGGCGAGTCTTTTCTGGACCGCATGATCTCGATGGTGGAATCGGCCAAGCGGCAAAAGACGCCCAACGAGCTGGCGCTGACGATTTTGCTGGTGGGGCTAACCTTGGTGTTTTTGCTGGTCATCGTCACGCTCTGGCCTTTCTCGGCGTTTGCAGTGGCGCAAGCGGGCTCGGGCACGGTGGTCGGCATTGCGGTGTTGGTGGCGCTGCTGGTGTGCCTGATTCCCACCACCATCGGCGGTTTGCTCTCGGCCATTGGCGTGGCCGGCATGAGCCGCATGATGCAGGCCAACGTAATAGCCACTTCGGGCCGCGCTGTGGAAGCCGCGGGCGATGTGGACGTGTTGCTGCTCGACAAGACCGGCACCATCACCTTGGGCAACCGCCAGGCGAGCGAGTTTTTGCCCGCGCCCGGCGTCAGCGCCCAGCAATTGGCCGAGGCCGCACAGCTGTCCTCGCTGGCCGATGAAACGCCGGAAGGCCGCAGCGTGGTCGCCTTGGCGCAAGAGCGCCACAGCTTGCCCGAGCGCCAGGCCGATGCGTTGCCCGCGGAGTTTGTCCCTTTCACCGCGCAGACCCGCATGAGCGGCGTGGACTTGTCCACAGCGCAAGGCCTGCGCAGTTTGCGCAAAGGTGCGGCCGATGCCGTGCGCCGGCATGTAGAAGCGCTGGGCGGCAATTTTCCCAGCCAGGTGCAGCAGGCGGTGGACAACGTATCGCGCAAAGGCAGCACGCCGCTGGTGGTGGCCGATGGCGCGCGGGTGCTGGGCGTGATCGAGTTGAAGGACATCGTTAAACCCGGCATGCGCGAGCGCTTTGCCGAGCTGCGCCGCATGGGCATCAAAACCGTGATGGTGACCGGCGACAACCCGCTCACTGCCGCCGCGATTGCGGCCGAAGCGGGCGTGGACGATTACCTGGCCGAGGCGCGCCCCGAGGACAAGCTGCAGCTGATCCGCAGCCACCAAGCCGCCGGCCGGCTGGTGGCGATGACGGGCGACGGCACCAACGACGCGCCAGCGCTGGCCCAGGCCGATGTGGCCGTGGCCATGAACAGCGGCACGCAGGCGGCCAAGGAGGCAGGCAACATGGTCGATCTGGACAGCAACCCGACCAAGCTGATCGAGGTGGTGGAAACCGGCAAGCAGATGCTGATGACGCGCGGCGCGCTCACCACTTTCAGCATTGCCAACGATGTGGCCAAGTACTTCGCCATCATCCCGGCGGCATTTGTGGGCACCTATCCGCAGCTCGCCGCGCTCAATGTGATGCAGTTGCACAGCGCCGATTCGGCGATTCTGAGCGCCGTCATCTTCAACGCTTTGATCATCATTGCGCTGGTGCCGCTGGCTTTGCGCGGCGTGCCTTACCGTGCAGTGGGCGCAGCTGTGTTGCTGCGGCGCAATCTGCTGATCTACGGGTTGGGCGGCTTGCTGGTGCCGTTTGTCGGCATCAAGCTCATCGACCTGCTGCTCACGGTGCTGGGCCTGGTATGAGGCAGAAAACGCTGACAATGGCGGGGCCATGCCTTTGACTGCCAGCAATCCTTACGCCGAGCCAGCGCGCCCTGATCCGGATGCGCTGGTGGCGCAACTGCAGGCCGAGCAGCGCCAGGCCGGGCGCGGCAAGCTGCGCATCTACTTTGGCTCCAACGCCGGCGTGGGTAAAACCTACGCCATGTTGGCCGCCGCACAGCGCGAGCGCCAAGCTGGCCGCTCGGTGTTGGTAGGCTTGGCAGAAACGCATGGCCGCGCCGAGACCGAGCAGCAATTGCACGGCCTGGAGGTGCTGCCGCGCCGCAGCTTGGCTTACCAAGGCAAGCGGCTGGCCGAGTTTGATCTGGACGCTGCCTTGGCGCGTCACCCCGATGTGTTGTTGTTGGACGAGCTGGCGCACAGCAACGTGGCCGGCTCGCGCCACCCCAAGCGCTGGCAAGACGTGCAGGAGTTGTTGGCTGCCGGCATCGAGGTCTGGACCACGCTCAACGTGCAGCACCTCGAAAGCCTGAACGACGTGGTCAGCGGCATCGTTGGCATCCAGGTGCACGAAACCGTGCCCGACCATATTTTTGATGACGCCGACGAGGTCGTCGTGGTCGACATCTCACCCGAAGAGCTGCTCAAGCGCCTGAAGGCCGGCAAGGTTTACCCGTTGGAGCAGGCCGAGCGCGCATCGCGCAACTTCTTCCGCCTGGGCAATCTGCTGGCGCTGCGCGAGCTGGCCTTGCGCCGCACCGCCGACCGCGTGGACGAAGACATGCGCGACTACCGCCGCGAACGCGCCATTGGCGAGGTCTGGCCGGCGCGCGAGCGCTTGCTGGTCGGCATTGGTGGCCGTGCGGGCGACGATGCGCTGGTGCGCCAGGTGGCGCGTTTGGCGCGGCGCCTGGAAGCGGAGTGGATGGTGGTGTATGTGGATGCGCCCGAGCGCCAGCACCGCCCGCGCCCGGCGCAAGAAGCGGTGCTGAAAACCCTGGCGCTGGCCGAGCGTTTGGGGGCGGATACGGCCACGATTCCGGGCGCGCAGGTGGCGCAGGCCTTGGTGGGCTTTGCACGTGAGCGCAATGCCAGCCATCTGGTGCTGGCGCGGGTGCAGCAGGCTTTCAGCCGCTGGCTGCCTTGGCGCCCGGCCAGCTTGCCGGAGCAGATTGCGCTTTTGGAGCCGGGGCTCGATGTGCTGGTGTTGTCGGTCAAAAACACCAAGCCCGAGAGCGTGCCGCGTGCGCCAGTGGGCGACAAAAGCCCGCTGGCCTGGAAAGGCTACCTCGGCGCCAGCTTGGCCTGTTTTGCCGCCACAGCCATGGCCGAGCTGCTGCTGCAGGTGTTTGACCCGGCCAACGTGGTCATGCTGTTCTTGCTGGTGGTGGTGTTGTCGGCCTTGCGCTGGGGGCGCGGGCCGGGCGCCTGGGCGGCGCTGTTGTCGGTGATGCTGTTCGATTTTTACTTTGTGCCACCGCGCAATTCTTTCAGCGTCAACGACACGCAGTACATCTTCACTTTTTGTCTGATGCTGGGCGTGGCACTGGTTTGCGGCCAGCTCATGGCGCGCTTGCGCCACGAGGCGCGGGTGGCGGCAGAGCGTGAGCGCCGTGCCGGTGCGCTGGCGCGGCTGGCGCGCGATTTGTCGGGTGCGCTGACGCAAGAGCAGGTCACGGAAATTGCGCTGTCCACCGTGTCTGGTGTGTTCGACGCGCAGACTGGCCTGCTGCTGCCCGACAGCCAAGAGCAGCTGCACATAGCGCCTGGCAGCCAAGGTGCCATCGACACCAGCGTTGGCAATTGGAGCATGGAGCACCGCCAGATGGCTGGCCAGGGCACCGACACTTTGGCGGCTGCAAAGGCACTGTATGTGCCGCTGATGGCGCCGGTGCGCGCACGCGGCGTGCTGGTGTTGCAGCTGCGCACGGCGCAGCGCTTGCGTGTACCCGAGGAGCGGCGCTTGCTCGATGCCTGTGCCAGCCAGATTGCGCTGGCCTTGGAGCGCGTGCATTTTGTCGACATAGCGCAGCAAACCCAGGTGGCGATGGAGGGTGAGCGCATGCGCAACACGCTGCTGTCGGCCGTGTCGCACGATTTGCGCACGCCGCTCACTGGCATTCTGGGCGCCGCCCAAACCGCATTGCCGCACACGCCGCCGGGCGCTGCGCAGGACATGCTGGTGCAGATTCGCAACCAGGCCCAGGCCATGCAGCAGCTGGTGGACAACCTGCTGGCCATGGCGCGCTTGCAGCAGGGCGGCGTGCACTTGAAACGCGAATGGCTGCCGGTGGAAGAACTGGTGGGCAGCGCTTTGCAGCAGATGCGCGAGCGCTTGTCTGCCCACGTGGTGCGTACCGAAGTGCCGGCCGGATTGCCGCTGCTGCAGGTAGATGCCGTGCTGATGCAGCGCGTGCTGGTCAACCTGCTCGATAACGCGGCCAAGTACACGCCTGCCGGCACAGTAATCCAGATTACGGCCCGTGTGGAGGGCGCAGACTGCGTGCTGGTGCTGCAAGACTTTGGCCCCGGCTTGCCCAGCCATGTGGCGGCCGAGCAGTTGTTTGAGCCCTTCACGCGGGGCGTGACGGAATCGTCCGTCTCGGGCATGGGCCTGGGCTTGACTTTGGCTCAGCGCATTGTGGAGGCGCATGGTGGCAGCCTGCATGCTGAATCGACGCTGGCCACGCAAGGCACGGTGTTCAGCCTGCGCTTGCCCGTGCCCGAGCAGCCGCCGGTCGATGAATAATAGAGCCCGCATGAACGCCGCCAGCCCCCGTATTTTGTTGATTGAAGACGATGCCAGCATCCGCCGCTTTGTGCGCTTGGCGCTGGAGGACGAAGGCTGGCAGGTGTTCGAGGCCGATAGCGCCAAGCGCGGCCTGATCGAGGCCGCCAGCCGCCAGCCCGATGCCGTGGTGCTCGACCTGGGGCTGCCCGACGCCGATGGCAAAGCCGTGATTGCCGAGCTGCGCGCCTGGAGCCAGTTGCCGATTCTGGTGCTCTCGGCCCGCGAGCGCGAAGAAGAAAAAGTGGCCGCGCTCGACGCCGGTGCCGACGACTACCTGACCAAGCCTTTTGGCGTGCCCGAGCTGCTGGCCCGTTTGCGCGTCATGCTGCGCCGGCGCCAGCAAGCACCGGCGGCTAACAAGCCGAGCAGCCAGGCGCGCTTTGGCGATGTGCTGGTGGATCTGGCCACGCACGAGGTCACGCGCAGCGGCGCAGCGGTGCATCTGACGCCCATCGAGTTTCGCCTGCTGGCGGCTTTGATCGCCGGCCAAGGCCGGGTGCTGACGCACCGCCAATTGTTGCTACAGGTCTGGGGGCCGGAATACCTGGATCGCCCGCACTACCTGCGCGTGCACCTGGCCAACCTGCGCCAGAAGATCGAGGCCGACCCGGCCCAGCCGCGCCATTTGCTCACTGAGCTGCAAGTGGGTTATCGGTTGGTGGGCTTGGAAGGCTGAATCCCTTATAATTGCCGTCCATCCGAGGAGCGTTGCAGCGTTCCCCAGCCGGCCCAGCGCCTGGCAGCAGCGGGGCGTGAGGCTCGGATTTTCATCTGCAACGACGCTCACCCACGCTTTCTGTGCGGTGAGATGGTGTATCCCTCTTCTTCCGCAGAACGTGGTTTTTCATTCAATTTTTGGAGAAAACCATGAACGCTGCTGTGCGCTTCAACCCTGCTGACTCGGCCATCGCCGACATCACCCTGGCCGACTGGGGCCGCAAAGAGATCAAGATTGCCGAAACCGAAATGCCCGGTTTGATGGCCATCCGCGAAGAGTTTGCTGCTGCCCAGCCGCTCAAGGGCGCACGCATCACCGGCTCGCTGCACATGACCATTCAAACGGCCGTGCTGATCGAAACCCTGAAGGACCTGGGCGCTGACGTGCGCTGGGCTTCTTGCAACATCTTCTCGACCCAAGACCACGCTGCCGCCGCCATTGCTGCGACTGGTACGCCCGTGTTCGCCATCAAGGGCGAATCGCTGAAGGACTACTGGGATTACACCCACAGCATTTTCGAATTCGGCGCCAAGGGCACCGAAGGCGAAGGCCCGAACATGATTTTGGACGACGGCGGCGATGCCACCATGCTGATGCACCTGGGCCAGAAGGCTGAGAAGGATCTGTCCGTTCTGGCAAATCCCACCAGCGAAGAAGAGAAGATTGTGTTCGCCGCCATTAAGGCCAAGCTGGCTGTGGACCCCACCTGGTACACCCGCAAGTCGGCCCAGATTCAGGGCGTGACCGAAGAGACCACCACCGGCGTGCACCGCCTGAACGAAATGTCGGCCAAGGGCACGCTGCTGTTCCGCGCCATCAACGTGAACGACTCGGTGACCAAGTCCAAGTTCGACAACCTGTATGGCTGCCGCGAATCGCTGGTGGACGGTATCAAGCGCGCTACCGACGTGATGATCGCCGGCAAGGTGGCTTGCGTGGCCGGTTACGGCGACGTGGGCAAGGGTTGCGCCCAGGCTCTGCGTGCTCTGTCGGCCCAAGTGTGGGTGACCGAGATCGACCCGATCAACGCCCTGCAAGCCGCCATGGAAGGCTACAAGGTTGTGACCATGGAATATGCCGCCGACAAGTGCGACATCTTCGTGACCACCACCGGCAACAAGGACATCATCCGCCACGAGCACATGGTCGCGATGAAGGACCAGGCCATCGTCTGCAACATCGGTCACTTCGACAACGAAATCGATGTGGCGTCGATCGAGAAGTACGAGTGGGAAGAAGTCAAGCCCCAGGTCGACCAGATCAAGTTCCCTGACGGCAAGAAGATCACCCTGCTGGCCAAGGGCCGCCTGGTGAACCTGGGTTGCGCCACCGGCCACCCCTCGTTTGTGATGAGCGCCTCGTTCGCCAACCAGACCATCGCCCAGATCGAGCTGTTCACCCGCCCTGATGCCTACCAGGTGGGCAAGGTGTATGTGCTGCCCAAGATCTTGGACGAGAAGGTCGCTCGCCTGCACCTGAAGAAGGTGGGCGCCCAGCTGACCGAGCTGACCCAAGCCCAGGCCGACTACATTGGCGTGAAAAAAGAAGGCCCTTACAAGCCTGAAACCTATCGCTATTAAGCGGTTTTGCGCGCTCTCCCTCAAGCGGGAGAGCGTGCAAACAACATGCAAAGTCGCGTAGTGTCGTGACTTTGCTTTCTCTTCGCCGCTTGTGCGCCGAGAGAAAAAAGAATACCGAGGAAGCGCGTGCGCTGTACGCGCTTCTGACCTCCTCTCCCGCTGGCGGGAGAGCGCTGGGGTGAGGGCCGACTGCCCTCGCCTCGTGACAGTTTTATGGAGGCGCGATGCGCGCAGATGTTTTTCTGGTCGAAAACGGCCACGCCACCACCCGCTCGCAAGCCCAGCGTTTGATCGCTTCGGGCGTGCAATGGCGCACGACAGTGCTGGCCCCTTGGATCAAGGTGGCTAAGAACGGTGACGATATTCCGGCCGGCTCCGAGGTGCAGCTGCTCGACGCCTCCGAGGCCAAATACATCTCGCGTGGCGGCCTCAAGCTCGAAGGTGCTTTGGCGGCCACCGGCATTGCCGTGCAAGGCCTGCGCTGCCTCGATGTGGGACAGAGCACGGGCGGCTTTACCGACTGTTTGTTGCAGGCGGGCGCGGCCCAGGTGATTGGCATCGATGTGGGCCAAGGCCAGTTGCACGAGCGCCTGCGCAATGATGCGCGGGTGGTGTGCGTGGAAGGCTTCAATGCCCGCTCGCTGACCCCTGAATCCTTGCAAGCGGCGTGCGATCTGGCGCTGAGCGAAGTGATCGAGGAAGAAGAGGACAACGACACCCAGCCGGTGGCGCCTTACGCCTGGATGCGCAATGGCGGCCAGGTGGGTGACGACTACGACGACAGCGAAGACGCCAAAGAGCAGGAGATCGAAGACTTCAAGGCCGAGCGCAGTGCCAAGGCGCGCGCCAAGGCCGAGGGCTCGGCCCCGGTGGAGCGCCGCCGCAAGCCGGGCACGGAGAAGGTCGACATCACGCCGGCGTTCGACTTTGTCACCGGCGATGTGTCGTTCATCTCGCTGACCCTGGTGCTGCCCGCAGTGGCCCAGGTGCTCAAGCCGCACGGCGAGCTGCTGATGCTGGTCAAACCCCAGTTCGAGCTGCAGCCCGGCCAGATTGGCAAGGGCGGCATCGTGCGCGACAAGGCGCTGTACGCCGAGGTGGAAAAGCGCATTCGCGATTGCCTGGCCAGCGTGGGCTTGACGGTCAAGCAGTGGCTCGATTCGCCAATTGAAGGCGGCGACGGCAACCACGAATTCTTTGTGCACGCCCAGCAAGGCGCGCAGATCCAGGTGCCTGTACCTGCTTCGGCCGAAGTGGAAGACGAAGATGCGCCCAAGCCAGCTGTGAAGAAGGCGGTCAAGCGTCCTTCGCGTGCCGACATCAAAGCCCAGCGCGCCAAGCAAGAGCTGTATGCCGACCCCGAGGTGGCCAGCTTTGGCCAGCCCGGCCCGGCACGAGCCAAACAGAAAAAACGCAACGAGCGCTGAGCCTGGGGCCTGCGCGAGATTTACCCGATTCCGAGACGAGTGTTGCCATGACTTATCCCATCAGCTTTGAGTTTTTCCCGCCCAAGACGCCCGAAGGCGCGCAGAAGCTGCGCGGCGTGCGCCAGGAGCTGTATAGCCGCAAGCCGCAGTTTTGCTCGGTGACCTACGGCGCCGGCGGCTCCACGCAAGAAGGCACCTTCGGCGTGGTGAAGGCGATTTTGGAAGAGGGCGTGGACGCGGCTTCGCACTTCTCGTGCGTGGGCGCCACCAAGGCCAGCGTGCGCGAGCAACTGCAGCAGCTCAAGGACATGGGCGTCAAGCGCCTGGTGGCTCTGCGCGGCGATTTGCCCAGCGGTTATGGCCTGGGCGGCGAGTTCCACTACGCCAGCGATCTGGTGGCTTTTATCCGGGCCGAATTCGGTTCGTATTTTCACATTGAAGTGGCCGCCTATCCGGAGATGCACCCGCAGGCGCGCAACCCCGAGGCGGACATGCAGGCCTTCATCACCAAGGTGAAAGCGGGTGCGGATTCGGCCATCACGCAGTACTTTTTCAATGCTGATGCGTTTTGCAGATTTCAAGAAGATTTACAAAAACGCGGCATTGAGGTGCCTGTCATCCCGGGTATTATGCCGATCACCGGATCGACGCAGCTGATGCGCTTTTCGGATGCCTGTGGTGCAGAAATCCCGCGCTGGATTCGTCTGCGTCTGCAAGGCTATGGAGATGATGTTGCCAGCATTCGCGCCTTCGGCCTGGATGTGGTGACGCAGATGTGCGAAGACTTGCGCCGCCGGGGAGCGGTGGGCCTGCACTTCTACACCATGAACCAAAGCGCCGCCACATTGGCGATCTGCGACCGCCTGGGACTCTAACTATTCACCTCGGCGCGGCAGACCAGAGTGCTGCTATCCGAGGGAATCGCTGTTGCCGTCGTCGTTGCCATCTACTGTCCGTTGTCTGCTTGCCGCTGCTGTTGCTGCGGTGCTGGTGAGCGGCTGCGCGGAGATGCCAGCGGCGGAAGGGCAGAGAGGCGCGGAGGCGGTCACGACGGCTGTGCCTGCAGCCACTGAGGCAGCTGCTGCGGTAGCTGAGCCTGCAGCTCTTGCACCAGCCGCGCCTGCTGTTGCAGAGCTGCCACAGGCCGCTGCCTCGCTACCCACACCTGTATCACAAGCGCCCGCAGCGTCCGCCGTAGTGCCGCCGCTGGACGAAGAATCCGCACGCATGTCGGACGAGCGCCGTGGCCTGGGCCTGGTGCTGCCGCCCGCCGCGCCGATGAGCAGCATCGACGGCATTTCCCGCCCTTGGGACGTGCCCGATATTCCCCGCAGCCTCAAGCAAGACCCGTATCGCCCGAGCGACCAGCAAGGCCTGGCTTCCTGGTACGGCGGCCAGTTCCATGGCCGCAAAACCGCCAATGGCGAGCGTTTTGACAAAGGCGGCCTGACGGCAGCGCATAAAACCTTGCCCTTTGGCACGCAGCTGTGCGTGCGCAGCATGGTCACTGGCAAAGCCGTGGTGGTGCGGGTGAACGACCGCGGCCCTTATTCGGGCGACCGCATTCTCGATCTGAGCCAGGGCGCCGCCGCCGAGCTGGGCATGCTGGGCCTGGGGATCAAGCCCGTGGAGTACTGGGCGCTGGATGAGGACGAGGATGAATGCCCGTCCTTTGTACTGGCCGGCCGCCGTGGCTCGGGCAAGCTGGCAGCGCCTGCCGGGCATGCTGGCAACCACAAGCAGGCTTTGGCGCCCAACCGCAGCAATGGCCGTGTGCACCAGACTTTGCCGGTAGCAGCCAAGTCGGCAGTGGCCAGCAAATCAGCACCCAAGGGCAAGGTGGGCAAGGCTCAGGTTAAAACGCAGCCTCGTAAGAAGTAAGGATCTTCTCGAGTGGTCGAGGAAGAGAAGACATGGGTCAACCGGTATTCAAGCAGCATCGCTTTGCAGTGAAGTGGGCGTTGAATCGCTCACTCCAATGGCGATATGGACCCGTAGGCTAGGCGTCCGGGGCGCAGACAGTACACATGTACGGCAAGACCCGGCAACAACGCATACGGGTTCATATCGCCACCTCAAAACGAAGACTCTCGACACAGGCATTGCAGCAGGCTTCGCCACCCCACTTGCGCCCCTCGGAAATTCTGGATACCCCAGAAATATATGCTGGCGCTTAGTTGCCGCCGCTTTCCAGCGTGTAGCCGGCGTTGCTGTCTTGTTGCAACAGCTCGGCCATCTGGGGCAGGGCCTCTTTGAGCTGGTCTTGCAGCACATAAGGCGGGTTGATCACGAACATGCCGCTGGCGGGCAGGCCGGGGCGCTTTTCTTCGCCCTGGCGCATGGCGGCGGTGATCTTGCTGGATTTGACCGTCAGCTCTGCATTCAGCCAGCTCTTGCCGGCCTTGTTGGCCAGGGTTTTGAGGCGGCGTGGCAGATCGTGCGCCTCCTGGCGCGGAATGATCGGGTACCACACGGCGTAGGTGCCGGTGGGAAAGCGCGTGAGGCTGTCAGCCACCATGTCGAGCACGCGGCCGTAATCGGTCTTGAGTTCGTAGCTCGGGTCGCAGAGCATCAGCGCGCGGCGCGAAGGCGGCGGCAGGAACTTCTTCACGCCTTCAAAGCCGTCTTCCATCAGCACCTGCACCTGGCGGCCGGCGCGCAGCTGAGCGATATTGCCCGAGAGCGAGCGGAAATCGGTGGGATGGATCTCGAACAGCTTGAGCTTGTCGTGCTCACGCAGCAGGCGCTGCTCGATGAAGGGCGAGCCAGGGTAGACCTTGACGTTGTTGGCGCTGCGGTTGAACTCCGCCACCATGTCCACATAGTCTTGCAGCAGCGGGCACAGGTTCTCGGCGCCTTCGAGGCGGAAGATGCCTTCGTCGGCCTCGGCGCTCTTGCTGGCGTAGTCGCCATCGAGGCGGTACAGGCCGGCTCCGGCGTGGGTGTCGAGCACCGCCAGGGCCGCATCCTTTTGCGTCATGTATTGCAGAATGGCAATCAGGGTCGTGTGCTTGAGCACATCGGCGTGATTGCCGGCATGGAAGGCGTGGCGGTAACTGAACATAGGGCGCCTATGGTAGCGGCCCAAGGCAAGCGAGCAGGCCCAAGGGGCTTGTTTTTCATGCAAAAGCCGTGGCTTGCCTGTGGAAATGGGGTATTGGCGAACTCCGCAAATACTTTTATAATGGCGGGCTTCGCAGCGATTTTTATGAATCCCGCGGCGAAGATGGGAGACTTGCCGATGCGCTTTTGGGTGCGTTGTCCAGCTTGCCATAAACCCGCCTAAGAGGCTTCCAGCCGTAGAGCCCTCTGCGTCAAGAAGAAGCACCGACCGCGGAAAAGGATTCGCCAAACCCTCTATTGAAAGAGCAATCTCATGTCTACATTCAGCGCAAAACCCGCTGAGGTGCAACACGAGTGGTTTGTGATTGACGCCACCGATAAGGTGCTCGGACGTGTCGCCAGCGAAGTGGCACTCCGTCTGCGCGGCAAGCACAAAGCCATTTACACGCCTCACGTTGACACCGGCGACTACATCGTCATCATCAACGCTTCCAAGCTCAAAGTGACCGGTACCAAGTCTCTGGACAAGGTGTACTACCGCCACTCCGGCTTCCCTGGCGGCATCACGGCAACCAATTTCCGTGACCTGCAAGCCAAGTTCCCCGGCCGCGCTCTGGAAAAGGCTGTCAAGGGCATGCTGCCCAAGGGCCCTCTGGGCTACGCCATGATCAAGAAGCTGAAGGTCTACGGTGGTGCTGAGCATCCTCACACCGCTCAACAGCCTAAAGTGCTGGATATCTAAGGAGTCTTGAGATGATTGGTGATTGGAACAATGGCACCGGCCGTCGCAAGTCCAGCGTCGCCCGTGTGTTTCTGAAGAAGGGCTCCGGCAAGATCACTGTGAATGGCAAAGACATTCAGCAGTACTTCGGCCGCGAAACCTCCATCATGATCGCAAAGCAGCCCCTGGTGCTGACCGGCAATGTCGAAGCTTTCGACATTCAGGTCAATGTGCACGGCGGCGGTGAATCCGGCCAAGCCGGTGCTACCCGCCACGGCATCACCCGCGCTCTGATCGACTACGATGCAGCACTGAAGTCGCAACTGAGCCAAGCCGGCTATGTGACCCGTGACGCCCGTGAAGTCGAGCGTAAGAAGGTGGGTCTGCGTTCTGCACGTCGCGCAAAGCAGTTCTCCAAGCGTTAATCGCTGGCTACTTGCCTCAAAAAACCGCCCTCGGGCGGTTTTTTTCATGCCTGCGCAAAACCCCCACTGCCATTGCCGGCACCACAGGTGGGCCTAAGCAGCAAATACCCGATTGCGGTACTATTGTTTGTAGTAAATCAAATACCTGACTGGAGTCATCTCCCATGAGTGAAGTTGCTGACACCGCCGTCGCGGAAATGCCCGCACCCATCGTTTTCACCGACAGCGCTGCTGCCAAGGTGGCCGACCTGATTGCCGAAGAAGGCAACCCCGATCTGAAGCTGCGCGTGTTTGTGCAAGGCGGCGGCTGCTCGGGTTTCCAGTACGGCTTTACCTTTGACGAAATCGCTAACGAAGACGACACGACCATGACCAAGAATGGCGTATCGCTGCTGATCGATGCCATGAGCTACCAGTACTTGCTGGGTGCCGAGATCGATTACAAGGAAGACTTGCAAGGCGCGCAATTCGTCATCAAGAACCCGAACGCCACCACCACCTGCGGTTGCGGTTCGAGCTTCTCGGTGTAACTGCCATTTGCCTATGACAGCCGGCGCTTATCCACAGCCCGCTGTTCACCCTCTTGCAAAGCCGCTGCTCGTCAGCGGCTTTTGTTTTGCCCATGACCGCTGATACCGCTGCCCCTGCGCCCCTCGCGCCGCACAAAGAGCGCTTGCTCTGGCTGGTGGCGATTGCGTTTTTTCTGCAATCGCTGGACGCTACGATTTTGAACACGGCCTTGCCGGCCATGGCGCGCTCGCTCAACCAGAGCCCGCTGAAGATGCAGTCGGTCATCGTGGCCTATTCGCTGACCACGGCCATGCTGATTCCGGCTTCCGGTTGGCTGGCCGATCGTCTGGGCACCAAGCGTGTGTTTGGCTGGGCGATTGCGCTGTTTGTGCTGGGCTCGGTGTTGTGCGCGTTATCGCCGTCGCTCAACTTTTTGATTGCCGCCCGCGTAGTGCAGGGTTTGGGCGGCGCGATGATGCTGCCGGTGGGGCGCCTGGCGGTGCTGCGCACGCACCCCAAAGGGGATTTCATCCGGGCGATGAGTTTTATTGCGATTCCCGGCCAGATTGGTGCGCTGCTCGGCCCGACCTTGGGTGGTTGGCTGGTCGAAGTGGCGAGCTGGAACTGGATCTTCTGGATCAACGTGCCGGTGGGCTTGCTGGGTATTTGGGCCAGCCGGCGCTGGATGACGGATGGCGAGCCAATCCCGCCGCGCCGCTTTGACGGGCTGGGTTACGCGCTGTTGTCGTTCGGCATGGTGGCGGTGTCGGTCGCGCTCGACGGCATGTCGGGCATGGGCTTGGGCACTGCGGTCGTGGTGGTGCTGATGATTTTCGGCCTGGCGAGTTTGGCCAGCTACTGGATGCACGCTTTGCGTGTGCCGGAGCCGCTGTTTGCGCCCGTGCTCTTTCGCGTGCGTTCGCTGCGAGTGGGATTGCTGGGCAATCTGTTTGCGCGTTTTGGCACGGGGGCGGCGCCGTTTCTGATTCCGCTGCTGCTGCAGGTAGGCCTGGGTCTGTCGCCCATGAACGCCGGCATGATGATGCTGGCCACCGTGCTGGGCAGCATGCTGGTCAAGCGCATTGCCGTGCAGACCGTGCAGCGCTTTGGCTACCGCCGCGTGCTGCAGGTCAATTCGGTGATGGTGGCGCTGATGTTGGCCACCTTTGGCCTGACCGCACCGGGCCAGCCGAGCTGGTTGCTGCTGCTGCAACTGTTCATTTTTGGGGGCTTCAACTCCATGCAGTTCTCGGCCATGAACTCGGTCACCTTGAAAGACCTGGACGGCGAATACGCCAGCAGCGGCAACAGCCTGCTGTCGATGGTGCAGATGCTGGCCATGGGTATTGGCGTGGCGCTGGCCGGTGCGCTGCTCTCGGGTTACTCGGAGATGTGGCAGGCCGACCCGGAGAAATCACTGCGCGCCATCCATGCCACCTTCATGACCGTGGCGCTGATGACTTTGGCCGCCACTTTGGTGTTCAGCCAGCTGGACCAAGACGAACCCGTCAAGCCGGCGCCCGATGGCGGTGACGCTTGAGTTTCGGTGTTTTTGCTATTGAATAAATAGCATCAGCGCGGGTAGATGGCCCCCAACACGCGCGGCCCGTGTGCGCCGGTCACCGCTGGCAGATTGCCGGGTAAGCCGTGCCAGCACTGGCGTGCCAGCCAGGCAAAGGCGGCGGCCTCTACCTGCAGCGGCGGCAGGCCGTGGGCGGCCGAGCTTTCTACTGTCAAACCTGGCAGCAAGGCGGCCAGGCGCTGCATCAGGTGGTCGTTCAAGGCGCCGCCGCCGCAAACAATCAGCTGCTGGCCTGCGGCGGCACCGTGCTTGTGCATATCTTGCGCCACGGCGCGGGCGGTGAACTCGGTCAAACTGGCCTGCACATCGGCCGGCGCTGCGCCGCTGGCATGCTCGGCTAACAAGGGTGCGAGCCAGTGGGGATTGAACAGGTCGCGGCCCGTGCTTTTGGGCGGCTCTTGCGCGAGAAAAGGCTCGGCCAGCAGTGCCGCCAACAATGCGGGAACAGGCTGGCCGGATGCGGCCCAGCGCCCGCTGGCATCGAAAGCTGCGTTGGTGTGCAGCTGGCACCAGTAATCCATCAGCGCATTGCCCGGGCCGCAATCCCAGCCACGCACATCCTGGCCGGCCAGGCGGCTGACGTTGGAGATGCCGCCGATGTTCAAGACCCAGCGCAGCGTGTCGGGACGCCCGAAAACGCCTTGGTGGAACGCGGGCACCAAGGGCGCACCTTGACCGCCGGCGGCTACGTCGCGGCTGCGAAAATCCGCTACTACCGCAATGCCAGTGAGCTCAGCCAGCAAGGCCGGGTTGTTGAGCTGCAAGGTGTAGCCGGTGCCGTCCCACAGGCCGGGTTGGTGGCGTACTGTCTGGCCGTGCGCGCCAATGGCTGTGATGTCGCTGGCGGCCAAGCCACTGGCGCCGAGCAAGGCTTGCACCACCTCGGTGTAGCAACGCACCAAGGCATTGGCGGCCAGGGCGGCGTGGTGCAGTTCGTTCTCGCCAGGGCTGTTCAGTGCCAGCAACTGTTTTTTGAGTGTGGCCGAAAAAGGCACGCTGGCGTACTGCAGCACCTGCAATTGCTCGCCCTGCCATTGGGCGATGACGCCATCCACACCATCGAGGGAAGTGCCTGACATCAGGCCGATAAAGCGCTCGGTCATAAAAACGGCTGCCAAAAACAAAGGCCCCAAGCTTACTGCAATGGGGCCTGATGGAGGGAGCGGGCGGGCGTTTAATCGGCGCGGGCCAGCGTTTCCATTTGCGTGTTCAAAGCCAGGCGCATGCTCTTGGACAGGGCATCGAACGCGGGGCGCGATTGCTTGTTGATGGGCTGCATGGTTTCGCTTTGCGCCACCATGGCTAGCGGATCGACCTGCTCGCCTGCCACGCGGAATTCGAAGTGCAGGTGCGGGCCGGTGGCCCAGCCGGTTTGGCCGACGGCACCGATCTCGCTGCCCTGGCTGACCTTTTCGCCCTGGCGCACTTCGATGCGGCTCAGGTGCGCGTAAACGGTTTCGTGTTTGTTGCCGTGGTCGATGTAGATCACGTTGCCGTAGCCGTTTTGCACGCCGGCAAAGGTGACCACGCCATCACCCACGGTGCGCACGGGCGTGCCTTGCGGGGCAGCCAGATCGGTGCCTTTGTGGGCGCCCCAGGTTTTGTGGATGGGGTGCATGCGCATGGCAAAAGCGCTGGAGACGCGGGTGAACTTGACCGGCGAGCCGATGTAGGTGCGCTGGTTGCTGTCGCCAGCGAAGTTGTAGTAATCGCCTTTTTCCTTGGGATTGGGCTGGAACCACAGGGCTTCGTGCGTTTTGCCGTTGTTGCGGAACTCGGCGCTCAGCATGCGGCCGGTGCGCAGGATTTCGCCATCGGCTTCCAGGGTTTCGTAGACCAGCGAGAAGCGGTCGCCCGCGCGCAGCGACTTGCGGAAATCGATCTTGTCGCCAAACACGTCGGCCAGTTGGTTGGCCACGTTGTCAGGGATGTTGGCGGCATCGGTGGATGCGTACAGCGAGCTGCGGATGATGCCGCCAGCCAGGCGCGTATTACGCGTGAGCGGCACGAACTCGGTCACCGTGTCGAACTTGCTGCCGTTTTTGCGGATGGTAAAGCGCTGGAACACATCGCTGTTCTCCGCTGCCCAGCGTACGGTCAGGGCGGTGAGCTCGTGGCTGTTGGTGGTTTCGGCGGTGACCAGGCGGCCGCTCTTGCCAATGATGGCGCTGCGCGCCTTGGCGTTGCTGCGGATGAAGGCCGCTGCCGCCGGATCGGCTACGCCCAGGCGGCGCAGCAGGGTTTCGGGCGAATCGTTACCGCGCACTTCGTCGCTGCGGTACAAAGAAAAACCTGGTCCGTCGACCAGGTCTGCAATGGAAATATCCGATGCCAGCGAGGGAACGCTGTACTCGACCGTTTGCACGGGCAGGTCATCGGGAGTAGGGCCGAGTTGGGCGACTGCGAAAGCGCCGCCACCGGCGGTCATCAGCAAAACGGCCAGAGCTGCGGCCAGACGCTTGGGGTGTTGTTGGGCGGTATTGACGAGCTGGCTGGCTAGTGCATGGCCTGCTGTGATGAATCCATTGTTCAAAGTTCAATCCCGGTTACGACGGTGCAGGCTTGTCGGGCTCTGGCGCAAGGCAGCTGGAGCAGGAAGGTTCAAGCGCGAACGATCCATGACAAGAGTTACACCCAAAATTCAAAGGCAGCGTCCGCCAAAGGCACCAACTCACTGTCACAGAACGTAATTAGTGCGGTTTTAGGCTTATCCACGCGTCGTCTGGCAGAGGCGACTAGAATAAAACGCTGCAAGGCAAGCGACCAAGTATACCGCGTCAGGCTTTGTTGGCAACCTGAGAAACCCCATATGAATCAATCGATTGTTACAACTTACCCCGTTACCGACCGTGTACAAGAGGCATTGCAGGTGAGTCTGCGTGGGGTGGACGAGCTGCTGCCGCAGGAAGACTGGCTCAAGAAGCTGGCCAAGTCCGAGGCCACCGGCGTGCCCCTGCGCATCAAGCTCGGCCTGGACCCGACGGCGCCCGACATCCACATCGGCCACACCGTGGTGCTCAACAAGATGCGCCAGCTGCAGAACCTGGGCCATACGGTGATTTTCCTGATCGGCGACTTCACCACGCTGATCGGCGACCCTTCGGGCCGCAATAGCACGCGTCCGCCGCTGACGGCCGAGCAGATCAAGATCAATGCCGAAACCTACCGCGAGCAGGCCTACAAGGTGCTCGACCCGAGCAAGACCGAACTGCGCTACAACAGCGAATGGTGCGACCAGCTCGGCGCCCGCGGCATGATCCAGCTGTCGGCCAAGTACACCGTCGCCCGGATGATGGAGCGTAACGACTTTCACCAGCGCTTTACCGAAGGCAGCTCGATCAGCCTGCACGAGTTTTTGTACCCGCTGCTGCAGGGCTACGACTCGGTGGCGCTCAAGAGCGACCTGGAGCTGGGTGGCACCGACCAGAAGTTCAACCTGATGATGGGCCGCCACCTGCAGCAGGAATACGGCCAGGAGCCGCAATGCGTGCTGACCATGCCGCTGCTGGTGGGCCTGGACGGCGTGCACAAGATGTCCAAGTCCAAGAACAACTACATCGGTATCACCGAAGACGCCAACACCATGTTCGCCAAGGTGCTGTCGATCTCGGACGAGCTGATGTGGGACTGGTTCACTCTGCTGTCGTTCATGAGCCTGCCCGAGATCGCCGATCTCAAGCTGCAGGTCGAAGGCGGCCGCAACCCCAAAGATGCCAAGGTGCTGCTGGCCAAGGAAATCACCGCCCGCTTCCACAGTGGCGCTGCGGCCGAAGCGGCCGAACAGGATTTCATCAACCGCTCCAAGGGCGGCATTCCGGACGAAATCCCTGAGGTCTCGCTGTCGGGCGCGCCGCTGGGCATTGGCGCCTTGCTCAAGCAGGCCAACCTGGCCCCGTCCACCAGCGAAGCCAACCGCCTGATCGACGGCGGCGGCGTGCGCATCGACGGCAGCGTGGTCAGCGACAAGGGCCTCAAGCTCACGCCCGGCACCTTTGTGGTGCAAGTGGGCAAGCGCAAATTTGCCCGCGTGACGCTGGCCTGATACTGGCTTTCAGCGCCCAATCGCTCTATAAACAAGGGCCGCGTTCCTGCAAGGGGCGCGGCCCTTGGTGTTTCAGCGTATTGTTTTTAGTGCGGCAGATGCTTGCTGGGCAAGCTCTCCCATAGCAAAGGCTTGAATATGCGGCTGGGTTTGTCTTCTGCTTTTTCTTCGGCCCGCTGGCTGGCGCTGGCTGTTTGCTTGCCTGCCGGCGCCTGGGCGGCCAAGCCGCAGGCAATGGGCTGTCCGCAGCATGTGCCTGCCGATGCGCGCTGCTTTGCCGCCGTCAGCAAAGCCGGCGCACACCTGATGGCCATCTTGCCCGCAGGCTGGCAGCCCGCGCAGGGCGTGGCCGTGATGCATGCGCATGGCGGGCCGGGCTTGGGCAAAGCGTCGATCAAACGGGTGGAGGAAGATGCTACCCGCTGGGCCGTGGTGCCCAGCAGCGGCTATGCCTGGGCGGGCACCAGTTACCGGCGCGGCGGTTATGGCGTGGCCATGGCGGCGCAAGACATGGAAGACCTGCGCGCATGGTTTGTGGCGGAGTTTGGTCAGCCGCGCCGCATGTTGCTTCACGGGCAAAGCTATGGCGGCGGTGTTGCCTCCATCGCTGCCGAGCGGCGTTATGGCAGCCAGCCTGTGGATAACAAAGGCCGCACGGCTTTCGATGCCGTTTTGCTCACCAGCGCAGTGCTGGGCGGCGGCGTTGATGCTTATACGATGCGCCTCGATTTGCGGGCGGTCTACCAGTACTATTGCCGCAACCACCCGTTGCCGAGCGAGCCGCAATATCCGCTGTGGCAGGGCTTGCCGGCCGACAGCAGCCTGACGCGCGCCGAGCTGGAGCGCCGCGTAAACGATTGCACAGGCGTGGATTTGCCCGCTGGCGAGCGCAGCCAGGAGCAGAGCTTGCGCTTGAAAGCTATTCTGGCGGCGATTCCGGTGACGCAGCGCAGCCTGACGAGCCATTTGGTCTGGGGGACATTCTTGTTCCGCGACCTGACGCAAAAGCGCCTGGGCAACCGCAATCCTTTCGACAACAGCCGCACGCACTACCGCGGGCTGAGTGCCGAAAACGAAACCCGGCTGAACGCCGGCGTGCAGCGTTATGCCGCTGACCCGCAAGCGGTGGGTCAGTTGCTGGCCGACAGCCGCCCCAGCGGGCGCACCCGTTTGCCGACGCTGACGCTGCGGGGAATTTACGACCAGACCGCGTTTGTAGAGCTGGCGCATAGTTATCAACAGATTCGCGAGGCCGCAGGCACGGCGGACCAGTTGGTGCAGGTGTATACCAAGGAGCGCGGACACAGCTATTTGAGCGATCCCGAATACCGCGCTGCGCTGGCCGCATTGCTCGATTGGGTGGACCAAGGCGCCAAGCCGACGCCCAATTCGCTCGCCGAGCGCTGCGAGCAAGCCCAGGCTTTGCCGGAGGTGGCGCCCGAGAGCAACCGCGGCTGCCACATCGAGCCGGGCTACCAGCCGCAGCCGCTGGCTGCGCGTGTGCCTGGGTCGGGCTGAGGTGTTATCCACAAGCGCAGGCGGTGGTAGTGAGAAAGCACGGTTATCCACCGTACTTATCCACCATGCCGCTGCGCTGCTTGCCGACCGCGCATGAAAAAAGCTGCTGGCGCTGGTACAAGCGCCGGCAGCTTTTGATTAGGGATTGACAGGCTTACTGACCCGATTGGTGGCGGCCGTTTTGCACGTCGCGGCGCACTTCTTGCACGGTGGCCAGAAAGGCCCAGAACTGGCGTGCCTGTTTCTTGAACTGGTAATCCATCTCGCCCATATGGTCCTCCACCAGATCGGCCATGCGGGTGTCGAAACCGGCGGGCGGCAGCTTCAGATAGGCTTCGGATTCCGAGCCGTCGCGCTCCACCTTGGCGCCGGCCTTGCGGGCGATTTTCAGCATGGCCGTGTTTTCGGACAGGGCATGGATGAACAGCATCTCGACACCCTTGGTGCGTGCATCCATGGCAGCACGCTCAAACAAGCGGCTGCCCAGGCCTTTGCCGCGGCCGGATTTGAGCACCGACACGCCGAACTCGGCGCAGCTTTCCATGTTGGACGAAGCGGGCGCGTAAGCCACGTGGGCCATGGCGATCAGCTTGAGGCCGCGGTTGTACACGCCGAAGATTTCGTCGCGCTCAAAGTTGAGGTTGTCCACATAGCGCTGGATCTGCGCATCGCTGGCCGCATAGCCAAAACGCAGATAGCGGTCTTGCTCGTCGAGGCTCAGCAGGTGAGCGGCGATGCGGGAGCGGTGGCGTTCGCTGAGGGCGCGGATCGGAACCATAGAGGAAGCAGTGCGTGGCTTCTTGCCGTCCGGGGTTTGACGGCCAAAGAAGGGGAAAAAGGCCATCATGCCGTTGCTCACGGATGAGGCGAACCATTCTTTCGTCGTGATCATGTGGGGAATATAAGGGTTAACCCCTGGATTATCAATCATGCTGCGGCGCAGCATATTTCGGGCCGAAAGCTTCTCCTAAACTTACAAGGGCTATTCAAGTGCAGCACTGGCGCGGCCTGCGGGCAAGGGCTGGCGGTGCGAAATCGGCGCAAAGGGCAGTCGTTGCTGCGGATGCAGGCTATTTTTTGCCAATTGCATGCCTATTTTTTGCGCAGGATCAAACCATTCAGCCCAGGAAAACAACAGGCGCCGTTGCGCAGGCTGTCGTGCCGATGTGACAGTGCAGGCGCTGCGCTATTGGCCCGGCAGCACTGGCAACGCGGTGGTGACTTTGACGCGGTCGAGCACAAAGCTGGTTTTGCAATCCTGCACCGCCGGGTGGCGCAGCAAGGTGTCCATCACAAAGCGGCTGTAGTGCGCCATATCGGCCACCACCACGCGCAGCAGGTAGTCCATGTCGCCGGTCAGCGCCACGCATTCCACCACTTCGGGCCAGCTTTGCACGCTGGCGCGGAACAGATCGAGCGGGTTGCGCTTGCTGGCCTCGGTGAACTTTTCCAGCCGCACGTTCAGGTAAGCGGTCATCGACAGGCCCACCGATTCGGGCTTGACCAAGGCCACATAGCGCTCGATCACGCCCACTTCCTCCAGCCGTTTGACGCGGCGCAGCACGGCGCTCGATGACAGGCCGACCTGCTCGCCAATCACGTCGTAGGTTTCGCGGCCATTGAGTTGCAGGCGCTGCAGGATGGCGCGGTCCAGTTTGTCGAGTTGGTGGGAGCTGGGGTTCATGGGCAGAGGGCTATGTTGCAGTGCGGCAGCTTGAAATTTCCATATCAAGCATGATTTTTGCGCATATTAAACCATCTCTGCAATAAACATGTTTGTATGGTGAATTGTGGGCCTGAAATCGCCAAAAACATGCGGGCATTGACCGCTACAGTACGGTTTTGCACCAGCCGTGGCCCCGCGTGGCCGCCCTGGCTGCCCGAATCCGTACCGCCGCGACACAACAGGAGACTTGCGATGAACGCCAACACACCGCACCAGACGATCGAATTCACCACCTGGGACAACCCCATGGGCACCGACGGCTTCGAGTTTATCGAATATGCCGCGCCCGATCCGGTGGCGATGGGCAAGGTGTTCGAATCCATGGGTTTCAAGCCCGTGGCGCGCCACCGCCACAAGAACGTCACTCTGTACCGCCAGGGTGAGATCAACTTCATCATCAACGCCGAGCCCGACAGCTTTGCCCAGCGCTTTGCCCGCCTGCACGGCCCCAGTGTCTGCGCCATCGCTTTCCGTGTGCAAGACGCCAAGGCCGCCTACGAGCGCGCCCAAAACCTGGGCGCCTGGGGCTATGCCGGATCAGCCGGCCCGGGCGAGCTGCACATTCCTGCCATCAAGGGCATTGGCGACAGCCTGATTTACTTGGTGGACCGCTGGCGCGGCAAGAACGGCGCGCAGCCGGGCGACATTGGCAACATCGGCTTTTTTGATGTGGACTTTGAGCCGCTGCCCGGCATCAGCGCGCAAGAGGCGCTCAACCCCAAGGGTTTTGGCCTGACCTATATCGACCACCTCACGCACAACGTGCACCGTGGCCGCATGGACGAGTGGGCGGATTTTTACGAGCGCCTGTTCAACTTCCGCGAAGTGAAGTACTTCGACATTGAAGGCCAGGTCACCGGCGTCAAGAGCAAGGCCATGACCAGCCCCTGCGGCAAGATCCGTATCCCGATCAACGAAGAGGGCAAGGAAAAGGCCGGCCAGATTCAGGAATACCTGGACATGTACAACGGCGAAGGCATCCAGCACATCGCCATGGGTTCGGACAATTTGTACGACACCGTCGACCAACTGCGCGCCGGTGGCGTGCGCCTGCTGGACACCATCGACACCTATTACGAGCTGATCGACAAACGCCTGCCCGACCACGGCGAAGACGTGGCCGAGCTGAAAAAGCGCAAGATTTTGCTCGACGGCAGTGGCCGCAAATTGCTGCTGCAAATCTTCAGCGAAAACCAGCTGGGCCCGATTTTCTTCGAGTTCATCCAGCGCAAGGGCGACGACGGTTTTGGCAATGGCAATTTCAAGGCGCTGTTCGAGAGCATTGAGCTCGACCAGATGCGCCGCGGCGTGCTGTAAACGCAGCAGTAAAGACAGCCTGTGCCTATGCAAACCCGGTGTTTGTTGAATATTGATATCTGTCAATTTGACACACAGGCTCTCTATACTTTCGGGCGTTAACAATTAGGAAACATTGTGAATCGCTCTGCTCTCCTCGCTGCCTGGCTGTGCGCCAGCGCGTTTGGCGCCATGGCACAAAATGCCAGCCAGCCCCTGACCTTTGTCGTGCCGTACCCACCGGGCGGCCCGCTCGACACCTCGGCCCATTTGCTGGCCGAAGGCGCCCAGCAATCCCTGGGTGCCATCACCGTGGCCAACAAACCTGGCGCCGGTGGTGCTACCGGCGCGGCCTTGATTGCCAATGCCAAGCCGCAGGAAAACCTGGTGGTGATGGGTGCGGTGGCCACGCATGCGGTGCTGCCTTATCTGGGCACGCCGCCAGCGTATGACGCGCAAAAAGACTTCAAGCCGCTGATTTTGGTGGCACGCGTGCCCAATGTGCTGGTGATGAAGAAAGAGCGCGCCGAGCAGCTGGGCATCCACCGCACGTCGGACGTGGTGGCCTACATCAAGGCCAACCCGGGCGTGCTGAAAATGGGATCGGGCGGCAACGGCAGCATTGGCCACATCGCAGGCGAAATGCTCAAGTCGCTGGCCAATCTGCAAATGCAGAACCGCCCTTATGCGGGCGCGGCGCCTGCACAGCAGGCTTTGCTGAGCGGCGAGGTAGATCTGGTTTTTGACAACCTGGCCTCCGCCCTGCCGCTGATCAACAACGGCCAGTTGCTGGCCCTGTCGGTCACCACGCCAGACCGCAATCTGGCTTTGCCACAAGTGCCGAGCGCGAACGAGGAAGTGCCCGGTTTTGACGTAGCTACCTGGTTCGGCGTGTTTGCGCCGGCCAGCCTGCCGGACAAGGATGCGCAGCGCTATGCCCAGGCTTTCCAGACCGCGCTGACCAACCCGCAGTACCGCGCCGCTTATCGCAAGATGGGCATCGCACCGGAAGACATGCGGCTGCAGGAGCTGTCGCATTTTGTGAACCAGGAAAGCCGCAAGTTCCAGTTTTTGATCAACACCATCAAAATCAAGGCGAACTGAAGCGTCTGCGCAAGACAGGTGCCGGTTCCGCCTTGTACACAACACTCAGGAGTACAAGATGGGAAAAGCACCCGTGGTCTATGGCCAATCCGAGCGTCCGCCGCGTGGCGATTACAGCCGCGCCGCCGACGACTACACCTGCGCGCAGAACTACGCGGCCTATACCGAGGCCGATCACGACACCTACCGGCGCCTGTACGCAAGGCAAAAAGCGTTGCTGCCCGGCCTGGCGAGCCAGGCTTTTATTGATGCGCTGCCGGCCTTGGGCGCCGAAGACCGCATTCCGCGCTTTGAAGACATCAACACCCGCTTGCGCGCAGCCACCGGCTGGGAGATTGTGGCGGTGCCGGGGCTGATCCCTGAAGTGCCTTTCTTCGACTTGCTGGCCCACCGCCGTTTCCCGGTGACGGATTGGATTCGCAAGCCCGAAGAGTTCGACTACGTGGTCGAACCCGACATCTTCCACGACCTGTTCGGCCATGTTCCGCTCTTGTTCAACCCGGTGATTGCAGACTTCATCCAGGCCTATGGCCAAGGCGGTTTGCGTGCTTCGGAACTGGGCGCGGCCGAGCTGCTGGCGCGCGTGTACTGGTACACCATCGAGTTCGGCCTGATCCGCGAAGCCGGAGGCATCCGCGCCTATGGTGCCGGCATTCTGAGCAGCTCGGGCGAGCTGGCCTACAGCGTGACCAGCCCCGAGCCACAGCGCCTGCCACTGAGCCTGGAGCGCGCCATGCGCACCAGCTACAAGATCGACACCTACCAGCAAACCTATTTCGTCATCGACGATATGCAGCAACTGCTGGACTTTGCTGCGACCGATTTCGCACCGTTGTATGAGAAGCTGCGCGACCAGCCCACCTTGGCTGCCAACGCTTTACTGCCGGGTGAGGCGGTGCTGGCGGTGTGAGGCGCATCACGCGCTGTGGGAGGCAGGTACTGAGCGCTTTCTGCCACCGGCGCGTAACAGGAGCGAATGAGTAGATATTAAAAAAGCATCTGCAGCGTGGGCTGCAGATGCTTTTTGTATGGGTCAGGCCTGCTTATTCCCAGCTGACCGTGATGTTGGTGGGTTGGGTTGTACCCGTTTCTGTCGTTTGCTGCACCGACAGACCGGCAAACTTGCCGACAGCTACGCGCCAATCGTCCCAGGTCTTGAGAACGCCATCATTGCCTTGGCTTGTGTATCGCAGCCTACAGGTCTCAAAAGTGCCAAAGGAGGTGGTGACCGGCTCGCGCCCCAAGTAGGTGACGGTGTCGCGCCAAGTGCCGGTCGGTTGGGGGTTGTATGCTGCGAATTCCTCACCCTGTGCGGTGTAAGTCTGGCTGGGCTTGAGTGAGATGGGGAAGCCCCTGCCCGGTACATTGTAGGTATCGAGGACGGGGACCACGCGAATTTGGAGGTACCTGCCGTAGTCCAAAGACATGCCATTGGTGATGTTGGTGTAGCGGTTGATAAAACTGTAGCCTGAAGCAATCTCAGTCGTAACCCAAGTCTGCACAGCGGCATAGTCGTGAAAAGTCGTCAACTCTCCCACAGAGAAGTGGGTAGTGGTCTGCGGAGTGATTATGGAATAGCGGTTGCCTGCTTTTAATAGCTGCGGATTGTCAAAGCAAGCCGCGCTGTCGGGGATATCGGCACACTGCACCCGAATATTGCTGACCGCCCCGTTGGCTGTGCCGCTGCCATTGGTCACAGTGCAGCTTTGGCCGCTGGGCTGGGTGGCGACGGTGACCTCGTAAGTTTTGCCCGATTCGATCTTGTTCTTGAACGCAAAAGCGCCATTGCTGCTTGCGGCCAGTGATTCGCTGCCGTTATTGCTAAGCACCACTGATTGGCCGCTGGCGAGGCCGGCCACTTCACCGCCAATGCTGAAACTGTCGCTGCCTCCGCCACCGCAAGCAGCCAGTGCCAGAGCTGCCGTGAGCGATGTCAGAAAAATTTTTGGTGTCTGGCGCAAGCGCATGGATTTTCCTCGTAGATGGCGCACACGGCCACTGGCTATAGCTAAGTGAAATCATGTTATCGGTATCCATCGGCTTGCGCAATGCGGGGATTGCCTGCGTTACAGGGGCTTGGCGGAGGCTCTGTTACGCTGTGTGCCGTGACCTATTCACCCCCATCTTCCCCATCGGCAGGCGCTGATTTTGCAGCGCTTCCAGGCCTGCAATTCATCGAGCGCGGCTGGCTGTCGGCCAATAACACTGTGTTCACGCAAGGCACAACCGCAGTCGTCGATACCGGCTACTGCATCCATGCCGAGCAAACGCTGGCGTTGGTCGAATCGGCCTTGCAGGGCGCGCCGTTGCAGCGCATCGTCAACACCCACTTGCACAGCGACCACTGCGGCGGCAACGCCTTGCTGCAACAACACTGGCCGCAAGCGCGCACCAGCATTGCGCCCGGCGATGCGCAGGCCGTGCAGCAGTGGGATGTAGAGCGTTTGAGCTACCGCCCCACGGGTCAGGACTGCCCTCGCTTTGTGTTGGACGATGTGTTGCAGCCCGGCGGCGAGACCGTGCTGGGCTTGCAGCGCTGGCAGGTACATGCTGCGCCTGGGCACGATCCGCATTCGGTGATTCTTTTCGAGCCGCAAACGCGCACTTTGATCTCGGCCGATGCGTTGTGGGAAGCAGGCTTTGGCGTGGTTTTCCCCGAGATAGAAGGCATTGCCGCGTTCGACGAAGTGGCCGCCACGCTCGATGTCATCGAGCAACTGCAACCTGCTGTGGTGCTGCCCGGCCACGGCGGCATTTTTACCGATGTAGCCGCAGCACTGGCCACTGCGCGCCGCCGCCTCGATGGCTTTGTGCGCCACCCCGAGCGCCATGCGCTCTATGCCGCCAAGGTATTGCTCAAGTACAAGCTGCTGGAATGGCAGCAACTGCCGCTCGCCCAGGTCTACGCTTGGCTGGCTGCAACACCGTATTACGGGCTGCTGCACCAAGGGTATTTTGCCGATCAGCCGTTTGCCGATTGGTCTGCTGCGCTGGTGGCCGATCTGCAGCGCTCGGGTGCCGCGCAATTGGTGGATGGCGTGTTGTTTAATAGCTGATGACGGAAGCGCTGATGACCCCGGCAAAGAAAAAGCGCCCGTGGGCGCTTTTTCGTGTCTTGAGCAACAGGTAGAGTTTGCGCTGCTCAGGCCGCTTCCCAGCGGCGCAGCACCAGGCAGGCATTGGTGCCGCCAAAGCCGAAGCTGTTCGAGAGCACTTGCTTGAGGTCTGCCGCGCGCGATTTGGTGACCAGAGGCATGTCGCCTACAGCCGGGTCAGGCGTTTCCACATTGGCCGAGCCAGCGATAAAGCCTTTCATCAGCATGATCATGCTGTAGATGGCCTCTTGCACGCCGGTGGCACCTTGCGAGTGGCCGGTGAGCGATTTGGTGCTGGAGAACGGCGGGATCTTCTCGCCGAACACCTTGCGGATGGCGTGCAGCTCGGGCACATCGCCCACGGGCGTGGAGGTGCCGTGCGTGTTGATGTAGTCGATGGGCTCGGGCAGGCCTTCGATGGCTTGCGCCATGGCCGCCACTGCGCCTTCGCCCGAAGGCGCGACCATGTCTTCGCCATCCGAGGAGATGCCGAAGCCGACGATTTCGGCCAGGATGTTGGCGCCGCGGGCCTGGGCGTGTTCCAGGCTTTCGAGCACCAGCGCGCCACCGCCGCCAGCGATGACGAAGCCGTCGCGCTCGCTGTCGTAGGGGCGAGAGGCTTTGTCGGGCGTGTCGTTGAACTTGCTGGACATGGCACCCATGCCGTCAAACAGCATGGCCAGGCCCCAGGACAGCTCTTCGCCGCCGCCGGCAAACATCACGTCTTGCATGCCCCAGGCGATCTGCTGGGCAGCCGCGCCGATGCAGTGCGCCGAGGTGGAGCAGGCCGAGGTGATCGAGTAGTTGATGCCCTTGATCTTGAAGTTGGTCGCCAGGTTGGCCGACACGGTAGAGCCCATGCAGCGCGTGACCTGATACGGGCCCACGCGGCGGATGCCTTTTTCGCGCAGCGTGTCGGCTGCCTCGATCTGGTTGGCCGGCGAGCCGCCGCCCGAGCCCATGATGAGGCCGGTGCGTGGGTGGCTGATCTGCTCGGGCTTCAGGCCCGCTTGCTCGATGGCTTGCTGCAGCGAAATTTGCGCGTACGCCGCAGCATCGCCCATGAAACGCAGTTGCTTGCGGTCGATCAGCTCTTCCACCTTGATTTGCGGAATGCCGGCGACCTGGCTGCGCAAGCCCAGTTCTTTGAACACTGGCATGTGCTGAATCCCGGAGCGGCCTTCGCGCAGCGAAGTCTCCACGGCATCCAGACCCACACCGATACAGGAGACGATACCGGCCCCTGTAATTACCACCCTACGCTTCATGCTGCGTTTTCCTTGCCGTCACCCTCGCGCAGGAACAAGCCCACGCGCAGATCGTTGGCTACATAGATTTCTTTGCCATCGGCCAGCAGGCGGGCATCGCCGATGGCCATGTTCAGTTTGCGCTTGATCACACGCTTGATGTCGATCTCGTACGTGACCAGCTTCACATCGGGGCCCACTTCGCCGGTGAACTTCACCTCGCCCGCACCGAGCGCGCGGCCACGGCCGGGCAGGCGCAGCCAGGTCAGGTAAAAGCCGATCAGCTGCCACATGGCGTCCAGGCCCAGGCAGCCAGGCATCACCGGGTCACCTTGGAAGTGGCATTGGAAGAACCACAGATCGGGGTTCACATCCAGCTCGGCCACAATCTTTCCCAGTCCGTGTGCGCCGCCGTTCTCGTCAATATGGGTGATGCGATCGAACATCAGCATCGGCGGCAGTGGCAGGCGGCCACTTTCAGGGGTAAACAACTTGCCTTCACCGGAGGCGATGAGTTGCTCGTAGGAAAAAGATTCAGCCATTGTCAGTCCAGGTCCAGGGGGCGGTCATCCGCCGCTTTTCTCTCACGGCAGCAAAAACACCGCCATGCGCAACCATGCATTATCCAGCTTTATCGTGCAAATGCAGCGACACATAGCCGTTGGCCTTGCTGTGCTTTGTCGAAAAAATACGTGTGTTGGCCGATTTTTACCAGATTTTGCACCGCGCCCCGTGCGCAATCCAACCGGGGCTGCGAGGCTGGCCATGGCAGCCTGCGGTTGCGAACTGCTGCCATCATGCGCTAACTGTCAGGCCGTGGCCGCCTCGGGGTTAATCAGCGTTGGCGGCGGGTGAGCAGGGCTCCCACCAGCAGCAACAGGCCCAGCGCCCACAGCGGCCACAGGCCAAAGCGGCCCGCCCATTGCGCAAAAAGCGTCGGTGCAGCATCCACGCCTTGCACCTGGGCCTGCAACACGCCGCGGCTTTGATGCGGCAAGGCTTTTTCCACCTGACCGCGGTGGTTGATGATGGCGGTGGCTCCGGTATTGGTGGCGCGGATCATCGGGCGTGCCAGCTCCAGGCTGCGCATGCGGCTGATCTGCAGGTGCTGGTCGATCGCGATCGAGTTGCCGAACCAGGCAATATTGCTGGCGTTGACCAGAATGGTGGGCGCCTGGCTGGCGTCGACAAAGCGGGCCGCCAGCTCTTCGCCAAACAAGTCTTCGTAGCAGATATTGGGTGCCCAGCGCTCGCCCGCCCAGCTGAGCGAGGCCTGGTTCATGCCGCCCCGGCTGAAATCGCCCAGCGGAATCTGCATCAAATCGGTGAACCAGCGGAACAGCGGCGGAATGAACTCGCCAAATGGCACCAAATGGTGCTTGTCATAGCGGTAATCGGCTTGGCCGGGCACCAGGCCGACCATGGAGTTGGTGTAGCCGAGCGTGAAGTTGCCCAGCGGCACGCCAATCAGCGCCGCCTGCTGGCCGCTGGCAAAGCGTTGTTGCAGTGCTTCCCAGTAGCCGATTGGGGCTTGTTGCAGCAGCACGGGGATGGCGGTTTCCGGCGCGATCACCATATCAGCCTGGCTGGCCCGCATTTGTTCGCTGTACCAGGCCAGCGCCTGGGGTATGCCCGAGCTGGGTTGGAACTTCTCGCCTTGCGAAATATTGCCTTGCAGCAGTTCAACCGACACGGGCTTGCGTGCCGTAGCGCTATCTTCGGCCACCAGCGGCTGGGTTGCCAGCAGCCATCCGCCAACGACCGCAACAGCCACCATGGCATAGCTGTGCCACTGGCGCCAATCGCGTGCTCGCCAGCCGCCGAGCAGCAAGGCGACTGCGCTGGCGACAAAGCCGATGCCGTACACGCCCACCCATGGCGCCAGTGCAGCCAGTGGCCCTTCGGTGTGGGCGTAACCGCCAGCGCCCCAGGGGAAACCGGTCCACCATTCGCCACGGGCCAGTTCGGCCAGCAGCCAAAGCGCGGCAAACAAGAGCACAGAACGAGGCAGGCATTGGCCTCGGTAGGCGACGAACAGACCGCAAGCGGCCGCGTAATAACTGGCCAGAAAAGCGGCCAGGGCCAGCACGGCCAGCACGGCCAGTGGTGCCGCGAGGCCGCCATAGATGTGCATCGATATGAACAGCCACCAGAACGTGGCGCACAGCCAGGCAGTGGCAAAACCCCAGCCCAGCGACACGCCATGCCAGGCGCGTTGCACGCGCGTCAGCAGCGCGGGCAGGGCGGCCAGAGACAAAATCTGCAGCCACCACAGCGGCTGGCCGTACCAAGTTTCGTACCCGTCCAAACGCCAAGGCCAAGCCAGCGACCAGGCCTGCAGCACGCCAGCGATGACGGCGAGCAGCAGCAAATGCCACGGAAAGCGGCGGGGTGGCTCATACAGCGAAAAGGATGCGGGCACGGTGTACGTCTTGTTGTGGTGCTTCAAAAACAAAAACGGCAGCGACGTCGCCGTCTGCTGCCGCCTTGCGCACTATACGCGATCAGGTGCTCGGGCGTAGCGCCCCTTGCATCTGTGGGTTACGCGTCTGCTGCCGGGTCCGAGACCGGTGCGGCCCGCTGCACGCGGAACCAGCGCACGGCGCCGCCCTTGGTCAGCAGCACCTCGAAGTGCAGGCCGCCGAGCATGATGTGCTCGCCGCGTTTGGGCACATGGCCCAGTTCGTGGGCGATCAGGCCGCCGATGGTTTCGAAGGATTCGTCCGGGTCGCTGCCTTCCAGCGCCACCTTGAACTCCTCGGCCACGCGCTCCACGGGCGTGTCGCCCGAGATGCGGTAGGTGTCGTCGGCCAGCGCGAAGATGTCGCCTTCTTCCTCGGGCAGGTCGAACTCGTCCTCGATCTCGCCGACGATCTGTTCGAGCACGTCTTCAATCGTCACCAAACCGGCTACGCGGCCGAACTCGTCGATCACGATGGCCAGGTGGTTACGGTTGCCTCGGAACTCGCGCAGCAGATCGTTCAGGCCCTTGCTCTCGGGCACGAACACGGCCGGGCGCAGCAGGGCGCGGATATTGAGCTGGGGGGAGCGCTGGAGTTTGAGCAGATCCTTGGCCATCAGGATGCCAATGATGTTCTCCTGCTCGCCGTGGAACACCGGAAAGCGCGAGTGCGCGGTGTTGATGACGGTGTGCAGCACCGTCTCGTAATCGGATTCGATGTCCACCAGATCCATGCGTGGCGCGGCAACCATGACGTCGCCGGCGGTCATGTCTTCCATCCGGATCACGCGCTCCAGCATGACGCGCGAATCGGCATTGATCACATCGTTGTTTTCGGCTTCGGCCAGGGTTTCGATCAACTCGTCGGGCGAGTCTGGCGCCGGGTGGATAAATTCAACAACCTTTTGCAAAAAGGTTTTTTTGTCTTCCTTGTCGGGGAATCGCGAAGGATGCGGGTCTGACACTGTCTTGGAATGCAGGACGTGCGGTAGTGGAACAAGCGCCCAGCATAACGGATTGCGCATTTCCTCTGATTTCGCTGCTGATTTTTTCAGCTGCAAATTTTGCTGGTTATTTAGCCTGTCAGCTATTTGTGAGCTTGGATTGAATCGTCAAAAATAATAGCAAACTACGGGAAACCGATAGTCCAGCCAGCGGCGCAGGCGGCTGCGCCTTGGGGTTTGGCGCAGGGCTTGCGCAGCGGCTGTACCCGCGCTGAAATGTCTGCTGCGCAGCCCCGCCTATTCGGTCTGGGTGGCGGCCAGGCTTTCCAGAATGATCTGCAACTGCGGGCTCATCGGCAGGTTCAGCGTCTGGCCGCTGGGCAGCTTGCGCAAAAACCAGCGGCGGTATTGGCGCTCGATCTCGCCATCGGCGGCCAAGGCCTGGAAGCTCTCAGTCACCAGCTTGGCCAGGGCCGGGTCGTCTTTGCGGAACATCAGCCCATAAGGGTCGTACGACAGAAAATCGCCCACCACGGCGTATTGTTCGCGCCCGGCCGGTGTTTGCGCGATAAAGCCGTACAGCAGCACATCGTCGGTGGCAAAGGCCTCGGCCGCGCCGCTTGCCACTTGGGCAAAGGATTCGGCGTGGTCGCGCATGGGCGTGATCTGCAGGTTCAGCTGCAAGCGCTCGGAGAGCTCGCGCAGGGTTTTCTCATTGGTGGTGCCACTGGTGACGGCCACTTTTTTGCCGGCCAGCGCGGTGTAGTCGCGCACGGCCGAGCTCTTTTTGACCAGCAGCTTGGTGCCCGAGACAAAGAATGTGGGCGAGAAAGCCACCGTCTGCTGGCGCTCCTTGTTGCTGGTGGTGGAGCCGCATTCCAGATCGGCCTGGCCGCTGGTGATGGCGGCAAAGCGCGTGGCCGAGGTGACGGGCACCCAGCGAATGCTCAGCGGCTTGTGCACTGCCACTTCCATCGCGTGCACGATGGCTTTGCACAGCTCGATCGAGTAGCCGATGGGTTTACCGCGCGCATCGAGGTAAGAGAACGGCACCGAACTCTCGCGGTAGGCCAGGGCGACCTCGCCTTTCTGGTGAATTTGTGCCAAGGTGCCAGTCAGCGCAACCGGGGCCATGGCGTTGCTTTGCGCCATGGCTGCCAATGGCAGCATGGTGCAGAGCAAGCCGCCGCGCAAGGCTTGTTGCCAAGCCTTTTGCAAAGGAGCGAGGGCGGCGCGCATGGTCAGCCCACATCCGGTGTTTTCAGGGGCTGCGCTTCCAGCGCGGCTTCGGCGTCGAGCTTTTTCGTCAGTTCGGCGGCATCGGCTTCAGACAACAACTCGCCCTCCCACTTGGCCACTACCGCCGAGGCAATGGAGTTGCCGACCGCATTCGTGGCCGAGCGCCCCATGTCGAGGAAAGTGTCCACGCCCAGAATCAGCAGCAGGCCGGCTTCGGGAATATTGAACTGGTTGAGCGTGGCTGCAATCACCACCAGCGAGGCGCGCGGCACGCCCGCCATGCCTTTGGAGGTGAGCATCAGAATCAACAGCATGGTGATCTGGGTCGACATCGGCAGGTGAATGTCGTAGGCCTGCGCGATGAACAGCGTGGCGAAGGTGCAGTACATCATCGAGCCGTCGAGGTTGAACGAGTAACCCATGGGCATGACAAAGCTGCTGATCTTGCGTTTGACGCCAAAGCGGTCGAGCGCGCTCAAAATCTTGGGGTAGGCGGCCTCCGAGCTGGCGGTGGCAAAAGAGAGCATGAAGGCTTCCTTGATCAGCACAATCAGCTTGAAGATGCGCGGCCCCAGGAAGACGAAACCCGCACCCACCAGCAACGCCCACAGCAGGAACAGGCCCAGGTAGAAATCGCCCATGAAAACGGCGAATTTCAGCAAAATGCCCAGCCCGTTGACGGCAATGGTGGCGGCCATGGCGGCCAGCACGGCCAGGGGCGCCAGCTTCATGACATAGCCGGTGATCTTCAGCATCACGTGGGAGAGCTCGTCAATCGCGGCCACCAGGGTTTTGCCTTTTTCGCCCAGGGCCGACAGGGCCACGCCAAAGAACATGGAGAACACCACGATCTGCAAAATCTCGTTGTTGGCCATGGCCTCGGCGAACGATTTGGGAATCAGGTGGTTGACGAACTCCTTGAGCGTGAACTTGCCGGTGGCCAGGTTCGCCGAGGCGCCAATATCAGGCAGCGGCAACCCCAGGTTGTGGCCGGGCTGCAGCAAATTGGCCAGCACCAGGCCCAGCACCAGCGACACCAGCGAGGCGGTGACAAACCAGGCCATGGCCTTGAGAAACACGCGCCCCACCGACGCTGCATCGCCCATGTGCGCAATGCCCACCACCAAGGTGGAGAACACCAGCGGGCCGATCAGCATCTTGATCAGCCGCAGGAACACGTCGGAGATGATGGAGATATAGCCCGCTACCTCTTTGGCGGCCCCTTTATCGGGGAACTCGACGTAGATCAGGTAGCCGATCAGGATGCCGAGCACCATGGCGCCCAGGATCAGGAAGGCGGTCGGAATCCGCTTTTTTGCGCTTGTTGCAGCCATGGTGCAGGTCCTTTGTCATTGCTATTGGTTGTTGTAAAGGCATAGCTGTTGACATCGTCCAAGGGCCGCCACGGCTTGTCCACCTTGGTTTTTACCTAGTTCGCCCCGCTGGCGTAAAACTTGTCAATGGTTGACAAAGTGCAGCGGCGCAGTGGGCCTGTGCCGCTGCTGGCCGTAAGCGGGCGTTGTTTGGGTTTAGGCCGGCTTGTCTTCCTCGTCATCCTGCGGCAAGGTCGCAAAGCTGAGGCCGCCGAGCATCAGCATCACCAGGGCAAACAGGTAGACCGCATTGGCAATACCCAGGCTCAGGCTGTAGCCCCAGGTGATCAAGGTGCACCAGTTGCTGTCGCCATACAGAGCTGCGCACTGCGTTTGTGACGGCATGTTGGCGTACCAAAGCACGGCCACCAGGGCAAAACCCAGCGCCGCCAGGGCGCCCAGCCAATTGCGGTGAAAGCGCAGCATCAGCAAAAACGACACCGGCACCAGGCTGCCCCAGACAAACATCATCAGCCAACTCGCCATGGGCGCTTGGGCCAGCCACTGTGCCAGCGCTTGCCACTGCATGCGGGGCTGGACCAGGTCGAGAGCCTCGCGCACCAAGGGCAAGGCGAGTGCCGCAATGGCGATGCACAGCAACAACACGCCCAGGCAGGCGCGTTTGGCGGTGACATGGTGGTGAGAAGGTGTTGCGCCGGCTGCGTGCTCAAACGCTTGCGCATGGGTGGTGTAAGCCATGGTGCATCTCCTTGTCGGACTGCACGGCCGGGCCGCAACGCTGGCGGCTGGCAAGGCAGCCCTGGTTGTTGCACTGTCTGTGCCTCACTGGCATAGCGCAGTGCGGAAACGCAAGCCGCAGGGGGCGGCCTACGTGCTGGAAATAGTAGACCGATTTCCCGCGTTTGACCAGCCGGCGCGGGTCACTCAGGCAGGCTTGCATATGCAAAAACTGTATTTGCAAGCGCATTTTTATTCGTTTTCTGCCGCAGCCGGCCCGCCTAAATTGGTGGCTATACCCACCAGACATTGAGAAGGTCGTATTCATGAGCACCACCGAAATCACTCTGCCCGCCGTGTTGGACGCGGCCTGGCAATACGCGCAACTGCAGGAGCTGGGCTATGCCGGCGGCGTCTCGCCAGCGCAGGCCTGGGAGCTGGTGCAAGCCGGCGAGGCAGTGCTGGTAGATGTGCGCTCGGCCGAAGAGCGCAAGTTTGTCGGCCATGTGCCGGGCAGCGTGCATGTGCCTTGGGCCACCGGTACAGCGCTCACTCGCAACCCGCGCTTTGTGCGCGAGCTCGAGGCCAAGCTCGCCCCGCAAGGCGGCAAAGAGGCCGTGGCGCTGCTGCTGTGCCGCAGTGGCAAGCGCTCGGTGCTGGCCGCGCAGGCGGCGACGGCGGCCGGATTTACCCATGTCTTCAATGTGCTGGAAGGCTTTGAAGGCGAGATCGACGCCGCCCAGCGCCGCGGTGGCAGCGACGGCTGGCGCTTTCGGCAACTGCCATGGATTCAAGACTGAACACCGCACCAGGAGTTGGCGATGAGCACCACTTTCCCCATCCAACAAGTGACGGCCGAGCTGGCCGAACAGCGCCGCCTGTGGCGCGAGGCGCACCAGCGCTCGCACGAAGCGGGCGGGCGCGAGTTCCCCTCACGCGACGCTTTGGCCCAGGCCTTGCAACTGCTCAAGGGCGTGCTTTTTCCCATGCGGCTGGGCCCGCAGGATTTGCTGCAAGAGAGCGAAAATTTTTACGTGGCCCACGCGTTGGACACGGCCTTGCACCAGCTGCAAACGCAGATAGCGCTGGAACTGCGCTACACCCAGCGCACGCCCAATGGCGTGGATGAGCGCGCGCTGGCGCTGACCCAGCAATTTGCCTTGGCACTGCCCGGCATTCGCCGCTTGCTCGATACCGATGTGCAAGCCGCTTACGAGGGCGATCCGGCAGCGCGCACGGTAGACGAAGTATTGCTCTGCTACCCCGGCGTGCTGGCGCTCATCCACCACCGCATTGCGCACCAGTTGTACAGCTTGCAACTGCCATTGCTGGCGCGCATTGTGGCCGAGCTGGCGCACAGCGAAACCGGCATCGACATCCATCCCGGCGCGCAGATTGGCGAAGGCTTTTTCATCGACCACGGCACCGGCGTCGTAATTGGTGAAACCTCGGTGATCGGCCGCAAGGTGCGCATCTACCAGGCCGTCACCTTGGGCGCCAAACGCTTTGTGCAAGACGCGCACGGCCATCTGCAAAAAGGGCTCGCACGCCACCCGGTGGTGGAAGACGGCGTGGTGATCTATGCCGGCGCCACCATCCTGGGCCGCGTTACCTTGGGCGCTGGTGCAGTGATTGGCGGCAACGTCTGGCTCACGCAAAGCGTGCCGCCCGGGGCCAGCGTTACCCAAGCCTCCTTGCAGGCGGCAGCCACGCCGGTGCCCAGCAAAACCGTGGCGGAGGTGGCGCTATGAGCGGCTTCTCCAACCACTTTGGCCTGGCCGTGCGCCAGTCGCGCGAGGCGCTGGGCTGGTCGCAAGAGCAACTGGCAGCGCGGGCCGATCTGAACCGCTCCTACGTCGGCGAGGTAGAGCGCGGCCAGGTAGCAGTGTCGCTGCCCACCATTGGCAAGCTGGCGCAGGCTTTGCAGGTGCCGCAATCCACGCTGGTGCTGCGCGGCGAAGTGCTGTGGCAGCGCTACACCGAGCGCGCTGCGCAGATGCAACAAATACAACAAGCCTTGCAGCAGGGGCGCGGCTTGGCGGCGATAGGCGGTTGAGCGCCAAGGCCCGCGCGGCCAAAAATTTCTGCTTATCACAACCACTTTCAGCACCGGAGTTTTTATGACAGCAAATGTTGGCGGCACCACCGCCTTGGGCGATATCGCCGCACGGCAGTTGGCCAATGCGACCAAGACCGTTCCCCAGCTCTCGACCATCAGCCCGCGCTGGCTCACGCACCTGCTGCAGTGGACGCCGGTAGAGGCCGGCATCTACCGCCTCAACCAGGTGAAGAACCCTGAGGCCATCAAGGTGGCTTGCACCGCCAAGGAGCACGAGAACCAGCTGCCGCGCACCTATGTCGAGTACGAGGAAAACCCGCGCGAGTTCTACCTGAACGCGGTGAGCACCGTGCTCGATGTGCACACGCGTATTTCCGATCTGTACAGCAGCCCGCACGACCAGATCAAAGAGCAGCTGCGCCTGACCATCGAAACCATCAAGGAGAACCAGGAGAGCGAGCTCATCAACAACCCCGAATACGGCTTGCTGGCGCAGGTGGCGGACGAGCAGCGCATTTTCCCGCTGACCGGCGCGCCCACGCCCGACGATCTGGACGAGCTGCTCACCAAGGTTTGGAAAGAGCCGGCCTTTTTCCTGGCGCACCCGCTGGCGATTGCTGCCTTTGGCCGCGAAGCCACGCGCCGTGGCACGCCGCCGCCCACCATCAGCCTGTTTGGCAGCCAGTTCATCACCTGGCGCGGCATCCCGCTGATCCCATCGGACAAAGTGCCGGTGGCCGATGGCAAAAGCAAGATCATCTTGCTGCGCGTGGGCGACAAGCGCCAAGGCGTGGTCGGCCTGTTCCAACCCGGGCTGCCGGGCGAGCAAGGGCCGGGCTTGTCGGTGCGCTTCATGGGTATCAACAACCATGCGATTGCCTCGTACCTGATATCTCTTTACTGCTCGCTGGCGGTGCTCACGCCCGATGCGCTGGCCGTGCTGGACGACGTGGAAATCAACAAATACCACGACTACCCCGACACCTACAAATAAGCGAAAAGGCCGCCATGGTTTCCACCGTCACTGGCGCGCCGGACCTGCCGGCCGCGCCCATCTCCCCCGATGTGCTGGCCCAGCTGGCCAGCGCATTGTTCAACGAGCGACCGGGCTCCGGCTCGGTGCCTCCGGGCGTGCAAGCGCCCGTCAATATTGCGCCGCCAGGCTCGCCCCTGGTCAGCCCTGCGGGCCTGGGGCCGAGTGTGCCGGGCACGCCCATCCCGCAAGGCGTGGCGCCGGGTGCCAATCTGTTGCCAGCATCGCCCACGCCGGTTTTGTCGCTGGCTAACCGGGCGCCTGCCTTGCTGCCGCACGCGCAAGCGGGCAATGGTGTAGCAGACACTGTGCTGAGCAATTTGCCCGCGTACGAGCCGCGTTTGGGCAGCGTTGTGCAAGGCGTGCCGCAAGCAGCGCCAGCGCAAGCACAAACCGAGCACCATGCGCCCGCCGATGGCGCCAGCAGCTACTATTTTTTGCAGCAGCAAGCCCCAGCTTCTGTGCCGGATGACAGTTTGCAGGCCTTGGCGCAGCAAGCGCGTGCAGGCGCGCCAAGCACAGGTTTGGACGGTATTGATTTGCGTGGACCGCGAGGTGTGGATGCAGCGCAGCCAGCACCTGCTGCGCCAGCCGCATCGTCTGCGCCACAGTTCTATTTTGTCGATGCAGTGCGCTTGCCGAGCGGCTACGTCACGCCCGCCAAGCCGCACCCGCATGGCGAGCCAGCCAACGCGCAGCAGGCGCAAGCCGACCGCCATCCGGCGTTTGACGTGCAGGCAGTGAGACGCGATTTCCCGATTCTGCAAGAGCGCATCAACGGCAAACAGTTGGTGTGGCTGGACAACGCCGCCACCACGCACAAGCCGCGCCAGGTGATAGAGCGCATCAGCTATTTCTACGAGCACGAAAACTCCAACATCCACCGCGCTGCACACACGCTGGCCGCGCGTGCGACCGATGCTTACGAGCATGCGCGTGAGGTGGTGCGCCGCTTCATCAACGCGCCCGATGTGAACGAGGTGATTTTTGTGCGTGGCACCACCGAGGCCATCAACCTGGTGGCCAAAAGCTGGGGCGGGCAGAACGTGGGCGAGGGCGACGAGATCATCGTCAGCCACCTGGAGCACCACGCCAACATCGTGCCCTGGCAACAACTGGCGCAAGCCAAAGGTGCCAAGCTGCGGGTGATTCCGGTCGATGACCAAGGCCAGATCCGCCTGGACGAATACCAGAAGCTCATCAACGACCGCACCAAGATCGTCGCCATCGGCCATGTGTCGAACGTGCTCGGCACGGTGGTGCCGGTCAAGCAGGTCGTCGAGATCGCCAAGCGCCGTGGCATTACCACCTTGGTCGATGGCGCGCAGTCCATTGCGCACACGCCGGTCGATGTGCAAGACATTGGCGCGGATTTCTTCGTCTTCTCGGGCCACAAGATTTTTGCGCCTACTGGCATTGGCGCGCTCTGGGGCCGCCGCGAAGTGCTGGAAGCCATGCCGCCCTGGCAAGGCGGCGGCAACATGATTGCCGATGTGACCATCGAGAAAACCGTATTCCAGCCCTTGCCCAACACCTTTGAAGCGGGCACTGGCAATATTGCCGACGCGGTGGGTTTGGGTGCAGCGCTGGAATACGTGGAGCGCATCGGCATCGAGAACATCAGCCGCTACGAACACGCCTTGGTGGATTACGGCATGCAGCAACTGGCCACGATTCCGGGTCTGCGCTTGATTGGCACCGTGCCGGGCAAGGCCAGCGTTTTGTCTTTCACGCTGCAAGGCTATACGACGGACGAAGTGGGCAAAGCGCTGAACGCCGAAGGCATTGCCGTGCGCACCGGCCACCATTGCGCGCAGCCGATTCTGCGCCGCTTCGGTGTGGAAACTGCCGTGCGCCCGTCGCTCGCCTTCTACAACACCTTCGACGAGATCGACCTGCTGGTGCGCGAAGTGCGCAAGCTGGCAGCGCAGCGGCGCTGAACGCCTGAACCGGGCTTGCCATGCAAAAGCGCCAGAGATGTTGTGTCTCTGGCGCTTTATTGATGGGTTGGGTGTGGCGCTTACAAGGCCTGCACGGCGTCCACCACTTCCTTCACACTCAGCACCTCGCTCAGTACCACGGGCGCTTTGCCCGGCGCATACAGCACATAAACGGGCACACCGCTGCGGCCCAGTTGCGTGAGCACGGCGGTGATGGCCGGGTCTTGGCGGGTCCAGTCGGCGCGCAGCAGCTGGACTTGCTTTTTGTCGAAGGCGGAGAGCACTTCGGCATTGCTCAAAGTGGTGCGCTTGTTGAATTGGCAAGTAACGCACCAGGCGGCGGTGAAATCCACAAACACCGGTTTGCCGGAGGCATTGGCCTCAGCCACTTGAGCGGCCGACCAGGCTTGCCAGCGCTCGCCCGGTGCGGTGCCGCTGGCCGCGACGTTGCTGACTGGCTGGGTGATATGCGGGCCGATGGCAGTGGCCAGATATGCGCCGCCCACCAATAGCAAAGCGGACAGCACCCAACGTGTACGACCGGCCAGGCCGAGCGCCCACACCAGAGCGGCCAGCACCACCAGCAAGGCGAGCAGCGCGGCGGCACCATCGATACCGCTTTGCTGGCCCAGCACCCAGACCAGCCAGACCACGGTGGCGAACATGGGGAAAGCCATGGCACGGCGGAAGGTGTCCATCCAGGCGCCGGGGCGCGGCAGCCAGCGCACCACGGCCGGTATCCAGCTGGCCAGCAAATAAGGCAAGGCCATGCCAATGCCCAGGGCGGCAAACACCAGCAGCGCTTGCGCGGCCGGCATGCTGACGGCCAAGCCCATGGACGCGCCCATGAAAGGTGCAGTGCAAGGCGAGGCAATGGCGACGGCGAGTACGCCGCTCAAGAAGGCATTGCTCAGCGGGTTCTTGGCTTGCTTGCCAGCCAGGCCGCTGGGCACAAAGCTGCCAAACTCAAACACACCCGCCAGGTTGAGGCCGATCACCGTGAACAGCGCGGCCAGCAGGGCCACCACCAGCGGCGATTGCAGCTGAAAGCCCCAGCCCAGTTGTTGCCCGGCAGCACGCAGCGCCAACAGCAGGCCGCCGAGCGCCAAGAAGGACAGCACCACGCCAGCGGTGTAGGCCAGGCCCGCAGCGCGTTGCTCGCGCAGCTGGTTGCCGTGGCCGGCAAAGCCCAGCACCTTGATGGCCAGAATTGGGAAGACGCAAGGCATCAGGTTCAGGATCAGTCCGCCGAGCAAGCCACCCAGCAGCGCCAACCACAAGCTGCTGGCTGCGGCATTGGATGTAGCAACAGGCGCTGCGCCCGCTGGTGCTGCGTTTTTGGCCAGAGCGGCAGCCAGTTCTGGCGACACTTGTGCCACGGCGGCGGCTTGCCATTGGCCGCTGATGGGCGCCACGGTACGCCAGGCAATGGCTTTGTCTACCGGTGTATGGTCTGCCGTGGTCAGCACCAGGGGCAGATCGGCCGGGGTTTCGCCGCGGGCGTCGGACAGCGGGACAGTGGCGGTCCAGACATCGCCTTGCCACTGCTGCGTGAAATCTTTGCCTGCCTCCATGGCGTGGTGCAAGGTGCTGGCGCTTTCGCTCAGCACTTGCAGGTTTTGGTTTTGCAAGGCGGCGGGGAGGCCGCTGACGCGCAATTGCAGCGTTGCGCCGTCGACCTTGGCGCTGCTTTCACCACGCAACGCTACCGGCTCTTGTGCGTGCGCCTGGGCAAAATCGGCTGCAAACATGCCGGTGCTGCTGTTGACGGGGATGCTCAGGCTGAACTGGCCGCTTTCCGGAATGCATTCCACGCGGCACACCAGCCAGGTGGCTTGCAGTTGCACCGTGGCGTTGCCGTTGCTGGCGGCAAAGGTGGTGGGCACCTGCACTTTGACGGGCAGCAGCACCTTGCCTTCGTAGCCATAGTTGACGAGGTTGCCAATGCGGATCGGGTGCGGCGTGGGCCAGGCTATTTCGCCCGCATCCCAGCTGGGCGGCAGCTGCCAGTCGAGCTGGGTGGCGAGGCCGGAGTCGCCGGGGTTTTTCCAGTAGGTGTGCCACTCGGGCTGGTGCTCGATCAGCAGGCCCAGCTCAATGGCCTGGCCGGGCTGTATGCCATCAGGCGCATTGGCCACCAGCTCGGCGCGCACGCGCGGCGTGGTGACCACATGTTTGCCATCGGCCAAGGCGCTGCCAGCTGCGCTGGCAGGCGTATCCATGGCGGGCCCATTGCCGCTGCCGCCGATATTGAGCTTGATTTGTGCATTGGCGCTTGTCCACAAAGCGCTGCATGTGAGCAAAACTGCCGTAAAAAACAGCGCCCGCAGAGGCAGGCGCTTGCTGTTGTGTGTCATGTAAAACCCCAGATCGCTCCGTAGGAGCCAGGCTGGCCGGCTTTGGTTCCCCGCCAGCCGCCGCACTGGGCAGTTTGCCCGCAGTGGCGAGTGGCGTAAATACCTGGGGCTTTGCCAAGGCCAGGGCTGCCACACGGGTTGGTCTAAGCCACAAAAGAAAACAGGCTGCTGGGGAGACAGCAGCCTGTGGCAGGGGCCAGGTGGGGAGTGTGTGCGCCGCCCGGCCGGTTTGGCAGATCGTGGTCTGCCAATGCGGGCTTATTCGCCTTCGACGATCGAGCCGTTGACCATGGCTTGGTGGGCAGCTTGCACCACTTCAGCGCGGCTGAGTTGGCCCTTGCCGGCTTCGTAAGCGTTCACAGCCACTTTGTCGCCTTGCACCACCATGGTGTGGTTCTTTTGGGCGTCGGCCAGTTGGGCTTGCACTTCAGCGCGGGTCAGGCCGCTGGTGGCAGCGCTCTTGGCGGCAATGGCTTGGTCGCCTTCAAAAGGGTTGGCTTGGGCCACGGTGGCACCCAGAGCGAGAGAAGCGGCGATAGCAAAAATACGTGCGTTCATTTTTCATTCCTTTTCAGATTGCGTCCGGCCACCTGGTCGGTTCGCATCGTCGGGCTGGGGCACTTGTTGGCGGCAGCCTTGTTGTTTGACGATGGAATGAAGTTTAAATTTGAGGCTAATCAAGATAAACCGGCAAAATACAGACGAATTGTTCTGAAATTTGCGCGAATCAGGCTGGAACTTTTACAAAGATGTGACAGTTTCTCTAGGTATTTACCATGAGGTATGGGTTGCACCGGGGCAAAAATATCTTATCGGTCGGCTAGGTAAAGCAATCAGCCCACGCAGGCCGCCGAGAGACTACTGCCTTTCGTTGATTTGCAGATCTTGCGGGTAGCGGATGTCGTGCTGCGCGCTCAGCTCTATGCTCGCGCCCGCAGCCAGCGTTTGCCACCACTCGACCATGCCGGCCTCGTCTTGCCAGCGCTGTGTGCGCGGCTCCGGCTGGTACTGTGAGCTGACGCTGATCTTGTCGTTGCGAGACACGGGTGCGGCCTCCAGCACCTGCAGTTGCACGGGCTTGTCGTGGCGGTTGTTGATGGCGTAGCGGTGCAGCACCTTGCGGTCGGTTTTGCTGGCCAGAAAACCTGCGCTGCCGCTGCCCGCCTCGGCAGGCAGGCTGCGCACCAGCACTTTCTCGTCGCGGCCAAAAGCCAGGCCCCGTGCCACTGCCTTGGCATCGCCAAAATCCAGCCGCGCATTGCCGACAAAAGCCGCGTCGCGGAACAAGGCCACTGGCCCGGCAGGCCAGACGCCGGGCGGCGTGCTCAGGTTGGCGACCAGGTAGGCAGCTTCTTCCAGCGCCGGCGTGCTGCGGGTGAACAGCTGCACAGCTTGCTGCTCGGTGCCCAGCGACAAGGTGACGCGCTCGCCGCTGGCGGGCACGCTGATCTTGTAGGGCACGGCAAACTGCGTGCTGTAAGCGGTGTTGATGCTGGAGACGTCGAGATCGGGTAGTGGCGCTGAGGCAGTGTCCATCTTGGCTGAAAGCTCAATGGATTTTCGTGCTGCGGCCATGGGGGTGGGCGCGGGCGGGGCCATGGCAGGTGCTACTTCGGCCTGGGGTGCACGCGCATCGAGCGTCCAGGGCCGTGGCAGGCTGGCCTGGGTGTTGCGGCCGGGCTGGCCGGTGGAGAGCAGCAATTGCACGTCGCGCCAGTCTTCACCGCTGTTTTGCACCACAAGCGCTTGGCGCTCCAACAGCACCTGGTTTTTCTGGGTGTCGAGCTGGGCACGGTAGCTGGGCTGCCAGCTGGGACCGCGCACCTGGTAGTTCAAACGCACCGTGGCCTCGGAGTTGCTGGCCAGCTGCACGGTCACGCGCATGACATTGGCGCGCTGTGCGCCGGTGCGCTCACGCTCTATGAGCAGCGGTTTGAGCTGTTCTTCGAGCAGCTCTTTTTGCCGCTTCAGCTGGTGCGCCCGCACAGCGTTGTCTCGGCTGCTGCTGCGCAATGCGTCGCCGGTGGCGGCTATCTGGTTGGGCGCAGGCAGTTTGCTGCCGTCATGGCCGGGTTTGGTCAGACCCTGGAGATAGTCGCTCACCAGGCTGGCGGCATTGGCTTCGGCAACGAGTGTGGCGAGCTGGTCTTCCAGGCTGCGGATCTGGGTATCGAGCGGGCTGGCGCAGCTTTTGCCTGCCACATCGCGCGGCTGCAGCAGGGTTTTGTAATCGCCAATGCGCACGCCGGCGTCGGCAGTCACTTGGAGGCTGGCGACGTCGATGGCTGCAGGCAGGCATTCGAACGTGAGCTGGCGTGTGCCAGCGTTGATGCGCGTGGTGCGCTCCACCGCCGCTATGCCGGGATAAAGCACCACCTGGGCGATAGGCGCTTGGTTGCCTGCAACAGTCAGCTGGTTGTTTTCGGCGGCTATGGCGGGTGCGCTAGCAGCAGCGGCCAGAGCGGATGTGATGATGGCGCTGAGCGCCAAGCGCTTGTTTTGTCGGGTGTTGCGCATGCGGTTCTCCTTGCCCACACCATAGCAGCGAGTAGCAGAAAAACCGTTGCAGATCAGCCGCAGCGGCGTTGCCTTGGAGCAAGCAAGTGCAACGGCTTGGGCGGAGAAGCCTCAGCCGTTGGCGAAGTGGTCGAAGGAGCGCAGCTGCGCCAGATCCAGCGCTTGGCCTTGCTCGTCCAGCACCCGCAAGCCGGGTTGCTCGGTGATGCGGCCGATGCGGTGCACGGGCGTGCGCGCGCTGGCAGCCGCCGCTTGCACGGCTGCGCGGGCGCTGGCTGGCGCGGTAAAGCACAGCTCGTAATCGTCGCCGCCAGACAGCGTGCATTGCTGCAGCAGCTTTTGCTCGAGCAGAGGCGCTTCCCCTGCCCACAAGGCGCTGGCTGCAATCAGGCGGCTGCTGGCGGCCAGTTCCACTTCGGCGCCCACTTGGCTGGCATCGAGAATGTGCGACAGATCGCCGAGCAAACCATCGCTGATGTCGAGCGCGCTGCTGGCAATACCGCGCAGCGCTGTGCCCAGCACAACCCGTGGCGTCGGGCTTTCCAGCCGCTGGCGTGCGCTGGCCAGCACATCGGCAGGCAGCGTGATGTGGCCGAGCAGTGCTTCCAGCGCCAAACGCGCATCGCCCAGCGTGCCGCTGGCGTAGATGTCGTCACCTGGCCGTGCGCCGCTGCGCAGCAAAGCCTGGCCGGCGGGCACTTCGCCAAATACGGTGATGCAGATGTTGAGCGGGCCTTGGGTGGTGTCGCCGCCTATCAGTTCGCATTGGTGCGTTTCTGCCAAGGCAAACAGGCCGGCTGCAAAGGCTTGCAACCAGTGCTCATCTACTTGTGGCAAAGCCAAAGCCAGCGTGAAGGCGCGCGGTGTGGCACCGCTGGCAGCCAGATCGCTCAGGTTGACGGCCAGGGCTTTGTGGCCGAGGGTGCGCGGGTCGACATCGGCAAAAAAATGGCGGCCTTGCACCAGCATGTCGCTCGATATGGCCATGTGCGTGCCTGGCGTGGGGGCCAGCAGCGCACAATCGTCGCCTACGCCCAACACGGCCTGGCGGGCCGGGCGCTGAAAGTATTTGGCGATCAGGCCAAATTCACCGAGTGCCATGTCAGCGGCCTCCTTCTGGTGCGGCCTGCTGGTTTAGGCGCAGCGGCAGCAAAAAGCTCAATGGGCGCGAGAAGAAGCGCTTGGCCAGCGCCTTGTAGATTTGCGAGCGCTCCACATGGCCCACGTTCTGGGCGCGCAAGGCCAGGCGGAAGGCGAGGTAGAAGCTGACCAGGATATTGAGGCCGCCCAAGACCGGCAGCGCTGCCACAGCCAGCCAGAAGCCGTGGTAATGCAGCACCTCCAGGCCCAAACTGGCGGCGGCTGCCGCCACTTGGCCGGCTGCGAGCGTGACGTGGCGAATGTCGATCGGCAGGCCGAAGAACTGCGCGACCACCGGGATCAGCCCCAGCATGAAACCCAGCGAGATATTGGAGGCAAAGCCCGAGATGTTGCGCCGCATGAAGCCGGCCCAGCGCGCCGCCCGCGCCTTGCCCAGAATGCGGGTGATGCTGGGGTTGTAGCGGATGGCCGAATCCATGCGGTTCAATACGAACCAGTTCTCCGTCCAGCCCGCGATGATGCTCGACGAGAACAGCAGCACGCCGGTGAAGGCAGCGTACAGCGCCGAGGGGCCGAGCAGACTGAGCGAGTGCAAGGTCTGGCGGGCGTAATCCTGGCTGATGAAGGGCGTTCCCTTGGCATAAGCCCAGCCCAGCGTCAGCGCCAGCACCATGGGGAAAACGGTGAGCACGTTGCCCAGTACAGCGGCCACTTGCGAGCGCACCAGGTAGCTCACCTGGTCGACAAAGGCGGCAATGCCTTCTTCGGTGCCGCCTGCTTCCTTGAGCTTGGCGGCCATGGCAGGCGCTGTCATGGCCGGCTGTTTGGTGGCCACGGTGAAGTGCAGCAGCTGAATCAGCACAAAGCTGATGGCGTAGTTGATGCCGGCAATAAACCCGCCCCAGAACGCCGATACCGCCAACGCGTGCAGCGTGAACTTGACCAAGGTGGTGAAGGCCATGACAAAGCCGCCGCCCGCGGCCTTGCGCACCATTTGCAGGTAGTCGCGTTTGTCGCGGGTGATGTAGTTTTCGCCGGCTTCGGCGCTGCGCTCGGCCACTTTGGCGGCGAGCAAGGAGGAGTTGGAGCCGATCAGCGCGCGGATGCTCTGGCGCTCCAGCCCCACCACCACCAGGTGCGCCAGCAGCTTGGCGGTGATGGTTTTGGGGTTGGCCGAGAGCAGGCAGTCGAGCAGCTCGCGCACGCGCAAGATGCGCATGCGCAGCTGGCGCAGGCGAAAGACCACGCCGACGGAGACGCCGTTGTCCTCGAAATGCTCGTAGATCGAGGCCACGGCCGAGCGGCATTCGTCCAGGCTGCGGCGCACGCTTTCTTCGGCTTCCAGCACGTCGGCGGCTTTGGGGCTGTGGTGCAGCATGGCACGGCGCAGCTCTTCCACATGGCTGATCAGGCTGTAGAACGGTTGTGTGTTTTGCGCGCTGCCGCTCATGCGCAGGCGCAGCTCGGGCGTGAAGCCCGAGGCCAGAATTTGCCCGGCGCAATAGGTGATGGCGTTGAGCACCAGGCTTTGCCAGGGCGAGAGGCGGTTGCCGTAGTGCTCGATGCCCACAATTGCGCCCTCGTGAACATCGCTTTGCGCAATTTGCGTGGGCACGACCAGCGGGGTCTCGATCGACTCAAAGCCGCGCGAGAGCAGCGCGGCAATGCGCTCCAGCATGGGTTTGTCGAGCGCTTTGAGCCACTGCGCATCAAACGGCGTGTGCAGCGCCATCGAGAACAGAACGGTGGCGTCGATGGTTTCGGGCGTGGAGGGCAAGAGCTTCCAGCGCAGGCGCTCGCCAAGTTCGTTGAAAAAAGCGGTGCGCGGGGCAAAGCCAAAATCGGCCAGCAGCGCAGTCAGGTCCACCGTTTGCAGCAACTGGCCCCACCAGGCCTGTACTTTGTCGCCGATGGCGGGGTTGGCCTCGATCGTGTCGAGCAGCAGGCCCACACGGGCCACCGCGCCTTCGACCGAGTTTTGCTTGCCGCGAATCCAGGCGGCCACTTCGATGATCCACAGATTGCGCTCGGCCAGCGGGGCGTCCGGGTCCAGGCTGGCCAGCAGCTCGGGCAGCCGATCTTGCTTGTCCTTGCGAAACATCAGTGCAGAACCCGTCCCGCGGCCAGATCGTCCTGCGAGGGCAGTTGTGTGGCATCCAGCACAAAGCGGGGGATGGGGCATTCAAACTGCTCGGCATCTTCGGTGATGCAGAAATACGTGCCTTCCATGCTGCCTTGCGCAGTGGCCAGGCGGCACTGGCTCTGGTATTGGAAGGTTTCGCCCGGATCGAGCAGCGGCTGGTGGCCAACCACACCGAGGCCGCGCACTTCCTGCACTTTGCCGGTGGCGTCTTTGATGATCCAGTGGCGCGCCATCAACTGCGCGGGCACATCGCCCCGGTTGCGGATGGTGATGGTGTAGACAAAGTGGAAAACACCGGCGGCGGGCGCCGATTCTTCTGGCAGATACTGCGGTGTCGCCGACACCTCGAAGTGGAACTTTGGCATGTGAAACTGGAACTTTGGCAGGTGGAAATACTAACTGCGACAATACGGGGGATGAGCTCCCCCTACCGAATTGCCCCCTCGATCCTGTCCGCAGACTTTGCCCGCCTGGGTGAAGAGGTGCGCACGGTGCTGGCCGCCGGCGCCGACTGGATTCACTTTGACGTGATGGATAACCATTACGTTCCCAATCTCACCTTTGGCCCCATGGTCTGTGCGGCTTTGAAGCCCCACGCCGTATTGCCCAATGGCCAGCCTGCGCCCATCGATGTGCACCTGATGGTGCAGCCGGTCGATGAGCTGGCTGCCGCCTTTGCCAAGGCGGGAGCTGACTATATCAGCTTCCACCCGGACGCCTCGGCCCATGTGCACCGCAGCATACAGGCGATCAAGGCGAACGGCTGTAAGCCAGGCTTGGTATTCAACCCCGCCATGCCGCTGGATGTGCTGGACTGGGTGATTGACGATATCGACCTGATTTTGCTGATGAGCGTGAACCCCGGTTTTGGCGGCCAAAGCTTTATCGACAGCACCTTGCGCAAGACCGAAGCGGCGCGCAAGCGCATCGAGGCTAGCGGCAAGGATATTCGCCTCGAAGTCGATGGCGGCATCAAGGAAAGCAATATCCGCCGCGTGGCCGACGCCGGCGCCGACACCTTTGTGGCCGGCAGCGCCATTTTCGGCAAGCCCGATTACAAATCCGTGATCGACCAAATGCGTCAGGCACTGGCTTGATATTGATGCACTTGGCGCTCTTCTATGGAGAGCACCAAGCGCTGAATCAACCAAGCGTCGCAAGACATCAACCCATAAAAAAACCGCAGCTGGACTGCGGTTTTTTGCTGGGTGCATGTCTGGCTTACTGGCCGGTGACCAGTTCGCGCCAAGACACGCGCCGGGTCTTCTGGCTGTTGGAGCCAATGGGCACCTCGATCGTCACCGTGGTGCCGTTGGACAGGTTGACGATGGCCACCACCTTGCCATTGGGCAGGCGCACCAGGGTGGGCGCACTGGCCAGGGCCGAGATGCCGTTGCTGGCCAACAGGCCACCGATATCGGTCTCGCCCGGCACGTTCAAGCCGGTTTTGTAGTTGATATAGATGATGTTGCTGGTACCGCCAGGGCTGCAAGCGCTGTCGTCGCTGGGCGTATTGGTGGTGAACACCAGGGTGCCCAGTTGCAGTGCCGGGTCGGTATTGGCGCGCTCGCCGCTGGCCGGCAGATCCACGTACCAGCCGCGCATGGAGTCGAAGTCCACGTCGAAGCCGACCGAGCTGCTGGCCGTGCGCCTGTTGTTGCTGTCGGTGTAGACCTGCTTGACAAAGCAGCTGATCTTGACCGTGCTGGTGCAGGTATCGTCGCGCGGGTTGCCGAACGAGGTGTTGAGATCTTTGATGGCGTAGATCGACTGCACATCGGTGTTGGCGATGTCGGAGACGCCCAGATAACGGCCTGTGCCCACGAACACGATGCGCTTGTCGCCGATCTTGCTGACCTGGGGGCGGGTTGTAATCGACTGCGCCCGGCTGCCGTTTTGCAAGGTCGCGAGCTTGGTAACCGTGGCGCTACCGCCGGACGATGTCAAGGTGCTGATGTCGATGCGCCAGACATTGCCCAGCAAATCGCCGCCGTACAAGGTGGTCGCCTTGTTGTTGGTCGCTGCGGTTTCGGAATAGGCCAGAATGCGTGCCAAGCCCGATGGGGTGGCGCGGCTGCCTTCACCGGTGCTGATCTCTTTGATGACAGCGCCGGTCTTGGCGTTCAACACCCAGACCTTGCCAGCGCCAGTAGCGCCCGACGCTTCGTTGTTGTTATAGCCGGAGGTGAGCAGGGCAACCCAGGTACCGTCCGACAGCTTGGTGATTACCGGTGTGCCAAACGAATAGCCCACATCAGCGTTGTTGGCCACGCTGAATTCCCACAGCACGGTGGGTGCAGCGCTTGGGTCAGTCACATCCAATGCATAAAAGCCGCGGCCACCCCGGCCCAAACCGCCCACCAAAATGGTGTGCCAGGCACCGTCGTAATACACATCGCCTTGCTGGGGCGTAGCGTTCACGTAGTACTGGTGGTTGTTGCCGTAGTTTTTGTCGGCCAGCTTGTACAGGTTGGGCAGCACCAGCGATGGGATATAAGACCAAACTTCTGCGCCCGTATCTGCATTGAAGGCGTGCAGCATGCCGTCGTTGGCGCCCACATAGACCATGCCTTGGCGGCCGGATTTGTTGCTCTTGTAGGTGCTATAGCCCGAGTCCGTGTAGTTGTACATGGGCTTTTTGATGTAGACCGCTTGCGAGTCCACCACGTCACCCATGACGTGGGTGCGCTGGCGGTAGTAAGTATTCTTGTCCGGGCCTTCGTTGCTGCGGTCACCGCGCAAAAAGTTCACCAGGTTGATGCCGGCTGCGCCGGTGGTAGTGCCGGCCGTTGTGCTGTTGACTTGGGCCGCAGTGTCCAGACAGGTATCTCCTGAGGCACACATTTGCGACAGCGAGCTGATGGCGCTGACCTTGAACATGTTTTGCAGCGTCGGGCTCATGGCTGACCATTGGAAAGCAATGCGGTTGCCGCCATCGTAGGTGTAGATGCTTCGCTCGGTATAGGTGCGGTTGTCCAAGGTGGGCGCGGCCGTAGTCTTGTTGGCGGCGTTCGAGTACACCGTGCCCGATTGTGACCAGTCGGCATCGGGGATCTGTGCGCCGGTATCCAGATCTAGGCGGTAACGTGCCAGCTCGCCAAACCACTCTACCGAGCGGAAGGTCGACTGGAACAGAAAGTTGTCGCCCTGCACCGTATTCGGGTTGCTGGTAGTGGCTGCGGCTGCGTTACCGGTGGCGGCCGACACACTTTGCAGGAAGTTGCTCAAACCGGTTTTCAGGGCGGCCGGGTTACCGGCGCTGTAGTAAGAGCCGCGGCCATTGACTGCGGCGTGCCACAGGTCGTCGATGGTGGTTTGCTCGCCGGAAACTGGCGCTGGCCAGTTGCAGGCGCCCGAGCTTTGCCAGCTGCACACGCCATTGTTCGCGTTGCTGCTGGTAACGGTAGTACCTTTAAGCACATCGTAGTAGTCGCCGCTGCGTGCTGTAGCGTAGTTCGATTGGTATTGCATCACGCCGGAAGCGCCGAGGCCCAGCGTGGAGGTGAACATGCGTTGCTGGCCGTCCGGGACATTGTTGGATGCCACGTCGGTTTGCAGGCTGCCGGTTGCGTTTCTCAAATCATCGGTACGCAAATCGGTGTTGTAGTAGTACAGCGCTACGTCGGCCAGCGTATTGCCGGTGGCGTTGCCATCGAAGAAAGGACGTGCGGTTGTGGTCGCACTGTCTTGGTCGTCAATGTTGGCAGAGCCATTGATTTGCTTTGGAAGCTCGTTCGGCAGGTTCCAATAGCCGTCGGTGGACAGAATGGTGTAGTTGCGTTGGCAGGCATACTGCATCGGGTCGTTAGCGGTGGAGCCATTGACGGTGGTGTTTTTCAGCTTGCCAGCGTAGTAACGGCCGGCGGTAGCCAGGCGTGGACGCAATGGCGTATTGCCACTGGGGTTGGCGGCGAAGAGCTTGCGGTACCACAGATCCATCTGGCCACCGCTGTCGCGATTGATGTCGGCGATGTTCAAAAAGTCACTGCCCGTGGCATTGTTGATGCTGTAGTAGCCAATGCGGAACTTTTCATCCAGTACCGAGAAGGCCAGGCTGGTGGCAGTCTTCATGGTCTGCATGCGTGTGCGGTAGTACGCCCACCAGTTGGCGTAGTTGGTCATTTCCTCGGCATAGGTACAGGTCGTACCTGCGCAATCGCTGCGGGTACTGGCTTTGCTGGTACGGCCGGGGTAGGGATAGGAATCGTTGGTCGAGGTAATGGTGACCAGTTCATTGGAGCCGGGGACTGTGCCGCCGCCGGTGAAAGCGGTGACGGACCCCGAAAAGCCTGTTGGCCAAGTCACCGTCGGCGTGTAGGTAATGGCACCAGCATCAGCGGGCGCAGTGATGGTGACTGTGTTTCCGGAACTGGTGGCAGAGTAGCCAGCAACGTCGCAATTACCTGTTCTGCGGCTGGTACAGGCACTGATTTGTGCAGCTATGTTTTTGGCGAGATTACTGGGCGCATTGTTGGTATTGTTCCCAGAGCTTGCGCTGTCAGCCATCACCTGTTGACCATTCACCTTGATGCTGCTGAGCGTCTTGCTTTTGGTGGCTGTATCAATGGTCAAAGTCGCAATGGCGGCGCTGATCTGCCCAGGGTAGCGAGCGTTGAGGTAGGTATTGCCACTTTCAATGCGCGTGGCTTGGCATTGGGTCAACGAAGCATCCGTGCACCAGCGCAGCGTGGCCGGATACGGGTAGTCGGTCGATGCTGCAGATTGGGTGGCGCAGCTTCTCAAGTTCGGTGCCGAGCAGTATTCGCCCGGAATAAAGGTGTAGTAAGTGGTACTGGCAGTAGCCAGGTTGCTGACGCTTGTCGAAGACTGTTGCACACCAAAACCGTCGTCTCTCACTCGGGTCCAACGTGTTGTATTGGCAGAGGTCATCGACGCATAAGAGGTTCTGGCGTCGTAATGCAATGGCGGCGTGTAGGTAATCGCTGGGTCGTAGTAAATGCCATTGAAACCGCTGTTGTTGAACAATGGTTGGCTTGCGCCTCTGGCCCAGTCCGGCAGATAGTCCCAATTCATACTGCCCGAGTCATCGATAATGAAAAAGATATTGGGCTTGACCTGGGTGGTGGTCGAGGTCTGCAGTGGCGCGGTGGCCAGATCGGTGTCGGTGGCCAGGGCGTGTTGGGCAATGAGCAGCGTGGCCCAAAGGCTCCAGCGGGCCCAGGTCCTGGGGGTGTTGGTCTGTGTCATAGCAGCGGTTCCGTTACGGGGCTGTTGATGAAAATGGGGCGGGCTAGATGGCCACCATGGCTTGGACAAAGCTCACGGTGTTGTTGGGGCCTTGCACGCGGACGGTGATGCGGTAGTACACCTGGCTCACAGCAAACAGGTTGATACCCTGTGTGTCGCAGCTGCTGCCACCGGCGCAGGTGCCGCCGGAAGAATTGGGTGAAGTGGAGCAAGACACACTGGTGCTGCTGGCGTCGCCAGCGGTGCTGCACATGCGTTGGATCACGTAGGCGGAGGTGTTACCGGCTGCGTCTTCGCTGAGGGTTTTGACCGCGCTCGCTGCCACCAAGGTGTTGTTCCAGAAGTCCGACCAAGATTCACCGGCCGACGGGTTTTGCAAAGCCGCCAGATAGCCGTCGGCCTTGTGGTCACAAGCCAGCATGGTGGAGCCGGGGTTGCAGGTGCCGGACTGGCCGTTTTGCTGCTCCAACCAGGCGACTGCGTTTTCCACGCCTATGTCGGCCGAGTTGGTAGCGGCCTTTTGGAAGGATAGATTGCCGGCGATCTGGTTCGAGGTGAAGACCGACTTGGTCAGAGCCAGCGAGCCCAGAATCAGCGCGACGAGCACGATCAGGGCGACGATCATCACCACGCCTTGTTGTTGGCGGGCTGGGGTGTGGGGGTGTTTCAGCATCCGCTTTCCCCTCCTTGGTAGCTGGGTTGTCCGCCTTGCCAGAGCATGTTGCGCAGTGGTACGGCGGTTTCTACGGTTTTGTAGCGGTACTGTTGCCAGCTATCGAGCGATGCCAGATTGATATTGGGGGCACCAGTGCTGCCGCTGCCCGCCCATTTAGGGGCATTGCTGTCATCTGTTACAGCCGAGAGATCTCCACTTTTTGTTTTTTCTCCGTCGTACTGAGCTCCGCGGCCGACGACGGCCAAGCGAACGCTGAGCACGCGCGCCCAGGCGCAAGATGGCGCGCTATTAACGACTGGAGTGGTTTGGTTAAAGGTGGTGACGATGCCCGCCATCGTTCCCTCCTTGCCATCATGGCCATACTGCGCACGCAGGCTCACAATATTGCTGCCCACTGGCACCCAGACGTTGCTGTTGAGGCTGCTGGCATAAGAGGACTTGCCGCAGTTGTAAGCGGTGTAGTCGCAGACCGTGAGATTGCCGTTGCGGATGGCGTAAGCGCGGACGATGGGCTGGGCGCCCAGGTTGTACACAATGTCGCCAGTCTTGATGCCGCTCAGACCTGTGGCTACCGAGATGGTGCCGTCTGAAGGCACGTTGGTGACGCGATCGGTGCTGACGGCGCAATTGGTGGTACGTGGCAAGGCCAGTGCAATCGTCTTGTCGCCGGTGGTAAACGAGGTAGGCGTGGTTACCTTGTACGAAGTGCTGCTGCTGGCGGCGACCACCGCATCGCCTTCGGAGGGGCTGTTACCAGAGCCATACATCACCAGCAAAGTGTCCGTGTTGGCGTCGCCCGCGGGCACCAGATTGGTGGGCGGGTTGATGACCACGGGCGCAATCGTCAGCGCGTTGGTCAGTGCACTGCTTTCTTTGGATGGCGTGAAGGTCCAGGCGCAACCCAGCAGGTTGTATGAGTTCAGGCCAAAGCCCGACATGCGGATGTCGCGCTCCAGGCTGGACAGTGCAATCGAGGCGTTGATCTGCGCATCGTCACCGCTGGTGGTGTTGCGCTTGGCGCCTTCGGATTGCAGCATCACCTGGCTCATGATGATGACTGCGACCATGCCGATCGCCAGACCGACCATGATCTCAATCAGGCTGAAGCCCGCTTGGCGCGAGCGAGTTGGGGAGGGAGTCATTTGATGACGGCGATGGCTGTGTATTGGTGGGCGGCAGTTTCGTTGTGGGCTTGCCACTTGACGGTGATCTGCGCCTGGGTGCTGCGGTCCACGCCGCTGGCGCTGGCCGGGCCGTCGCTGAAGCTGATGGTGGGTTGCAAGGTGGAGCTGCCTTTAACGCCTGGCAGATTGGATGCTTCGACCGCTGTGACCCAGTTGGCAAAGCCGTCGCCTTTGCTGCCGAAGTTGGTGCTCAGTGTGGTGTGGTCGCTGGACCACATGCGGCTGATCAGGTCGTTGGTCAGCGCGGCTGCTTTTGCCCGGTCTTCGGCGGCAGTGGCCTGCTTGACCGATGCTGCCTGCAGGCCGACAGCGCCCAGAATGCCCAGCGAGAAAATCAGGATGGCGATCAGCGCTTCGAGCAGCAGCACGCCGCGTTGCTGGTTTTGCCCAGCCTGGCGACTTTGGCGCTGGCGGATACGAGCGAGTGCTTGAGTTTTCATGGCGGTTTCCTTTAGCACGTGAGGGCATCGCCACGGGTGCTGATGGCCGAGTCGCACATGCGCACTTGGCCTGCCGGGCTGACTATGACGTTCAGGCAGCGCACATCGCCACCGTCTTTGATGCAACTGCCTTCGGCGGCGGTGAACTCCACGGTGAGCGCGTTGGGCGGATTGATCGTGGGATTGGTCGTGGCCGCTTGCTGGCCCAGGCCATTGAAGGCATAGACCGTCTGTGATGCGGTGACGCTGACGTTGGTGGCGGTGGACAGGGCGCCCTTTTGCAAAATCTTGGCGTCCTGGTTGTCGCCGGTTGCCTGGCCGCAAGAGGCGGCCGCGTTGTTGCCAGCACCCAGGTTGGTGACCCAGAAGCGGCCATTGGCGTTCAGATTGCAATCGTTGCCTATCGTGTCGACCAACTGCACCCGTACCACCTCGTTGCGCCGCACGGCTTCGGCACGGGCTGTTTGCAAGCTGTTCTGCATGACTTCAGCGGCAGAGCGGATGCGAGAGTTCTTCATCCACAGCGCCATGGACGGCATGCCTAGTGCCAGAACACTCGCGACAATGACCACGCCGATCATCAGCTCGACCAAGGTCATGCCGCGCGCATGCTTGGCGCTTGCTGTGGCGTGCAGGCTCAGCATGAGTCACCCTTGGAGCTGACCCAGCATCCACTCGAGGTGTTCCAGCCACTGGGGGCAGCCGTGGTTTTTTTTGTGCCGGCTTGGTCGATGGTGAAGGTAAAGCCAGCAGCGGAAGTGTTGGATCTGCCGGTGCCGGTAATGGTGTAGGCAGTCGATGAAGCAGTGCAACTGAAGGTGAAGTACTTGGTGTCTGAGATCTCTACAGGGCAAGTACTGCCTGAAGATGCGTATGCGCGATGGTCCTGGAACCACTGCTCCATCTTCACTTGGTTGAGTGCCAAGGTTGAGGTGGCATCGGGAATGCTGCCTTTGGTGACATAGTCACGGTAGGTAGGCAGCGCCACCGCGGACAAAATGCCCAGGATCGCCACCACAATCATGATCTCGATCAAGGTAAAGCCGCGCTGGCGGAACGGGGTGGAAGAGGGTGTGCGGGTCATGCAATTACCGTTTCTTCTTGAATTGATATTAACTATTTTGTTGTAATTGACAATTTTAGTTACATAAAAAGCGGTAGGTGAAAAGCGCTAACTGATTTGTATCAACGGCAGTTCCGGTGCGACAAACGGCAAGCTTGCTTGCCGCTGGGCGGCGGGCGCTGCTGTCTCACGAGCTGCCCGCTGGCCAGCGCGATCTGCGGCAGAATGGCGCGGCACTCTTGCTTTTCTCTTGATTCCGACGCCCGCGCGGGCATGAATGCCATGTTTGATCTGAAAAAAATGTTCCCCGGCTGCGAGGCCGTCATCGTCGATCTGGACGGCACCATGGTCGACACCATGGGAGACTTTGCCGAGGCGCTCAACCGCATGTTGGCGGATTTGCAGTTGCCGCTTATTGATGCGCTGACTATCGAGCCCATGGTGGGCAAGGGCTCGGAGCACCTGCTGCGCTCGGTGCTGAAGCATGTGCTGGCGCAGGGCGGAAAAACGCCGTCCGCCGCCGATGTGGACAACCATTACGCCCAAGCCTGGGAGCGCTACCAGCACCACTATCTGGCCATCAACGGCCGCTTCTCCAAGGTCTATGACGGGGTGGAAAAAGGCTTGGCAACCCTGCGCAACCATGGCCTGAAAATGGCTTGCCTCACCAACAAGCCTTTGTCGTTTGCCGAGCCGCTGCTGCGTGCCAAGGGCTTGCGCGGCTATTTCGACCATGTGTTTGGCGGTGATTCCTTCGAGCGCAAAAAGCCCGATCCTTTGCCCTTGCTCAAAACCTGCGAAGCACTGGGCAGCCAGCCTGCCACCACCTTGATGCTGGGCGACAGCAGCAACGATGCCGAGGCCGCGCACAACGCCGGTTGCCCGGTGGTGCTGGTGAGCTACGGCTACAACCACGGCCAGCCGATCCGCTCAGTGCAGGCGCTCGGTTATGTCGATTCGCTGGCGGAGATTGCTATCAGATAAAGAGCGTCCGAAGGCTTTGGGCAAAGCTTGCGCAAAGCCTGCTCAGTCCATTTCGGCTTTGGTGCAAACGCCCGCAATAGCAATATCGCACTGCAATTTGCGTTATTCGCTGCGGGCTATCATCGTCTGTTGCTTGCTGTTTGGCTGACCCGATAGTCGGCCGGCAGCACGGTGGGCAAGCCTGCTTGCCCCCATTCCATTCACCTCACAGGCGCGGCTGTGCCTGCCTGTGCAACAAGAAGGAATCCAACGATGGATGGACTGCACCTCACCGCCGATCTCTACCGCTGCCAATGCGATACTGCTTTGCTGCTGGATGCGCAGCAACTCGCGCAGCTGTGTACCACGCAAACCCATGCCGCTGGCCTGACGCTGGTGGATGACAGTTGGGTGAAGTTCCCGGATTACCAGGGCCAGCCCGGCGGCGTGACTGGCGTGGTGCTGCTGGCCGAATCGCACCTGGCCATCCATACCTGGCCCGAGACGGGCAATGTCACGCTTGATGTTTACGTCTGCAACTTCTCGGACGACAACTCGGGCAAGGCGCGCCAGCTGCTCGAATCGGTGGTTGCCGCTTTCCAACCCGAGCGCATTCAGCGCCAGCACCTGCAGCGCGGCGACATCAGCGCTGCCGGCTCGGCTGCCGAGCAGTGGGTGCGTGAAGAGCTCACCAGCAACAGCGCTTACAGCTTCCGCGCCGAAGTCATCAAACGCAAGCAAACGCCTTTCCAAAAGCTGGAGCTGCTGCAGTCGCCCGTATTCGGCCGCATGCTGCGGCTGGATGAGCGCTTCATGACTTCTGAGAAAGAAGAATTCTTCTACCACGAGGCCATGGTGCACCCCGCAGCCATGGCGCACCCTGCGCCCAAGCGTGCGCTGATCATCGGCGGCGGCGATGGCGGCGCGGCCGAAGAGCTGCTCAAGCACAGCACGATCGAGCGCGTGGTGCTGGCCGAGCTGGATGCCCAGGTGGTGGAGACGGCGCGCAAGCACCTGCAGAAAATCCACCGTGGCGCATTTGACGACCCGCGCCTGCAAGTACGCATTGGCGACGGCTTGCAACTGCTGGCCGAGACGGACGAGCGCTTCGATCTGGTGCTGATGGATTTGACCGACCCGGACACGCCGGCCGAAACCCTTTACACGCCCGAGGCGCTGCAGCGCATTAAACGCGTGCTGGCGCCCGGCGGCGCCGTGGTGCAGCACTTGGGGAGCCCGGTTTTCCATGCCAAGCAGGTGCAGCAACTGGCCGAATGCCTGCGCCGCGAGTTTGCCCAGGTGCAGTGCTATGGCCTTTACATCCCGCTTTACGGCGCGTACTGGGGCCTGGCGGTGGCTTCGGACAGCCTGCAGCCGGCGCTGTTGACGCCCGCTTTGGCCGCGCAGCGTTTGGCAGAGCGCGGCGTGGGCGATTTGCAGTTCTACAACGCAGAGCTGCACCCGGCGCTGTTTGCCTTGCCCACTTATTACCGCGAGCTGGTGGCCGCCCAGCCTGCTGGCAAAAAAGCCCTTATTCCCGATTTGGCGCTGCAGGCCTGAATCGTTTGCTACACTAAGACCCATGTTCATCCATCACGCAGTTATTGCAGGTTGCTCGGACCGGGGAGCTTGGCCCTGGCGTAAGCCTGCGTCCGTAACTGTTTGATTGCCGCTGGGTGACACGCCCCAGCGTGCGCCCGAGGCCATGCCCCCTGGCATGGCCGAAACCTGATGAACTGCAGCGCACGAATCGCACACATCCAGCGTGCGCTGCCAAAGCTGGGGACCCCGTTCGTGATCACCGAACTTGAATTCAAAAGTCTGGCCAACCAAGGCTACAACCGCATTCCTCTTGTCGCAGAAGCCTTTGCGGATCTGGAAACTCCACTCTCTTTGTATCTGAAGCTGTGCCACGCGCACGATGACGGTAAACACAGCTTTTTGCTGGAATCCGTGGTCGGTGGCGAGCGTTTTGGCCGCTACAGCTTTATCGGCTTGCCCGCTCGCAGCCTGCTGCGCGCCAGCGGCTTTGGCGCCGAAGCCAAGACCGAGGTGGTGACCGATGGCCAGATCGTCGAGACCCATGTGGGCAACCCGCTGGAATTTATCGCCACTTATCAACAGCGTTTCAAGGTAGCGCTCAGCGCCGGTATGCCGCGTTTTTGCGGTGGCCTGGCCGGCTACTTTGGCTATGACGCGGTGCGCTACATCGAGAAAAAGCTGGAGAAAAGCTGCCCGTCCGATACGCTGGGCACGCCCGACATCATGCTGCTGCAGTGCGAAGAGGTGGCTGTCATCGACAACCTCTCGGGCAAGCTCTACCTGATCGTCTACGCCAACCCGGCCGAAGCCGAGGCTTACAGCAAAGCCAAAAAGCGCGTGCGCCAGCTCAAAGAGCAGCTGCGCTATTCGGTGAGCGTGCCGCAGATCAAGGCAGGCGACAGCCACCCGGCCGAACGCAGCTTTGCCAAGGCTGATTACCTGAAGGCCGTGGAAGAGGCCAAGGAGATGATCGCCGCAGGCGATTTCATGCAAGTGCAGGTGGGCCAGCGCATCCACAAGCGCTACACCGAGAGCCCGCTGTCGCTGTACCGCGCGCTGCGCTCGCTCAACCCCAGCCCTTACATGTACTACTACCACTTTGGTGATTTCCAGGTGGTGGGCGCCAGCCCCGAGATTCTGGTGCGCCAGGAGAAGGTGGAAGAAGGCCAGAAAATCACCATCCGCCCGCTGGCCGGCACGCGCCCGCGCGCCGCTTCGCCCGAGAAGGACAAGGCCACCGAGCAAGAGCTGATCAACGATCCCAAGGAGCGTGCCGAGCACGTCATGCTGATCGACCTGGCGCGCAACGACATTGGCCGCATTGCCAAGATTGGCAGCGTCAAGGTGACCGAGGCTTTTGCGGTAGAGCGCTACAGCCACGTGATGCACATCGTCAGCAACGTCGAAGGCATTTTGAAAGATGGCATGAGCAGCATGGACGTGCTCAAGGCCACCTTCCCGGCTGGCACGCTCTCGGGTGCGCCCAAGGTGCATGCCATGGAAGTGATTGACCAGCTCGAACCCACCAAGCGCGGCATCTATGGTGGCGCCGTGGGTTACCTGAGCTTTGCCGGCGACATGGATCTGGCTATTGCCATCCGCACCGGCGTCATCAAGGACGGCATGCTCTATGTGCAGGCGGCGGCCGGCGTGGTAGCCGATTCGGTGCCCGAGCTGGAATGGAAAGAAACCGAACACAAGGCCCGCGCACTGTTGCGTGCGGCAGAACTCGTAGAGGAAGGACTGGAATGACCCGCGCTATCGACAAAGTACAAGACTGCAACACCATGACCGACGTGCGCCGCAATGTGAACGCGCTCGACGACATTCTGGTGCCACTCTTGGTGGAGCGCGGCGGCTACATGACCCAGGCGGCCAAGTGCAAGAACAACCCGGATCTGGTGCGCGATGAAGAGCGCATTGAAACCATCGTCGCCCGCGTGCGTGAACGCGCAGCGCTGGAAGGCGGCCAGCCCGATGTGATCGAGGCCATCTACCGCGCGATGATGGAAACGTACATCGCCTACGAACACCGCGAACTCGCCCGCCTGCAAGCGGGCGGCAAGCCCAAGGACTAGACCATGAAAAAGCTTCTGATGGTCGACAACTACGACAGCTTCACCTACAACATTGTCCAGTACTTTGGCGAGCTGGGGGTGGAGGTGGTCGTGGTGCGCAATGACGAAACCTCGCTCGAAGAGATTGCCGCCCACCAACCCGACTGGCTGGTGATTTCGCCCGGCCCCTGCAGCCCGGCCGAAGCTGGCATCTCGGTGGCCGCCATTCAGCACTTTGCCGGCAAGCTGCCTATTTTGGGCGTGTGCCTGGGCCACCAGGCCATTGGCGCGGCCTTTGGCGGCAACGTCATCCGTGCCGTGCAGCAAATGCACGGCAAAACCAGCGTCATCAGCACCACGCAGCAAGGCGTGTTTGCCGATCTGCCCGCGCAGTTCACCGTCAACCGCTACCACTCGCTGGTCATCGAGCGCAGCAGTTGCCCTGATTGCCTGGAAATCACCGCTACCAGCGAAGACGGCGAAATCCAAGGCGTGCGCCACAAGAGCCTGCCCATCCAGGGCGTGCAGTTCCACCCCGAAAGCATCCTGACCGAGCACGGCCACGCGATGCTGAAGAACTTTCTGGAGCAGCGCTGATGATTGAGCTGCACCAGTTGCTGATGTTCATCGCCGCCGGCTGGTTGCTCAATCTCACTCCTGGGCCAGACGTGTTCTACATGCTCAGCCACGCTACCCGCCAGGGCATGCGTGCCGGCCTGGTGGCCAGCGCCGGTATCACCGCTGGCTGCATGGTGCATGTGGCAGCGGCCTCCTTGGGCGTGGGCGCCTTGCTGGCCACATCGGCCACTGCGTTCAGCGTGCTCAAATGGCTGGGTGCCGCCTATCTGCTGTGGATGGGCCTCAAGCTCTTGCGGGCCAAAAACAACGGCCCGCTGGCGGTGCCGGCCAGTGCAGCCGCCAGCCCGGCCCAGCCGTTGCAGCTGGCGCGCATCTTCTGGGGCGGCTTCTGGACCAATGTGCTCAACCCCAAAGTCGCCATCTTCTTTCTGGCTTTCATCCCGCAATTCATCGCTGCCGACTACGCCCACAAAAGCCTGGCTTTTGCGGCGCTGGGCCTGCTCTTCAACATCAATGCCATTCCGGTGAATGTGCTGTGGGTCTGGCTGGGCTCGGGCCTGGCGAGCCGCGCTGGCTGGCTGCGCAGCCGTCTGCACTGGCTGGACCGTGCGGCCGGTGCCATGTTCATCGGCTTCGGCCTCAAGCTGGCGTTCAGCGACAAACCGGGCGCTTGATCCTTCATCGAAACGAATATTCAACACACCATGTCGATCACTCCCCAAGAAGCGCTGCAGCGCACGATTGAACACCGCGAAATCTTCCACGACGAAATGCTGCACCTGATGCGCATGATCATGAAGGGCGAGCTCTCGCCCGTGATGACCGCGTCCATCATCACCGGCCTGCGCGTCAAAAAGGAAACCATTGGCGAGATCAGCGCCGCCGCCGAGGTGATGCGCGAGTTCTCCAACAAGGTCAATGTGGCCGACCGCACGAACCTGGTCGACATCGTTGGCACCGGCGGCGACGGCGCCAACACCTTCAACATCTCCACCTGCTCCATCTTTGTGATCGCGGCAGCAGGCGGCAAGGTCAGCAAGCATGGCGGCCGCAGTGTCTCCAGCAAATCGGGCAGCGCAGACGCGATGGAGGCGCTTGGCGTCAACATCAACCTCAGCCCCGAGCAAATCGCGCAAAGCATCGCCAAGGTGGGCATCGGCTTCATGTTCGCGCCCAACCACCACCCGGCGATGAAGAACGTGGCGCCCGTGCGCAAAGAGCTGGGCGTGCGCACCATCTTCAATATCCTGGGCCCGCTCACCAACCCGGCCAGCGCGCCCAATATTTTGATGGGCGTGTTCCACGAAGACCTGGTCGGTATCCAGGTACGTGCCCTGCAGCGCCTGGGCGCTGAGCACGCCTTGGTGGTGTACGGCCGCGATGGTTTGGACGAAATCAGCCTGGGCGCCAGCACCCTGGTCGGCGAGCTCAAAGACGGCGTGGTGCGCGAATACGCGATCCACCCCGAAGACTTCGGCATCCAGATGGTGGGCACCCGCGCTTTCCGCGTGGACAACCCCGAGCAATCCAAAGCCATGCTGATGGGCATCTTGCAAGGCGAACAAGGCCCGGCACGCGACATCGTCTGCCTCAACGCCGGCGCCGCGCTGTATGCCGCCAACGTGGCCAGCTCCATCGAAGACGGCTTGCAGCGCGCGCGTGCTGCCATCGACAGTGGCGCGGCGCTGCAAAAGCTCAAGGATCTGGTGGCGTTTTCTCAGCAGCAGGCTTGAAGCGGCTGCGTAGCAAAGGACTAATTTATGTCAGACATCTTGAAAAAAATCTGCGACGTCAAAGTCGAAGAAGTCGCCGCTGCCAAAAAGCGTTTGCCGTTTGAGGCCATGCGCCGCGATGCGGAAAGCCGAGTGGCTACGCGCGATTTTGTCGGCGCCCTGCGCGCCAAAATCGCGGCAGGCGAGGCGGGCGTGATCGCCGAGATCAAAAAGGCCAGCCCGAGCAAGGGCGTGATTCGCTCCGATTTCGACCCGGCCGACATTGCGCAAAGCTACATGGTGGGCAACAGCAACAACAAGGCCAAGCTCTACGGCAATGCCACGGCAGCCTGTTTGTCGGTGCTGACGGACCGCCAGTTTTTCCAGGGCGAACCGGATTTTCTCAAGCAGGCCCGCGCCAGCACTTTGCTGCCCGTGCTGCGCAAGGATTTCATGGTCGATCCCTACCAGATCTACGAATCGCGCTCCATGGGCGCAGATTGCGTTCTGCTCATCGCCGCTTGCCTGGAAGACGCGCAAATGGCCGAGATGGAGCAGATCGCTCGCAGCCTGGATATGGCGGTGCTGGTGGAGGTGCACGATGGCGCGGAGCTGGAGCGTGCGCTGAAATTGAAGACGCCGCTGGTCGGCATCAACAACCGCAACCTGCGCACCTTTGAAGTCAACATCCAGACCACGCTGGATTTGCAAAAGAACGTGCCGGCTGATCGCCTGTTGGTGACCGAATCGGGCATTCTCAGCAAAGACGATGTGAAAACCATGCGCGATGCGGGCATCAACGCTTTCCTGGTGGGCGAGGCATTCATGCGCGCCGAAGAGCCGGGCGAGGCGCTGGCAGCCTTGTTCGCCAACCCGGTCGAACGCGCTTAATCAGTCAATTTCGCAAAAGCAGCTGCTGCGCTGACAAAGCGCAGCAGCTGCTTTTTTATGGGCGATGCGCTTTATTTGCTGGCGCGCAGCTGCTGCAATTGCTCGCTGAACCACTGCTTGCTTTGCACCTCAGGCTGGCCTGGGCAGCGCACCAGGTACGGTTTGCTCGATACGCTGCTTTGGCTGGCGGCGCGCTCGATGAAGGCCTCGGTGCTGGGTACCAGTTTCTTCTTCAGCAAATAATCGTATTTGCTTTGCAAATGCTGGCTGGCTTGCTTGGCGCTGTACCAGCTGCCGTTGCGGCTGAACTCGCAACCCGATTGCAGCAGTGCAGCGAACAGCCCATCAATCTCAACGGCAATGGCCGTGGGTGTGGCAGCGGGGGCTGCGGTTTGCGCCTGCGCTGGCAGGGCACTGAGGCACAGGCTGCAGAGCGCTGCGATCCCGGCCCGGACAAGGTGGTTGGAAGAAGGCATCGGCGCATCTTGCCGTTTTTTGTACCGCTCAGCTGTAAACCTGTGTTAATCGTCCACGCCGCTTGTGCTGTCCCCGGCATTCGCCGTGCGCTTGCCTGGCCGCCTTTGGTGCGGCCGCAAGCAAGCCTGTGCGTGGCTGTTCAGGCCCAGAGGCAAAGCTAACCAAATCGTAATTCGTCGGTAATCCCGAGTCTTGCTGCGCCTGCATAGCATCCAGGGAGCAAGGGGCATGCCCCAAAAACGCCGCCAGCGAGCGGTACAGCGAGACACAGACACCAGGGGCACGGATGGATCTTCATTTCTACTCATTTCGCCAGGGCTGGGCCTGGGCGGTGGCGGCCAGCCTGGCGATGGCTTTGGTCGGCTGCGGAGGCAAAACGGATGCAGCTGCCCAGCAGGCGAGCGCTCCCAAGGCTGCGGCACTGGCGCCGGGACAGGTGCGGTTGCAGCCGGCTTCGCTGAAGATGCTGGAGATCGTGAGCCTGAGCCAGTCGGGCGCCGCACAAACCACGGCCATGCCGGCGCGGGTGGCTTTTCAGGATGACAAAGTGACTGCGGTGGCGATTCCTGTGGAAGGCCGGGTGGTCTCGGTGAATGTGCAGGTGGGCGACAAGGTGCAGACGGGCGATACGCTGGCTACCTTGGTCAGCCCCGATGCCTTGCGTATTCGCTACGAAGTGGAGGCAGCTCGCACGGCCAAAGATCTGGCGGCAGTCGAAGAGCAGCGCCAGCGCACCATGCTGGCCAAGGGCGTGGGCGTAGAGATGGAGCTGCGTGCGGCGCAATCCAAGTTGCGCGAGACCTCGCAAGAGCTGGCGCGGGCGCAAGGCGCGGCGGCTTTGCTGGGCGCGGGCTCGGGGGACCGGGTGGTGTTGCGTGCTCCGCGCTCGGGCGTGATTGCTGAGCGCAATGCCATGCCCGGCGCGGCTGCTGACAATGGCGCCGCGCTGTTTTTGGTGGGCGATCCGGGCGCGATGCGAATCGTGGCAGACGCGTTCGAGGGCGATCTCTCGGGCATCCATGTGGGCGCAGAGGCCATCGTCAAGGTGCAGCAGTTGGCGGCCACCGCGGCCGGTACGGTGCGCAATATCGGCGCGGTGCTGGACAAGGAATCGCGTCGCGCCACCGTGCTGATCGACCTGAAGGCGCAACTGCCAGGCTTGCGGCCGGGCATGCAGGCCTCGGTCGAGATTCCGCTGGCTGCCACGCAGCAAATGCTGATTCCGGTGACGGCGGTGCTGATCAAGGATGGTGATCGCTCGATCGTCTACGTGCAGGTGGACGACGGCTTGTTTGAGGCGCGCAATGTCGTGCTGGGCCAGCCGCTGCGCGGCACGGTGCCTGTCCAAAGCGGACTGCAGGCGGGCGACAAGATCGTGGTGCGTGGTGGTCTGCTGCTGGACGGTGCTGCCAGCCAGATGCTGTAAACCGTAGCAGGAGAAGCCACCGTGCTACGTTCACTGATTGCCTTTGTCGTGCACCGCCGCTTGCTGGCCTTGTGCGCCACCGTTGCCATTGCGGTTTATGGGGTCTGGTCTTACCTGAACACCGCCATTGAAGCCTATCCGGATGTGACGAATGTGCAGGTCGGGGTGATTGCCCAGGCGCCTGGTTTGGCGCCTGAAGAGGTTGAGCGCCAGATCACCCAGCCGCTCGAGCGCGAGCTCAACGGCACGCCGGGGCTGATGTCTTTGCGCTCGGAGAGCTATTTCGGCCTCTCGATGATCAACCTGGTGTTCAACGACGATGCCGACAGCTTCAAGGCCCGCGCCGAAGTGTCCCAGCGCATGCCGCAGGCGGACCTGCCGCCGGGCGTGACGCCGCAGATGGCGCCCGACTACACGCCGCTGGGGAAGATCTACTACTACCGCTTGCAAAGCGACCGCCACACCTTGGCGCAACTGCGCACCGAGCAGGAATGGCATGTCACCCGCGTGCTCAAACAGGTCCAGGGGGTGGCCGATATCGTCAGCATCGGTGGCTTTGTCAAAGAGTTCCATGTGGAGGTCGATCCGCAAAAACTCTACAGCCTGGATATTTCGCTCGAAGACGTGGGCGATGCGCTGGCCAAATCCAACCGCAATGTGGGCGGCGGCCTGCTGCGCCGCGGTGAGCAGTCGCTGATCGTGCGCGGCATCGGCCTGTTGGCGCAGCCAGAGGATATTCAGCGTGTGGTGGTGGCCATGCGCGGGGGCCAGGCGGTGACGATTGGTGATGTGGCGCGGGTGTTTCAAGCGCACACGCCGCGCCAGGGTTCGGTGGGCATGGACGACATGGACAACGTGGTCGAAGGCATCGTCTTGCTCAAGCGCGGCGAGAACCCGTCGCGCGTGCTGGACCAGATCCACCTGAAGGTGGAGCAGCTCAACCGGGGCGAGTTGCCCGAGGGCATGAAGATGGTCACGAGCTATGACCGCTCCAACCTCGTGGGCCACACGCTGGCCACGGTGCAGCACAACCTGTTGTTCGGTGCTGTGCTGATCGTCAGTGTGCTGTGGCTGGTGCTGCGCAGCCTGCGCGGCTCGCTCATTGTGGCCACGGTGATTCCGCTGTCCTTGCTGGTGGCTTTCATCGGCTTGCATTGGCTGGGCATGCCGGCCAATCTGATATCGATGGGCGCCATCGACTTCGGCATCATGGTGGATGGCGCGGTGGTGCTGGCAGAAAACATCATCCGCAATGCCCGCCTGCGCAAGCCGCAAACCCAGGCGGACATGCGCCACATCATCATCGACTCGGCGGTGGCGGTGGCCAAACCGACCTTGTTTGCCATGGCCATCGTGATCGCGGCGCTGATACCGGTGTTCTCGTTGCAGAGCATTGAAGGGCGCATCTTCCGCCCCTTGGCCATGACCTACACCTTCGCGCTGCTGGGCGCGCTGGTGTTTGCCATGGGTCTGGTGCCGGCCTTGTGCGCGCTGCTGCTCAAGCCCAAGCATGTGATGGTCGAAGAGCCCAAGATTTTCGACCGTGCGCACCACGGCTACGAACGCTTTATTGGCAAGGTGCTGCAATCCACCCGCGCCCGTTCGCTGGTGGCTTTGGTGGCGGTAATCGTGCTGGTCTTGGTGGGCTATTCAGGGCGTTGGTTGGGCACGGAATTTCTGCCCGAGCTCGACGAGGGCGACGCCTATGTGCTGGTGGAAATGCCGGCCTCGATTTCGCTGGAAAAAGGCCAGGAAGTGCTGCGCGAAGTGCGCGCGCGCCTGGGCCAGTTCCCCGAGGTGATATCGGTGATCTCCGAGCAAGGGCGCCCCGAATCGGGCACCGACAACGAAACCCTGAACCTGGCCAAGGTGCTGGTGCGACTCAAACCCCATGAGCAGTGGACCCAGGGCCTGAGCAAGCCGGCGCTGATCGAGCGCATGCGCCAGAGCCTGCAAGAGATACCGGGCATTGCCTTCAACTTTGCCCAGCCGATTCGCGACAGCGTGGAAGAGTCCTCGTCGGGCGCGCGCGGCCAGGTGGTGCTGAAAGTGTTCGGGCCCGAGATTCCGCAGCTGCGGGCCTTGCTGCAAAAAACGGTGGATGCGGTGCAGCCGATTGCAGGCGTGGTTGATCTGGGGCTGTACCGCGATGCCCCCGCTCCGCAAGTGCATGTGACCTTTGACCGCCTGGCCCTGGCCCGGCAGGGGATCGACATGGACACCGCGCAAAAAACGCTGGAGATGGCCTTGGCCGGCGATGTGGTGACGACCTTGTGGGAAGGCCAGTATCCCGTGCCCGTGCGGGTGCGTCTGCCCTATGTGGACCGCATGGATGAAGCCCGCATCCGCGAGATCGCCATTCCCACACCGAAAGGCCAGTCCTTGCCGCTGCACTCGCTGGCATCGGTCAAGGTGGAGATCGGCAACTCATCGATCTTCCGGGAAGGCAATGCGCGTTACATGGCGCTCAAATTCAACGTCGAGGGGCGCGACATCGGCTCGGTCGTCAAAGACACGCTGGCAGCTTTCCAGGAGAAAGTAAAAATGCCCGAAGGCTATACCGCCGTCTGGGGTGGCGAGTGGGAAAACCAGCAGCGCGCTGCCGCTCGTTTGCGCATTGTGGTGCCGCTGTCGCTGCTGATCGTGTATGCCCTGCTGTTTGGCGCATTGGGCCGAGCGCGCAGTGCGGGCGTGATCATGCTGTGCGCGCCGTTTGCCATGGTGGGCGGAGTGGTGGCATTGCATGTGACGCACATCGAGCTGTCGATCAGCGCTGCGATCGGTTTTATCGCGCTGCTGGGGCAAGTCGCTCTGGTGGGCTTGCTGGTCTTGTCCAGCGTGGAAGAGCGCCGCCGGGCGGGCCTGCCCCTGATGCCTGCGCTGGTGGAGGGCGCGGCGGAGCGCATGCGCTCGGTCATTTTGGTGGCGCTGCTGGCGCTGCTGGGTTTGCTGCCCATGGCCATGTCCACCGGCGTGGGCAGTGAAACCCAGCGTCCCTTTGCCTCGGTCATCGTGGGCGGCATGATGGTGCTGCCTCTGATCGCCCTGGTCTTGCTGCCGGTGCTCTACGCCGTGTTGGGCCCCAAAACCATGTTGACCCAGGAAGAAGAAGATGAGCGCTCGGCTGAATAAAAGGATGCTCTCCTCGGTGTGCGCGCTGCTGTGCGCCAGCTGGCTGGCGGGCGCTGCGCAGGCGCAGCAAGCGGCGGCGCCGGTGCCCGTGGCTGCACCTGCGTCAGCGTTGGCGGACGCCTTGCCCGCGCAGGCGCAAACCCTGAACGAGTATCTGCAACTGGTGGTGCGCAACAGCGCCCAGCTCAAGGCCGACCGCACGCGCATTGCCGCCGCGCAAGCCGACACGCTGAGCGCTGGCACCTGGCCCAATCCGACGCTGGGCCTGAGCAAGCAGCCGCAGGAGAAGGACTTGTCCATCTCGCAACCGCTGCCCATCTTTGGCCAGCTCAGCCAGCGTGTAAAAACCGCACGCCAGGCCGAAGAGGTGGCCGCAGCGCAGTGGAACAGTGGCGTGCAAGAGGTGATGAACGAGGCCGCCGGGGCCTTCAACGAAGTGCTGGTAGCGCAGCGGCGCCTGGAGTTGTGGCAGGCCGCGGGCAGCGATTTAGCCGGCGCCGCAAAAATTGTGAAAGGCCAGATCGAAGCCGGTGCCCGCAGCCAGTACGACGGGGCACGCATAGCGCTGCAAGTGGCGCAAATGGATATCCAGATCCGCAAGGCGCAGGCCGCCTTGCAGGACGCCAGCAGCAAAATGGCAGCGCTGGCCTCGTTGCCGCGCTGGCAGCCCCAGGCCTTGGGCTCGCTCAAGCCATTGCCAGCCTCTGCTTATGCCAGCAGCGATGCGCTGTGGGAGCAGGCCCGTGGTCGCTTGCCGGCCCTCAAAGCCGCCGCCGCTGATCTGGAGCAATCGCGGCAGCAAATTGCACTGCAGCAGCGCGAAGCCATACCGACGCCGGCGCTCAGCTATACCCGGGTCAGGCACCGGCAAGATGGGCGCTACGGCATCGTGGGCGTGTCGGTCGACATTCCGCTGTTCGACCGCAAGCAAGGGGCGGTCGACAAGGCGCGCGCCGACGAAATGCAGGCCCGCTACAAACAGGAATCGGTCGAGGTGGCTGCGCAGGCCGAGCTGATGCGCAGCCTGCAGCAGCTGCGCCTGGCCAACGAGGCATTGCAGACTTTCGAGGACGAAGCCTTGCTGCAGCTCGACCAGCTGCACCGCATGGCCCAAGACTCCTATGTGCTGGGCAAGAGCAATGTGCTGGAGATGATTGATGTGTTTGACAACCTGCGCGAACGCCGCATGGACCACCTGGATCTGGTCAAGGACATGCTCGAAGCGCAATGGCGCGTGCGTGTGGCCAGTGGCAACCTGCCGCTATTGCCGCCTTGAGCGCAGAGCCGGGGGCGCGGCTTTGACGCTATAGTTCTGGACATGGGAGTCGAATCCACCTTGGCCAATCACCGCTACCTGATTGTTGAAGATGACCAGCTCAACGCCGGCTTCATCGCAGACGGCCTGCGCCAGCAGGGCGCACAAGTCATGGTTTGCCACGAAGGTGTGCAGGGCCTGGCCCAGGCGGTGGGGCAGGAATGGGATGCCATCGTGCTCGACCGCATGCTGCCGGGCGATTTTGACGGCCTCAAAATCGTGCAGGCCTTGCGTTCCATGGGCAAGAACACGCCCGTGCTGGTGCTCAGCGCGCTCTCGTCTACCGACGAGCGCGTGCGCGGGCTCAAGGCCGGTGGGGATGACTACCTCTCCAAACCATTCGCGTTTTCCGAGTTGGTGGCTCGGCTCGAAGCCCTGATGCGCCGCTCGCAAGTCACCGAAAAACCGCGGGAGATGCAGGTGGAAGACCTGCGGCTGAACCTCATGACGCGCAGCGCCGAGCGTGGCGGCCAGGCGCTGGTGCTGCAGCCGCGCGAGTTCCGGCTGCTGGCTTACCTGATGCAGCATGTCAACCAGATCGTCACCCGCACCATGCTGCTCGAATCGGTGTGGGATTACCACTTTGACCCGCAAACCAATGTGATCGATGTGCACATCAGCCGCCTGCGCGCCAAGGTCGACAAAGGCCACGCCGTGCCTCTGATCCATACCGTGCGTGGCGTGGGCTACTGCCTCTCGCCCCAAGCGCAAACGCTGCCAGCGGTGTGATGTCTCAGATCCGCCCCTGGAGTTCGCTGGCGTTTCGGCTGGCGCTCAGCTATGGCGCGATGATGGTGTTCACCGTGGCGGTGGTGCTGGCTGTTTTCTACATACAGATTGTTGGCGTCTTGCGCAACCGCTTGGACCTGTATGCCAACAGCCAACTCAAGCGCTTGCAGGAATACAGCGCCATCCATGGCGAAAATGCCTTGCGCGGCGAAATCGACCACATGCTGCGCGACGGCATCAATACCGATACCGAAATCATCCTGTTGCTGGACCGGGTGGGCGAGACCATCATCGGCAATGCCCGCATTGTTCCGCCCCGGCGCCTGAGCCAATTTGGCATGCGCGAGCTCCAGGTGTGGCGCGACGGGCGCCAAATCGTCGGGCGGGTGCAGGCCCTCGAATTGTCCAACGGCAATTTCCTGGTGGTGGGCAGCGACATGCAAGCCCAGCGCGACATAGAAGACCTGTTCGCACGCGCCAGTGGCATCGTCACCGTGTTTGCCTTGCTGTTGGCGGTGATTGGCGCCATCACTTTCCGCCGCGTCGTCGACATGCGGGCAGCCGATATCCGCACCACCATGGCCCGGGTGGCCGCGGGCGATCTGGCGCAGCGGATCCCGGTGCCGGCCGGGCACAAGGACGAATTTGCGCTGTTGGGGCGCGACATCAACAGCATGCTGGAGCGCCTGCAGCAGCTGATGGATGGCGTTCGCCATGTCTCCAACACCATTGCGCACAACCTGCGCACGCCCATGACCCGCATCTTGCTGCGCTTGCGAGCCGCAGAAAACGCCGACCCGGCCGAGCAACGCGAGACCCTGCGCCTGGTCGCCAACGAAGTGGCCGAGCTGGGCCAGGTGTTCGACAAACTGCTGGCGATTGCCGAGGTGGAAAGCGGCGCTTTGCGCCAGGCCTTTACCGCTGTGGATGTGGCCGCCCTGCTAGAGGACATGTACGAGCTCTACGAGCCCTTGGTGCAAGAGCAAGGCGGCAGCATACAGCTGCAAGTGCAAGGCCGCCCGCAAGCGCTGGGAGACAGAAACCTGTTGGCCAGTGCGTTGGCCAATTTGGTGGAAAACGCCATCAAATATGGCAGCCAAGCCGGCCAGGGGGTGCACATGGTTTTGGAGGCGAGCGAGGCGGGGGACGTAGACGTGGCAGATCTGGGCAGTGATGCGCCGCAAACAGCGATCACGGTGCGCGACCTGGGGCCGGGCGTGGCGCAGGCCGATCTGGCGCAACTGGCGCAACGGTTTTTTCGGGCGCACCAAGAGCAACCAGGGACCGGCCTGGGCTTGGCCTCGGTCAGCGCCGTGGTGCGCTTGCACGGCGGTCAGCTGCGCTTTCGCAATGGCCACCCGGGCTTCGAAGTGCAAATGCACTTGCCGGCTGTACCGGCGAAGGCCCTGTAGCGCTGCGGCTGGAACCGGCGCGGGTTTTAGCGTGCACAATGGCTGCAGTTTTATGCCCTTGAGCCCTTCATGCAACTGACCCCAGAGACTTTCCAGAACCACCAGGTGGCGCCGGGCTGGCAGCCCACGGTGGACGCATTTTTTGCCAGCCCCAAGGGCCAGCAGCTGGCGCAGTACATTCAAACCCGGCTGGATGACGGCGCGGTGATCTTCCCGCCCGAGCCGCTGCGCGCGCTGCAGCTCACGCCGCCCGAAGAGGTGCGCGTGGTCATCCTCGGACAAGACCCTTACCACGGCCGTGGACAGGCCGAGGGGCTCGCATTCTCCGTGGCTCCGGGCGTGCGTTTACCGCCTTCGCTGCAGAACATCTTCAAGGAAATGCAGCGCGATCTGGGCACGCCTTTCCCGCCATTTCCCGAGCCCGGCGGCAGCCTGGTCAAGTGGGCCACGCATGGCGTGCTGCTGCTCAACACTTGTCTCACGGTGGAAGAAGGCCAGGCCGCAAGCCACGCCAAAAAAGGCTGGGAGCAGCTGACCGATGCGGTCATCCAGCAAGTGGCCGAGGGCGACAAACCTGTGGTCTTCATGCTCTGGGGCAGCCATGCGCAGTCCAAGCAAGTCTTCATTCCGCCCGATCGCGGGCACCTGGTACTCACCAGCAACCACCCGTCTCCGCTATCGGCGTTGCGCCCGCCGGTGCCATTTATTGGCAATGGGCATTTCAGCCAAGCCAAGGCTTTCCGCGAGCAGCACGGCTACTGACGCGCAGGCCGCTCGCGCGCAGTCAGCCAGATGCTGATGCAGCCGCAAAAGCTGATCAGCAGCATGCCGACGACGGACAGCGTATCGGGCACCTGGCCAAACGCGGCCCAGCCCACCAAGGTGGCAAAGCCGATCTGGCTGTACAAAAAGGGCGAGATCACCGCCGGCGTGGTGCGGGCGTAAGCGGTGAGCAGGAGCAGGTGGCCAATGGCGCCAATTACGCCCATGGCCGCCAAGGCCGCCCAGGCGAGCCAGGGTGCACCGGATTGCCAGAACAGCGGCAGCAGTGGCGCGCCCAGCAGTACCGGTATCCAGTTGCTGTACAACTGCGTGGTGTTGGGGCCGTCCAGCCGCGCCAGGCGGCTGCCCAGCAACTGGTTGGCCGTGCCGCACACCAGCATGCCTATGGGGTAAATCACCGCCCAGCCTAGTGGCGCGGCACCGGGCTCGGGCCGGATGATCAACAACACCGCGCCCAGGCCGATCACCAGCAGCAACCAGCGCGACCAGCCCACCGGCTCCTTGTAAAGCAGCGCAGAAGCAGCCACCAGCAGCAAAGGCACAACGGACCACGTCGCGGTGAAGTTGGCCAGCGGCATGTTGAGAATGCAGAAAAAGCCGCAGGCCGAGGTCATGCAGCCCAACAGCGCCCGCGAGTACTGAAAGCGCGGGTGCACCGTGCGCAGCGCGGCGAGGCCTTGGCGCGGCAGCACCAGCGCGGTTGTCACCAGCGCCTGCACCAACAGCCGCACCCACAGCACCATCAGCATCGGCAGCACCTGGCCAACATAGCGGGTCACGCCGTCCATCACCGAAAACAGCGCACAGGACAGCACCGCAAATGCAATGCCCGCCAAGGCCGATGGTGCTGCGGCGCTGGCTGATGCGGTGACGGTGGCGGTATTGGTGCTGACGGTGGCAGGTAGCGCTGCTGCGGTACTGCCGGCGAGCGGGGCGACGGTGACCGGCTGGCCCAGGCGGCTGGCAGTCTGCGGACGGGAATCGGTGGTTGGCGACACGCAACGGCAATCTGCCCACCCGGGCCGGACGCCTGCGGCATCGAAGGGCGGAGTGGTGCGGTGGCTTGATTGTAAAAATGACCAGGCGGTCACGTGCTTGTGTTTGCGGTCACTCAGGTGGCAATGTATCTGCTGTTTGCTATTGAATATATAGCTTTCGGTATAGACACAATGCGCTTTTTCATGGCCTATGCCGAGGCAGTCAAATGCTGCACCAGCAGTTGCAAAAATGCATCTGCCGCGGCTGGCAGTTGCCGGCCTTCCAGGGTTTGTACTTCGATATCGCGCAAGTCCATGCCGGCGTCGGACAAGGGTTTGGCCAGCAACTCGCCGCTGGCCAGCAGGTGGCGCACGCTGACTTCGCTGGAGACGCTGACCCCGCCGCTGTGCTGCACAAACTTGAGCAGGGTTTGCGCATGGCTGCTCACCAAGACCGGGTCCAGCGCCAGTTCCTGCCTCGCGCAGGCCATGTCTACCACCTGGCGCACAGCTGTCTCAGCCGGCGGCAGGGCCAGCGGGTAGCGTGTCAGCTCGGCCAGGCTGAGGCGGGCCTTGCGCGCCAGCGGGTGTTTAGGCGGCAAAACGGCCACCACAGGCGCCGATTGCCGGTGCACCACGCGAATGCCTTTGGCCGGCGCCAGGCTGAAGCACAGGCCGACCTCGGCGTCGGTGGCCAGTACTTTGCTGGCGACCTGGGCCGTGGGGCACACCAGCACCTGAAAGCGCACGCCGGGGTAGTCGCGCTGAAACTGCGCGCAAACCTGGGGCACCAGCTCGTTGGCGAATGCGTCCGATGTAGCAATGCGCACCGCACCACTGCGCAGGTTTTGCAGGGCGTGGATGTCTTCCACGGCTTGCCTGGCTTCCAGGCTGATGCGGCGCGCATGGTGCGCCAGTATTTCGCCCGCCGCCGTGGGCACCATGCCGCGTGCGTGGCGCTCGAACAAGGGCGTCTCCAACTGCGCTTCCAGGCTGGCAATCTGGCGGCTGATGGCCGACATGGCCACATGCAGGCGCTGCGAAGCCAGGCTGACTGAGCCGCACTGCACCACTTCCAGAAAGTAGCGCAGCGCGGTTTCTTGCAGGTAGGTGGAGGGACGCATGGGACAGGGCTATTGCTGAAAACAGCGTGATTATGCTTAAAGCATTGCTGTATTGGCAAACCGGCCTTGCCAAATCAGTGGTGGTCCTTGGAGGCAGGGGCTTTTACCATCGGGCTTTGGGGTACCCACCGCAACGCCCGCCCAGCACCCTGGCAGGCGTGATGGCTGGCGCTAAGCGCGCACGGTCAGTGGCAGGGCAGGTGCTCTCGTCCCAATCCTCTGACTTTGATGACTGCCATGCCACGTTTGAATGCTTTGTCCCTGAGTTCCCGTTCCTCGGCGCTGTCGCGCCGCAGTGCTTTGCTGGCGGCCACCGCGCTGTTAGCTTCGGCTGCCGTGCCTTGGGCGGCGCATGCGCAGGGCGCTGCCTGGCCTGAGCGCTCGATCCGTGTGATCGTGCCTTTCCCGGCCAGTGGCGCAACCGATCTGGTTTCGCGCGTGGTGGCGCAAAAGGTGGGCCAGGAGCTGGGCCAGTCGCTGGTGATCGACAACCGCCCCGGCGCAGGCGGCACCATCGGTACGGCCGAAGTGCTCAAGGCCCCGGCCGATGGCTACACCCTGCTGTTCACCACCAGCAGCACGCACGCCATCTCGCCGCACCTGATGTCCAAGCTGGCCTACAAGGCGGACAAGGATTTCACGCCGATCGCCCATGTGGCCGACGCCGCCAGCGTGCTGCTGGTGACGCCTTCGCTGCCGGTCAAGAACGTGCAAGAGTTGGTCGCTTACGCCAAAGCCAACCCCGGCAAGCTGAACTACGCCAGCAGCGGCAACGGCACCATCGTGCACCTGAATGCGCTGGAGTTCTCGGCCCGCTCTGGCGTGCAGATGACCCATGTTCCCTACAAGGGCACGGCGCAGTCGATCAGCGATCTGGCGACCGGCCAGGTGCACGTTTTGTTTGATTCGATCCCCACCGGCATGCCGCATGTGACCAGTGGCCGCCTGCGTGCGCTGGCGGTGACCAGCGAGCAGCGCAGCAAGCTGGCGCCCGAGCTGCCGACCGTGGCGGAATCGGGCCTGCCCGGCTATTCGTCGGTGACTTGGTTTGGCGTCTATGGACCGGCCGGCATGAAGCCCGAGCTGGTGGCCAAGGTCAACGCGGCTTTTAACCAGGCCATTGCCGACCCGGCGGTTGCCGCCAGCCTGGCCAAGCTCGGTGCTGAAGTGGCCAAGCCCGGCACGCCTGCGCAGTTTGCCGATATGGTCAAGGCCGACAGCGCGCGCTGGGCCAAGGTCATCAAGGACAACAACATCTCTTTGGACTAGTGCGCCGGGGCCGCTGCGCAATAATTTCGGGCCGTGTGCAAGCCACAGAAAACACGGCCTTCACCTTGAACAGATGGATGGAAGACATGACGAAGATTAAAGACTGGACGCTGCCTTACGCCTCGCACCGCTCCTCCGTGCTGGGCCGCAATGTGGTCAGCACCTCGCAACCGCTGGCCGCGCAGGCCGGCTTGCGCATGCTGCTGGCGGGCGGCAATGCGGTAGACGCCGCCTTGGCGGCCGCAATGACTTTGACCGTGGTGGAACCCACCGGTTGCGGCATTGGCAGCGATGGCTTTGCGATTGTCTGGGACGGCAAAGAGCTGCATGGCCTGAACGCATCCGGCCGCTCGCCCGCTGGCTGGACGCCCGAGTATTTCGACAAGCTCGGCGGTATCCCCGAAAAGGGCTGGAACGCGGTGACTGTGCCCGGCGCGGTGTCGGCCTGGGTCGAGCTGTCCAAGCGCTTTGGCAAGCTGCCGTTTGCGCAAGTGGCGCAGCCGGCCATCGACTACGCACGCAACGGCTTTGCCGTCTCGCCCACCATTGCCAAACTGTGGGAGCTGGGCCTGGCCAAGCTCGGCGACCAGCCCGGTTTCAAGGAATGTTTTGCCCCCGACGGCCAGGCGCCCAAGGCTGGCGAAGTGTTCAAAAGCGAAGCCCATGCGCGCACGCTCGAAGAGATTGCCGCCACCATGGGCGAATCTTTTTACCGTGGAGAGCTGGCCAAGAAAATCGCGGCCCACTCGCAAGCGAACGGCGGAGTGATGACGGTGGAAGACCTGGCCGCGCACCAGTGCGATTGGGTAGGCACGGTGGCCCAGCCGTTTGGCGATTCGGTGATCCACGAAATTCCGCCCAACGGCCAAGGCATTGCCGCGCTCATGGCGCTGGGCATGCTCGATGCCATCGGCATCGGTGAGCAGCCGCTCGACAGCGTGGAGACGGTGCACCTGCAGATCGAGGCGATGAAGCTGGCGCTGGCCGACTTGGCGCAGTACAACGCCGATATCGACCATATGCGCGTCCAGCCGCAAGAGGATTTGCTCAACCCGGCTTACCTGGCCGAGCGCGCCAAGCTGATCGACCGCAGCAAAGCCAGCCTGGCCAGCTACGGCGCGCCCAAGCCCGGTGGCACGGTCTACCTGTGCGCTTGCGATGCAGACGGCATGATGGTGTCGTTCATCCAGTCGAACTACATGGGTTTCGGCTCGGGCGTGGTGGTGCCGGGCACCGGCATCAGCCTGCAAAACCGCGGCTTCGGTTTTACCACCGAGGCGGGCCACGCCAACCAGATGGCGCCGCGCAAGCGCCCTTCGCACACCATCATTCCGGCCTTCGCCATGCATGCCGACGGTACGCCGCAAATGGCGTTTGGCGTGATGGGCGGCCCCATGCAGTCGCAAGGCCATGTGCAAATGGCCGTGCGCGTGCTGCGCTACGGCCAGAACCCGCAAGCCGCCGCCGATGCGCCGCGCTGGCGCGTGACCGGCGGCAACAAGGTGTCTGTTGAGCTGGGCTTTGACGAGCAAGTGGTGGCCGCATTGCGCGCCCTGGGGCACGACATCAGCGTGGAAGAGGGCAACGGTGTGTTCGCGTTTGGCGGTGCGCAGCTGATCTTGCGCGATGGCCAGCACTACATAGCTGGTTCCGACCCGCGCAAAGACGGCCAGGCCGTAGCTTTCTAAACTCGAACACCACCTTGGGTGAACAACGCCGCTGCGCACTCTGCGCGCGGCGTTTTTTCATGCGCGAACCGAGTGCGGCGCTGTCGGTCTTGGATGACGCAGTGCTGTCGCAGGCAATGCGCATAATGGTTTCATCATTGGCAACCGGAGAAACCGCATGCAAGTCCCCGAGCAGATCCAGCAAACCATAGGCCGCAGCTGGTGGCTGATTTTGTTGTTCGGCGTGGTGTCTACGCTGTTTGGCGTGATGGCCTTGGTGAACCCGGTGGCCGCGGGCGCCAGCCTCACCTGGGCGATCGGCATTCTGGCCGTTGCCGAAGGGGTGGTGGGCCTGATGGGCGCATTCAGCAAAAACGGCGGCGTCTCGCGCGGCTGGATGGTTTTTTACGCGCTGATATCGCTGGTGTTCGGCGCCATGGCCATTGCCAACCCGGTGTCAATGGCGGCGAGCATCGTCATGGTGGCCGGGGCCTGGTTTTTGGTGGCAGGCGTGATGCGGGTGATTTTTGCGATCCGCGTGCGCAAGGAAATCGACCACGAATGGATGCTGATTCTGGGTGGCGTGCTCGGCGTAGCGCTGGGCATTTTGCTGCTGGCCGCACCTCTGGCGGGTTTGATTGTGGGCGTGATCTGGATTGGCATTGGTGCGCTGATTTACGGTTTGCTGCAGATCTACGCTGCATTCAAGGTGCGCAAACTGCCGCACTGATGTGTTTGCGATTTTGAAGATGCGCTGACGCTGGGGCCGGCTGCACACCCGCCACCTGCACTAGCCATCTGCCCGATCCCGCTGCCTTGCAAGCCTGGCGTTTGCAAGGCTTTTTTCATTTCCGGGCGTGGGTCTGGGTGCGGGCGGAAATTGCTTTGCGGTAAATCATTGTTTCCAACTATTTTTGTCTCCCGCGAAGCGGGGGCCGTGTTTCCGACCGCTTGTGCTGGCGCGCCAAGCTGCAAGCCGTGGCCAGGCGGTGCACCGAGCCTGCAATTGCGGGAAGTACATGGATCGGTAAAAGCCCAGATTTAGGTTGTTTGGAAAGTGAGCAATTGCACTGTGAACAAATGCCAAGTCTCTACAGCCTTTGATTAACCTTTGGTCATAAATGATATTAATGATCATAAATGATCAATGCGACGCTAAGATATTGGGTTAATCAATATGTAACAGCTATGTATTGCGTGGCGCCTGCGTGGCCGCTGGCGCCGGCTGTTGCTGCAAGGCGGCTGCTGGGCCGCTGTGTCCGGGCGGGTCTGCCCACGGACCCCGACACCCAAGCTCAGGAGGAAATCATGGGTCAACAATTTCCGTATCGGTTGCAGACAGGCGCTCGCTGGTCTGCTTGGCGCCTGCGCTGGTTGCCAGCGTTGGCGCTGGCTGGCTTCACCGGTCTGTGGTCTGCTCCAGCGGCGGCCGCCATCACGCTCGACTCGATCTCGGTGGAGCGCGATGGCTCGCCCGGTACCTTTGATGCAGACGACCTGCCGGGCCACGACAGCAGCCCGATCAACGGCTGGGTGCGCACGCAGGATGAAATGGCCTTCAAGGTGAGCTACCACTCATCGGGGACCACCGCAGACACCATCACCCTGCAAGTGCCGCAGGGCATGCGTTTCAATGAGAGCGCTAAGGCCAGTGCCGTCTGCAATGTGAGCGGGGCGCTCAATGCGGACAAGACCGTGCTGACCTGCGTGCGCGCGCCGGTGGCGGGCATCGAGTCCTTCACGGTCATGGCGATGGCGGGCGCGCTGGCCCATGGCACCGATGTCGCCACCCACGGCGCGGGCGTCAGCGGCCATACCGCCAGCAACAGCACCCGTGTGAAGCTGCCCGTCGGCCAGCTCCGCATCTCGGCGGCTCCCCAAACCCAGGTGTATACGCTGGCCGAGCAATATGCGCGAAAGCAGGTCGGCGGTGTGAACGGGCGGCGCTTTGTCCAGAAGGTCTATTTTGGTGCCTCCCTGCCGGCCCGCGAAAGCAGTGTGGACGCCTACAAGTTCAAGGGTTTCGAGGCTTTGCAGACGCCTATGAAGCTGGCCATTCAGGTGATGCCTGGCGCCTTGCTGCAGTCTTGCAACCCTGCTGTGGTGTGCTCGCAGCCAGGTGGCGCGGGCGGCGCTATCGAACTGACTTTCGGCAGCGCTACACGCACCGATTTTCTCGACCCGGTGCGCTTTCCGGTCACCGGCGCTAGCGATTGGTATGCCACCACCTCCACCCCGGCCGTGAGCCTGGAAATCTGGACGCCGGATGGGCCCAACTTCCCGCCTGGCGTGCTGAGCAGCTTGCAAACCGTGCTGACCGGCTTTCAGCCACTGGGGCTTTCCGGGGCTGGCAACCTGTCCGGCCAACCTGCGCACGACACGCCGGGCGGCCTGGCTTGCGGCGTGGCCGACAATCCCCGCCGTACCCAGGCGCCCTCGTGCTTGGGTTTGGGGGTAGACCGCCGCAACCCGCTGCGCGTGCAAGACATTCCCAGCTCGGCCGTGTATTCCCGTGCCTCGTATCTGTATGGCGATACGCACGGCTTTGTTCAGAGTGCGGAAAAAGTCGTCCCTGGGCAAGATTTTGTGGCCATGGTGGGGCGCGGCAACTCGGTGAACTCGGAAGAGAACCTGCTGTATTCGTCGGGCTGTGTGGCCTGGGATCCAAAGTGGCTGGAGCTGCGTGCGGCGCCCACTTTGCACCTGGTGCTGGACAACGGCATGTTCTTCTCGACCGACCACATCAACCGGCCCGCGCCGGCCAGCGGCAACTACGTCATCGAGTACTACACCGGCGCCCATGCCAATGACCAAGAGCGCAAAACCTTCAGCTGCGGCACGCCCGGCACGCCTGCCAGCGGCTGGGGTGCGCTGCCCGCCGACCCGAGTGTGGTCACTGCCGTGCGCTATGCGTATGAAGACACCCATATCGATGGCGGCATTCCGCCCGGCTCGGCGCTGGGCCTGGGCATTCCCATGCGCCGCAGCAGCAATGAAGACGCCAAGACACTGCCCACCGACAGCCGCTTGCCATGGTTCTACCAGTACCGGGACAAAGACGCTGGCGCCAACTGGGTGCCGTCCACCTACGACCCGGCCATGGATGGCATGGCCACCGGTGGCGGTGTGCAAAGCGTGGCTGCGCGTGTACGCCACGGCATTCAAGTGACGCCGGTGGCGGCGCCCAATGAAACGGCGGCATTCACCATCACCCCTCGCCTCATTGGCCCACCGCTGGCCGGTGTCAATACCAAGGCGGAAAACCTCCAAGTCAAGGTCAGCTTTGAGGCGCAATACCTCGAGCTGCCGAGTACTGCGCCAACCGGCGTCACCTACTTCAACGGCAATGCCGGGCCCGACGGCATTTGGGGAACGGCTGACGATGTGGCGTCTTACGCCGAGTTCAAACTGGGCAATCCTGATGCGCTTGGCGGGCCGGTGACGGCGGGCTACCAAGGCCATATGACCGAGCTCGCGCCGCTGACGTTTGAGCTGCATGTCAAGGCCGATGCACCGCAGCGCAGCTACAGCTTTCGCAGCGTCATCTCGTCGGACAGCGATTCCAGCTACGAGGACTACAGCGGTGTGAACGGTATCCTCGGCTCTGCCGCTGCGCAAGACCGCACCGAGACCACCTCGATGGTAGTGGCAGGCGTAGCCTCGTTCAGCGTCAGCAAGGCTGTGACGGGCGGTGCTGTGCGCGAAGACCCGAGCGACCCGACATCGCCCTGGATCATCACTGCCGGTGAGCCTTTCAGCTACACCATCCGCTTTGCCAACGTCACCACGGCGGCCACCGGCCCAGGCCATTTTGTCGACGTGTTGCCATTCAATGGCGATGGTCGCGGCACCAGCGGCCTGCCCAGTGCGCTTCAATTGCTGGCTGTCAGCGCCGAGATGGAAGAGCCCAGCGCGATGACGATCAGTGCCGAATACACCACCGACGCCGCAGCTGCCGTGTTGGCTGCCGTGCAAATGCCTGGCAACGAACACGCGACCAGCGGCGTGCATTGGCAGAGCCTGGATGCGGCGGCTATTCCAGCAGCGGCCACGGCCTTGCGCTTCAAAACCTCGGGCAATCTGGTAGCGGGCTCCAAAGGCAAGATCAGCCTGACTTTGCGCGCCGACGGCGATGTCTCCGGCGTGGGCGGCGTGGTCAACGATCTGTATGGCCGCACCATGGATGCCGTCGATCCCAAGGTCATTCGGGGCGATGCCGTGGCCAAGATCAAGGGCGCACGTGCCGGTGCATCGCTCGAAGGCCGGGTGTTCCACGACGCCAATGGCAACGGCCAGTGGGATGTGGGCGAAGCCGGTATCAGCGGTGTGGAAGTAAACATCAGCTGCGAAGCGGGCTCCAGCGCTTGCGTGGCTGGCAGCACGTTGACGGGCAGTACCGATGCCACGGGTGCCTACCACTTCAGCAACCTGCCCAGCGGCAACTGGACGCTTGCCATCGCTCCGCGGCCCGGCTGGCAGGCGATTGCTTCTCTGCCCGGCACGGTGAACGGCGCCGCCACCGGTACGGCTGGTGTACGCCAGATCACCGGCATTGCCATCAGCTCTGCAAGCACTGCAGTGGATTACCAGTTTGCCGAGCGCCAGCAGCTGGGCATACTGACCATCCGCAAAGCGCTGGATCTGCCTGCGGGCGTGAGCGGGCCTTTGGCATTCAGCTTCCAGGCGCTGTGCGACGGGCAAAGCTACACGGCGCAGATCAGCGACTACCCGAACACCAGCTCGGTGACGGTGGCGACGGCCCTGCCGCTGGGCATGCAGTGTACGGTGACGGAAGACGCTCTGCCCGCTGCGCCGGACGGCTACCACTGGGCCAGCCCCAGCATCAGCCCGGCAGGCCCGGTGACGGTGACGAACGCTGGCGCCGAAGTGTTGGTGACCAACCGGCTTGAGGCGCAAAGCGCTGGCTCCAGCGCCACTGTTCAGCTGAGCCTGCAGCTGGATCTGCCCAGCGGCGTGAGCGATACCTTCAGCACTGCAGTGGAAATGACTTGCGCTGGTCAAAAGCATTCCAGCGTACTCACTACTGCGGCTGCTCAATCGCAAACCGTCGCCGCCGATGTGCTTTGCACGGTTGACAAAGCGATAGCTTCTGAGGCGCCTGCGGGATACACATGGGGCGCCCCTGTTATCAACCCGGGATCGCTGACCACGGAAGCCGGCAAGACCGCGTTGGTGCTCATTTCTCTGCGCTTGCTGAGCGACGAAACACCGCCGGTCGCCACCGCAACGCCGGTGCCGGTGAACGCGCCGCTGGCTTTGCTGCTGGCGAGCCTGTTGCTGGCAGTCGGGGCTGGTTGGCATTTGCAGCGCCGCCAGCGATAGCACAGGGCCTGCGCGAGCGGCTGTAAAACAAAAACAGCGCTTCGGAGCTTTCCGAAGCGCTGTTTTTTATGAGAGGGTGATGCTGATGCGGCTGCCTGGGAGGCAGAAAATTTTGCTGCCTCAGCGCCGGTCGCGCATCGACAACCAGGCGCTCAGCGCGCCGCCCACGGCAATGGCCAGCATGCCCAGCACGGCCCAGTGGTCGGGGATATGGCCATACAGCAGCCAGCCGGAGAAAACGGCAAACGGAATCTGGCTGTAGAGGAAAGGCGAGATGGTGGCCGGCGTGGCGTGCTCATAGGCCTTGAGTAGTGCCAAATGGCCGATGGTGCTGCCCAGGCCCATGGCCAGCGCACCTAGCCACAGCGCCCAGGTGTTGGGCCATTGCCAGAACCAGGGCAGGCTGGCACTGGTGAGCAGCAGAGCCACCAGGCTGGTATAGATCTGCGTGGTCACCGGGCGCTCTTTGCCGGCCATCTGGCTGCTGACAATCTGGTAGGCGGTATTGGCCAGCAGTTGCAGCAGTGGCCAGATGAGCGCGCCGCCGCTGAAGTTGGCGCCACCGGGCCGGATGATGATGATGGTGCCGATAAAGCCCACAGCCACCAGCACCCAGCGCAGCGGGCTCACCGCCTGGCGCAGCCAGAGCGCGGCCACTAAGGTCATGGCGAGCGGCGTCATCGCGACCACGGCGGTGAACTCGGCCAGTGGCAGGTAGCGCAGGCTCATCATCGCGCAGGCATTGCTGGTGCAGAACAGCGCTGCGCGCATCATCTGAAAGCGCGGGTGCGTGGTGCGGAAAATATCAGCGCCGTGCTGCGCCACACCCCAGCCCACGGTAAAAATGGATTGCAGCAGGTAGCGCAGCCACAGTGCCATCAGCAAGGGCAGGGCTGCGCCCACGTATTTGGAGCCGGTATCCAGCACACAGAAGAACACGCAGGCCGCCACGGTCAGCGCAATGCCGGTCAGGGCCGATCCCTGGCCGGGGCGCGGCGGGCGTGGTGCAGGTGTTGTGGCGTTGGCGGCGGGCGCGGCAGGCGAAGCGGGCAGCGAAGGCGGGAGAGTGGCGGTCAGGGCGGCAGGGCTCAGAGCCGCTGGCGCGGTGGAAGCAGTCGGGGGTGTCACGCGGGCAAGGTCAGCGTGCGGCAGCCGGTCTCCTGCGGAGTCGAAGGGCGGGCGCGCTGGTGCCGCCATTGTAGAAAAAACCGGCTGTCTGACCAGCGCTCTGTGGTGTTGCTCGGGCCGACTGGTGGCGCCATTGTCGGCTCAGCGACAGTCCGCTGGCCAAGCCTCAAAGCCTCACCGGGCTCGCTGGATTTAGCGCTGCCGTTTGGTTCCTGGCGCAACCGCGTGTTACCATCAAATGAGAATGATTCGCATGTGTGTTAATTTCTTGTAAAGCCTGTGCCATTGGGCAGGCTGTCGGCGCATCGCGCAATCATTGCAATCAATTAACCGCTGGGGCAGGTGTGGCGGGCGCAAGCAGCTATTGAAGCAATAGCATTTCGTAGCGATACGGTCTTGGGTCAGGTGCATGGGCTGCCAGCACTCGACCAAAGGATGTTCCATGTCGCGCTCCGCCTCGCTTTCGATCAACCGCCGCCAATCGCTGCTGCAATTGGGCGCCATGGTGAGTTTGCCCTGGGCGGCGAGCGCGGCGCTGGCGCAGCAGAGCTTTAGCGTGCAGCAAGCCAATGGCGCGGTGCAAGTGCCCGTCAAACCCAAGACGATTCTGGTGTTCGACCTGGCAGCGCTCGATTGCTTGCGTGCCCTGGGCGCCGAAGTCCAAGGCGTGCCCGAGGTGGTGAAGTTGCCGCCCGTGCTGGAGCAGTACGCCGACAAAAAATACACCCGCATCGGCAGCCTGTTCGAGCCCAACTACGAGGTGGTCAAAGGCCTCAAGCCCGATGTCATCGTGGCCGGTGGCCGCTCGGCCGCCAAGGTGGCCGAGCTGTCCAAGATTGCGCCTACGCTGGATCTGACGGTGGATAACACCAAGCCGGTGGACAGCGCCTTCAAGCACCTCAAAATTCTGGGCCAGATGGTGGGCCAGGAGGCCAAGGCCGAGGAGCTGATCAAGGCCATGCAGGCCGATATCGACAAGCTCAAGGGCCTGACTGCTAGCAAGGGCACCGGTTTGATGGTGATGACCAATGGCGGCAAGCTCAGCGCTTACGGCCCGGGCTCGCGCTTTGGCATGCTGCACGATGTGTATGGCATTCCGGCCGCGAACAAGGACATTCAGGTGGCGGGCCACGGCCAGGCGATCTCGTTCGAGTTCATCCTCAAGACCAACCCGGACTGGCTGTTTGTGCTGGACCGCGATGCCGCCATTGGCCGCGAAGGCGCCTCGGCCAGCAAGCTGCTGGACAACCCGCTGGTCAATGCCACCAAGGCGGCCAAGAAAAAGCAGATCGTCTACCTGAACTCGGCCAACTGGTACCTGCTGGGCAACGCCAGCCCGGGCTCGCTGCACGACGATGTGACGCAGCTGATCACGGCTTTCTCCAAGGCCTGAGATGGCTTGCGCTGAAGCCAGTCTGACACCAGCCACAGCATGTCTCCGATGGTTTTGAAAGTGCCATGCAGCGACCGCAGTGCGCTGCGCTCGCTGGCTTTCGCTGGCCCGGCCATGGCCGCGTTGGCGGTGCTCGCTTTCATCAGCTTGCTGGTGGGCGTGAGCGATGTGTCGGTGGGCACGATTGCCCGCCTTTTCTCGCACAACGAAGACGACCTCGCCACCCAGGTGCTGGTGGCCAGCCGCGTGCCGCGTACCTTGGCATTGCTGCTGGCTGGCAGCGCCATGGCGGTGGCCGGTTTGCTGATGCAGATGCTGGCGCGCAACCACTATGTGGAGCCGGCCACCATGGGCACAGCCGAGTCGGCGGGCATGGGCATGCTGGTGGGAATTCTGCTGTGGCCGGACATGCCGATCTTCGGCAAGATGGGCCTGGCTGCGTTGTTTGCGCTGGCGGGTACGGCGCTGTTTTTGGCGCTGCTCTCGCGCATCCGCCTGCGCTCGGCCTTGATCGTGCCGCTGGTGGGCCTGGTGCTGTCGGGCGTGATTGAGGCGGCCACTACCTTCATCGCTTATCGCTTTGATCTGATGCAGGCGGCGCGTGCGTGGATGACGGCCGATTTCTCAGCCATCGTACAAGGCCGCTACGAGCTGCTGTGGCTGTCTCTGGGCGTCACTGTGCTGGCCATGCTGGCGGCTGACCGCTTTACCGTAGCCGGCATGGGGCAAGACTTTGCCACCAATCTGGGCCTGAACTACAAGCGCCTGGTGGCGCAAGGCGTAGCCGTGGTGGCGGTGGTGACGGCGTCGGTCATCGTCACGGTCGGCATCATTCCGTTTGTCGGGCTGATCGTGCCCAACCTGATGCGTCTGGTGGTGGGCGACAACGTGCGCAAATCGGTGCTCTGGGTAGCCTGGGCGGGCGCGCTGATGGCGCTGGTTTGCGACCTGATCGGCCGCCTGGTGATTGCGCCTTACGAGGTGCCAATCGGCACGGTGATGGGCGTTATCGGCAGCGCCATGTTTCTGTCTTTGCTGCTGCTGCGCCGCAAGCGCATGGGAGGCTGAGATGGCGCAAAGCTCACTGAATTCCAGCCCGCTTGCGCGGGCTCAGAGCCTAGGCCAGAGTGCTAGCGTGCGCAAAAGCTGGCTGGCCGATCCCCTACATTGCCTGTGGCTGCTGCTGGCGCTGGCCGCCGTGGTGAGCGGCTTGTTCATGACGCTCAATGTGCAGGCCGAATGGAGCTTTGTGCTGCCGCTGCGCGGAGGAAAACTGGCTACGCTGTGGACAGTGGCGTTCGCGATTGGCGTGTCGACCGTGCTGTTCCAGACCGTCACCAACAACCGCATTCTGACGCCTGCAGTGATGGGCTTTGACGCGCTGTTCCAGTTGATCCAATCAGTGCTGGCTTTCAGCATCGGCGTGGCAGCCATGCAGATGCCCGAGCTCACGCGCTTTGGCATGAATGTGGGTCTGATGGTGCTGCTCTCAACCAGCCTTTTCGTCTGGCTGTTCCGCGGCCAATCCAGCAACCTGCATTTGCTGCTGCTGGTGGGCATTGTGGCGGGCATCTTTTTCCGCAGCTTGAACAACTTTGTCTGGCGCATCATGGACCCGAACGAATTCGTGGTGCTGCAAGACCGCTTGTTCGCCAACTTCAACACCGTGTCGGTGCCGCTCCTGCTGCTGTCGCTGGCGGTCATTGCGCTTGTTGGCGTCTGGGTATGGCGCCAGCGCCATGTGCTCGATGTGCTGGCGCTCGGGCGCGAGGTGGCCATCAACCTGGGCGTGGATTACCAGCGCTCGGTGCTGGGCGTGCTGGTGGTCATCGCAGTGCTGGTGTCGGTTTCGACCGCGCTGGTCGGGCCGGTCACTTTCTTTGGCCTGCTGGTCAGCAACATGGCCTACCAGCTGATGCACACGCACCAGCACCGCTACACCTTGCCAGCCACGGTGCTGTTGGGCGCGCTGCTGTTGGTGGGCGGCCAGATGGTGCTGGAGCGGGTGTTCAGCTTCAACACCTCGCTGTCCATCGTGGTCGAATTTCTGGGCGGGCTGACCTTTATCTATCTGTTGGTGCGCAAGGCCAAGAACTGAGCGCGGCAAAGCCATGATTGAAACTGAAAACCTGCGCATGACGCACGGCAGCACCACGGTGCTGCACGACGTCAGTCTGCGCATTCCACAAGGCCAGCTCACGGCCATCATCGGCCCCAATGGTGCGGGTAAATCGACGGCGCTGTCGCTGATCAGCCGCCTGGTGCCGATGACCTCGGGCTCGGTGCGCATCGAAGGCCAGGACATCACGACCACCGCCAGCGACGCTTTAGCGCGCATGCTCGCCATCTTGCGGCAGGACAACCAAAGCGCACTGCGCTTGACGGTGCGCGACTTGGTGGCCTTTGGGCGCTTTCCGCATTCCAAGGGCCGGCTCACGCTGGAGGACAAAGCGCATGTGGACCGCGCCCTGGCCTACCTGAAGCTGGAGCCGCTGCAAGAGCGCTTTCTCGACGAGCTCTCGGGCGGCCAACGCCAGCGCGCCTACATCGCCATGGTGCTGTGCCAGGACACGCGCTACATCCTGCTCGACGAGCCCTTGAACAACCTCGACATGGCGCACGCCGTCGGCATGATGAAACTGCTGCGCCAGGCGGTGCAAGACACCGGCAAAACCGTGGTGGTGGTGTTGCACGACATCAACTTTGCCGCCAGCTATGCCGACCACATCATCGCCATGAAGGATGGGCGTTTGTACTGCGAAGGCTCGCCGCAAACCGTGGTGCGCGACGAAGTGCTGAGCGATCTGTACGAAATCGAGGTGCGTGTGCACGAGGTCGCGGGGCGGCGTTTGTGCGACTATTTTTAGCGGATCGCTCGTCTGGACCGCTGCGCCCCAATGCTTGTTAATTTATTTTATTTAATAATCAATCTAATAAATAAAACATCTTGCAAATGTAATCAATCCAACCTCGCTGTGCCTGTTTCTCCAGGGGAATGCTGATTGAGGCGTGACGAGGATCAATTAATTCATTGGGAAAATAGATAGAAACCCTGATTTCCCTCAAAGAAGTGAAACTTTTGAGCAAACCGTATGATCTAGTTTCAATTAGATACATTGAAATATGAGATTGCGATGTTGCCTGAGCTATTGGTCCGAGACAAAAACGAGTTGATCCTGCGTTCGCTGATATTGGAAGACGGCTATTCCACCATCGGCCGCGAGCCCACCAGCACCGTGGTGCTGGACGATCCCAGCGTCAGCCGCAACCACGGCGCCTTCTTTTTGCGCGAGCGCTTTGGCATCCTGACGGTGGAAGACCACGGCAGCATGAACGGCACCTTTGTCAACGGCCTGCAGGTCAAGCGCAAGATCCTCTACGCGGGCGACATCGTGCAGATGGGCGATTTCCAGATCTACATCCGCCACGGCTCCACCCTGCCCAACAAGCCGATGCCAGACAGCAGCGAAATCCGCAAAGACTGAACCGTTGCCTCAGCCGCGCATGTCTGCCGGCTACGACAGCGTCTGTTCGTGGTGTTTGCAGTAAAAAACATAACAATGCATGCTGGCGAATCCACAAGCCCATCGCTTGGCCCCGTGCTTTCTGGCGCTTGCTGAGCGCTGATCTCCCGCTGCTGAGGCTTTGTTCACAAAGCCTGCGTCTCCTGCGCGGGCCGCATTTCCGGCCCGGCATCTATGATGGGCAGTCCACCACCGATGGCCCACTCCATGCAGCTCTTGTACGCCTTTGCCCTGTTTCAGCTCGCGCTCCTGGCGCTGGTGTTGCGTTTGTACTGGCGCAATCGCGCCATGAAAAAACGCCAGGATGCTTTGGTGGCCGGCTTGCAAGGACAGCGCTACTGGCGCATCAACATGGCGCGGCAGCCTTTCTTTCAACGTTGGTTGCGCGTGCTGCCTTTTGAGGCCAAGGGCGTGTTGATCGACGAAGGTGCGCAACTGCGCATCCAAGGTTTTTGGCTGAACACTGCCAAGGCTTTTGATGTGGCGGTAGAGAAAAGCCAATGCCAGGTGGAATGGCTGGGCAACCGCAGCCTGCGCGCCGGCAACCTGTATTGGGCCGAGCTGGTCACGGCGCGCTGGCGCTTGCTGTTTTGCGCCGACACCGGCATGTACGCCTTGCCTTCGCGCGAGGCGCTGGCCGATATCTTTCGCAGCGTTTTCCCCCAAATTCCGCTGGACAAAGCAAAAACCTCCGACTTTGCGCTGGAGAAGAACCCGCGCAGCCTGGTGGCGGTTTGTCTGTTTTTGGCGCTCATGCTGTTTGCCTTGCTCGACAGCTTTGTCTTCAACCATTTCGAGCTGGTGGATGCGGCACTACTCAAAGGTGTTTGGCCCCTGCTGGTCGGCGCCTTGCTGCTGCTGATCTTGCCCGTGCTGTTTTACCGCTGGCTGGCGAGCGGTGCTGTGCCAGCGCGTGAATCGCTGGTGCTGAGCATGATGCTGACGCTGAGCATCTTGCTGGCCGCGCTGCCGCTGGCCAAACGCGCAGACCAGGTGCTGGCCGGCCAACCGGCGCAAATGCATGCTTACCGGATCAACGCGCCAGGCAAGCTGGAGCCCGTGGACACCAGCCAGGGTTTGCCATCGCTGGACTATTCGCGCCTCAAGGAATACTGGGCCCAGTTCCCGGACGGCACGGTCTACCAGGTGCCGCTGCTGCGCGGCCCGCTGGGCTTGTGGCAGTTGGATCACCAGATTTTTGATGTACCGATCCAGGCGTTCTACAAGAACCCCGCAAACACCAAACCTTGAAACAAAAAACCGCTCCTGGAACGAGCGGTTTTTTTGTGGGCGAGAGGCTTGCCGATCAGGCGGCGTCTTGGGGCTCTTCGGCCTGCGCGGCGGGTGCTTGCGCTGCTTCGTCAGGCTGCGCTTCTTCGCCGTGCGCCATGTGCTTTTTGCGTTGCAAGAGCATGGAGTCGCCATAGCTGAAAAAACGGTACTGGTTTTCCACCGCGTGCTTGTACACGGCCATGATGTGTTCGTAGCCGGCAAAGGCGCTGACCAGCATCATCAAGGTGCTCTTGGGCAGGTGGAAGTTGGTCACCAGCATGTCGACCACGCGGTACGGAAAACCGGGTGTGATGAAGATATTGGTGTCGCCCGAGAGCTGGCCGGTGCGTGCCCAGGATTCGAGCGTGCGCACGGTAGTGGTGCCCACCGCTACCACGCGGCCACCGCGTTGGCGGCAACGCTCCAGCGCCGCCAGTGTGGCGAGCGGAATGTTGTACCACTCGCTGTGCATCTGGTGGTCTTTGAGGCTCTCGGTCTTGACCGGCTGGAAGGTACCGGCGCCCACGTGCAGCGTGACGCTGGCGCGCTCCACGCCCTTGGCTTGCAGCGCGTTGAGCACTTTTTCGTCAAAGTGCAGAGCGGCGGTAGGTGCGGCCACGGCGCCGGGGTTTTTGGCAAACACCGTCTGGTAGCGCACTTCGTCTTCGGCTTCGTTGGGGTCCTGGCCCGATTGCTGCTCGCGCTCGATGTAAGGCGGCAGTGGAATATGGCCGTGTTGTTGCATCAGCTCCCAAGGCGTTTCGCCGTTGGGGCCGTCCAGGCGCAGGCGGAAGAGGGCGCCCATTTCGTTGGGCCAGCGGCCCATCAGGGTGGCATCAAAACCGCCGGCTTTTTTGCCGCCCATCATGCGCAGCACGCCGCCGACCGGGGGCTTTTTGCTGACTTTCATGTGGGCCACGACTTCGTGCTCATCGAGCACGCGCTCGATCAGCAGCTCGATCTTGCCGCCGCTGCTCTTCTCGCCGAAGATGCGCGCCTTGATCACCTGGGTGTCGTTGAACACCAGCAGGTCACCGGCTTGCAGTTGCTCGGGCAGGTCGTAGAAATGGCGGTCCACCAGCTCGGCTTCGCGGGCATCAAGCAGGCGCGAGGCACTGCGCTCGGCAGCCGGGTGTTGGGCAATCAGCTCCGGGGGGAGCTCGAAATCAAAATCACTCAGGTGAAAGGTGCGGCGCGCACCGGAAAAGGCAGTCATCGTCGGCTCTTGCAGGCGGAACACACCTGCAGCTCACAGGGATCAAAACAAGGGGGCGATTGTGCCACCGCCGCAGTGGCACAGCTGGCAGCGCGGGCTTGCGCAGTGCGGGGCAGGGGAAGCGTTGGTTTGCGACTTGTCACAAATTGGTCACAATTGCGGCTTGCTGTGGCTACGGCTGCAACAAAAATGCAAACCACCCACAAATACCCAACAGGAGCACACATGGCGCACTTTTCTCTTCGTTCCCTTTCTGCCGCTGCGGCGCTGGCGGCCTTGGCCGCAGGTGCGCAAGCGCAAGGCGTGGTCAACGCCCTATGCAGTACCGACGCACCCTGGTGCGAGGCAGCGGCCAAGGAGTTCACCAAGAAAACCGGCATCAAGGTGAACCAGGCGCACAAGGGCACGGGTGAGATCGCCGCCCAGCTTCGCGCCGAGGCCAACAACCCCAAGACCGATATCTGGTGGGGCGGCACGGGCGATCCGTTCTTGCAGGCGGCCGAGCAGGGCTTGCTGGCCGAGTACCGCCCGGCTTACATCAACGATTTGCGTGATTGGGCGGTGCGCCAGTACGCCATGTCGGGCAACCAGGTGGGCGGCTTTTACAGCTCGGCCATCGGCTTTGGCTACAACACCGACATCCTGAAGAAAAAGAAGCTGCCCGAGCCCAAGTGCTGGGCCGATGTGGTCAAGCCCGAGTTCAAGGGCGAGGTCGAGATTTCGCACCCCGCCAGCAGCGGCACGGCCTACACGGTGATCGCCGGCCTGGTGCAGCTGATGGGCGAAGACAAAGCGTTTGACTACCTCAAGGCTTTGCACAAGAACACCACCACCTACACGCGCAGCGGCCAGGCGCAGGCGCCCAACGTGGCCAAGGGTGAGGTGGGTGTGGGCATCACCTTCATGTTCAATTTTGAAAAGTGGAAGGCCGACAAGTACCCGGTCAAAACCCAGGCGCCTTGCGAAGGCACGAGCTACGAAGTGGGCGGGATTGCGCTGGTCAAGGGCGCTCGCAATATGGACAACGCCAAGAAGTACTACGACTGGTTGATGAGCCCCGAAGGCCAGGCCGTGGGCGCCAAGGTGGGCAGCTACCAGGTGCCCGCCAACAAGACGTTCAAGATGGACCCGCGCATTCCCACCATGGACGACGTGAAGCTGATCAAGTACGACTTCGAGAAGTACGGCAAATCGGCCGAGCGCAAGCGCCTGATCGACCGCTGGACCAAGGAAGTGGAATCGCTGCCACGCTGATGCCCGTCGGCTTGGCACGATCGCAGCATTTGTAGGAGACGGCCCGCAGACTGCAAGCGGGCCGCTCGCTATAGTGGCGCGATGAAACTTGCCCACCGCCTGCTGGCCGTTTGCTCTGTGTTGCTGTGCGGCTGGGCCAATGCCCAGGCGCCGGCGGTCGAAACACTGCAGGTGGGTTCCAAGCGGTTTACGGAGTCGTACATCCTCGCCGAGATCGTGGCGCAGACGGCGCAGCAAGCGGGCGCCCGCACGCAGGTGCGCCAAGGCTTGGGCAACACCGCCATCGTGTACGAGGCCTTGCGCAGCGGCCAGATCGATGTTTACGCCGAGTACACCGGCACCATTGCGCAAGAAATAGTCAAGGACCCGGCGCATGCCTCGGTCGAAGAGCTGAACCAGGCGTTGGCGCCGCTCGGGTTGGCGGTGGGCGTGCCCTTGGGTTTCAACAACGGCTATGCGCTGGCCATGCGGCGCGAGCAGGCTGCCCGGCTGGGTATTCGCAGCCTCAGCGACTTGGCGCAGCACCCGCAGTTGCGCTATGGCTTGTCGAACGAATTTATCGGCCGCGCCGATGGCTGGCCCGGCCTGGCGCAACGCTACGCTTTGCCAGCGCGGCCACTCGGCCTGGACCACGGGCTGGCCTACGAGGCCATGGCGCAGCAGCATATCGACGTGATGGACATCTACACCACCGATGCCAAGATCGACGATCTGGGCCTGCTGGTGCTGCAAGACGACAAAACCTATTTCCCGCGCTACGACGCGGTGCTGCTCTACCGCAGTGATTTGCCGCAAAAGCAGCCGAAAGCCTGGGCGGCGCTGCAGCGTTTGCAAGGGCGCATCAGCGAAGCGGCGATGATCCAGATGAACGCGCAGGCCGAGTTGCACGCGCAAAGTTTTGAGCGCATTGCGCAACAGTTCTTGCAGGGTGGGCCGGCAACGGGTAGCAGCGCTGTTGCTGATGCGAATGCGCCACCTGCGTCACCCATGGCTCGCCCAGGCTTTGCCGTGCAGCTGTGGCAGCGCTTGGTGGCCGACGACCTGTGGCGTTTGACCGGCCAGCATCTGCTGCTGGTGCTTTTGTCGGTAGGTGCCGCTGCGCTGATTGCGGTGCCGGCGGGCATTGCGCTGTTTCCACACCAGCGCCTGCGCGCCCTGGCCTTGGGTGCTGCGGGGGTGATGCAGACCATTCCGTCGCTGGCGCTGCTGGCGGTGTTGATTGCGGCGCTGGGCATGATCGGCCGCATACCGGCTTTGCTGGCGCTCACCGCTTATTCGATCTTGCCGATTCTCAGCAACACCTGCGCCGGCCTGGCCGAGGTCTCGCCCGGATTGCGCAGCGCCGGATCGGCTCTGGGCATGACCCGGCCGCAGCGCATGCGCTGGGTGGAGCTGCCGATTGCCATGCCGACGGTGATTGCCGGCATCCGCACGGCTTGCGCGATTGCCATTGGCACGGCCACCATTGCCGCCTTTATCGGTGCGGGCGGCTTGGGCGAGCGCATTGTTACCGGGCTGGCGCTCAACGACAGCGCTTTGATGTTGGCTGGCGCCTTGCCCGCAGCAGCACTGGCCTTGCTGAGCGAGTTGCTGTTTGAGCTGTGGGAGCGCTACTTGCGCCGCAAGCGTGTGCGGCGCTGAATCTGAGCCGGCGCCGCTTGGTTTTTATATTTAGTGGGCCGTGGCGGTACTGAGCAGAGAGCTGGATACTGCCGGCCCGGACGAGCCCTGGCGCACCACGATCTCGTAATTGCCCACGCGCACCACATCGCCCGAATACAGCACCGAGCGCCGCATTTGCAGGCCGTTGACAAAGACGCCGTTGCGGCTGCCCTGGTCTTCGACCGACAAGACGCCAAACAGGCTGGAGTGCAGAAAGGCCGCGTGGTGGCGGCTGATGTCGGGCGAGGGCAGCACGATGGAGCAGCCCGGCTCGCGGCCCACGGTGAACAGGCCGTCGTTGACAATCAGCGAGCGCAGCACTTGCGACTGGGCATTTTTGACAAGCAGTTCGGGCAGCATGGGCGTTGGTGTTGGCGAGAACAGATGGCTGGCAATTTAGCAATTTGCGCTGGCTTGCGCACTATCCAAATGAACAGGCGGTAGCCTGCCCCAGTCAATAACATGTATTCTTACTGATCTGTGTCAAGTATTCTGTCAGTGTTGGCCTCTGTTCTTTGCCGGGCAGGCTCGCATTGCTGCTAAGCACTTTGCCCCTGTGCAAGCTTGGGCACTGGCCGGATCGGGTGTGCGAAAAGCAAGGCCGGAAAAGGCAGAAAAAGCGTCGGCAGCTATGGTTTTTGCATGTTGACTTACTGCGTTTTTAACCAGTGTTGCAGCATTCCGTGCCAGAATGTGCGGCAGATGGAATCTGCCCATGCCTGCTAGCTCCGCCCCCACTTCTGCTGCCAGCGCTGCCCCTGAGGCGCGCAAGCCAGGCCGTCCGCGCAAGGCGGCGGCTGCTGCGGCGAGCGCCGAGCCGGCAGCGGCCAAGACACCGGCCAAAAACCCGGCGCAGCAAGCGCTGGTCAAGCTCGGATTGGTGCGCGATATCGATCTGGCTTTGCACTTGCCTTTGCGCTACGAGGACGAGACGCGCATCACCCCCTTGCGCAATGCCCGCGATGGCGAGGTGGCGCAGATCGAGGCGACCGTGGTGTCCAGCGAAATACAGATGCGGCCTCGGCGGCAACTGGTGGTGCGGGTAGAAGATGCGGCGGGCGACCAGTGCGAGCTGCGCTTTTTCAGCTTTTACCCATCGCACCAGAAAACCCTGTCGGTTGGCAGCCAGCTGCGCATCCGGGGCGAGATCAAAGGCGGCTTCTGGGGCCGGCAAATGGTGCATCCGGCGTTTCGCCAAGCCGGCGGTGAGCTGCCGCAGTCGCTCACGCCGGTCTACCCCACCACGGCCGGTTTGCCGCAACCGTATTTGCGCCGCGCCGTCATCAGCGGCTTGCAGCGCGCAGACCTGGGCGAGACCTTGCCGCCAGGCGTGGAGCTGCCCTATGCCCGCTATTACGGCGCGGGCGGCCAATTGCAGCCTTACAGCTTGCGCGATGCCTTGCAGTTTTTGCACCATCCCACGCCCGATGTGGCGCTGGCTACGCTGGAAGACCACAGCCACCCGGCTTGGCAGCGCCTTAAAGCGGAAGAGCTGCTGGCGCAGCAGCTTTCGCAGCTGACCGCCAAGCGCGAGCGCGACCGCTTGCGCGCGCCAGCACTGGTGCCGCAGCGGCCTGCCGATGGCAGCCTGAACCTGCACGAGCAGTTTCTGGCCGCGCTGCCTTTTTCGCTGACGCAGGCGCAGCGCCGGGTCTGCGAAGAGATTGCCCGCGACTTGGCGCGCCACGTGCCCATGCACCGCTTGCTGCAGGGCGATGTGGGCTCGGGCAAAACAATCGTGGCGGCGCTTTCGGCGGTGATCGCCATCGATGCCGGTTGGCAGTGCGCGCTGATGGCGCCTACTGAAATTCTGGCTGAGCAGCACTTTGCCAAGCTGGTGGGCTGGCTGGAGCCGATTCTGGCGCCGCACGGGCTGAAGGTGGCCTGGTTAGCCGGCGCGCAGAAAAAGAAAGAGCGTGCTGCCATGCTGGCCTTGGTGGAGAGTGGCGAAGCGGCACTGGTGGTGGGCACGCATGCGGTGATCCAGGAGCAAGTGCAGTTCAAGCGCCTGGGCTTGGCGGTGATCGACGAGCAGCACCGCTTTGGCGTGGCGCAGCGCCTGGCGCTGCGGCAAAAACTGGCAGCCACCGGCATGGAACCGCACATGCTGATGATGAGCGCCACGCCCATCCCGCGCACCCTGGCGATGAGCTATTACGCCGACCTCGATGTCTCGACGATTGATGAATTGCCGCCCGGGCGCACGCCTGTCGTCACCAAGCTGATCAGCGACAGCCGGCGCGACGAAGTGGTGGCCCGCATTGCCGACCAGATTGCCCAGGGCCGGCAGGTGTATTGGGTGTGCCCGCTGATCGAGGAGAGCGAGGCGCTCGACCTGAGCAACGCCACGGCCACCCACACGGATCTGAGCGAAGCCTTGCCAGGCGTGATGGTGGGGCTCTTGCATTCGCGCATGCCGACGGCCGAGAAAAAAGCGGTGATGGAGCTGTTCAGCGCCGGTGTGATGGGCGTGCTGGTGTCCACCACGGTGATCGAAGTGGGTGTGGATGTGCCCAACGCCAGCCTGATGGTGATCGAGCACGCCGAGCGCTTTGGCCTGAGCCAGCTGCACCAGCTGCGCGGGCGCGTGGGGCGCGGCGCGGCGGCATCGGCCTGTGTGCTGCTGTACTCGGTGGGCGACAGCGGCAAGCTGGGCGAAACCGCCAAAGAGCGCCTCAAAGCCATGGCCGAGACCAGCGACGGTTTCGAGATTGCGCGGCGCGATCTGGAGATTCGCGGCCCCGGCGAGTTTCTTGGCGCCCGCCAATCGGGCGCGCCGCTGCTGCGCTTTGCCGATCTGGAGGCCGACAAGCATTTGCTGGAATGGGCGCGCGAGCTGGCCCCGCAAATGCTGGACCACTGGCCCGAGCTCGCGGCGGCCCATGTGTCGCGCTGGTTGGGTGGCAAGGCCGAATACCTGAAAGCCTAGCCTGCGAGCGCGCGCGACAGGTCTTTGTGAAAAGTCAACATCTAATAAATAAAGGCTTTCCCGGTGAGCGGGCGCCAGCATTTGGCGCATAATAGCTAAATCCTATTCTTGCTGTCGGACATTTCAAAACCACGCTGCGCCGGAATCGGGTACAACTACACGCTTGCTTCTTTATTGAATCCCGTTCTATTGGTGCGTCGTGCTTTTGACCAGCTGGGGAAACTTTTCTCCGGCCCGCGCTCAGTGCATGCACAATACGCGATTCGCACAAAAAACTGACATGACACTTACTGAGCTCAAATACATTGTTGCCGTTGCACGCGAAAGACATTTCGGCCGTGCAGCTGATGCGTGCTACGTGTCGCAACCCACCTTGTCGGTCGCCATCAAGAAGCTGGAAGAAGAACTCGAGGTCAAGCTGTTCGAACGCAGTGCCTCGGAAGTGTCTGTCACCACTTTGGGCGACCAGATCGTGCGCCAAGCACAGATCGTGCTGGACCAGGCGGCCGCTATCAAGGAAATCGCCAAGCGCGGCAAGGACCCGCTGGCCGGCGTGCTGACCCTCGGCGTGATCTACACCATTGGCCCCTACCTGCTGCCCGAGCTGGTGCGCCAGTCGATCGAGCGCACGCCGCAGATGCCGTTGATGATCAACGAAAACATGAAGGCCAAGCTGCTGGAGATGCTGCGCACCGGCGAGATCGACTGCGCCATCGTGGCCGAGCCTTTCCCCGACACCGGCTTGGCCATGGCCCCGCTGTACGACGAGCCTTTCTACGCTGCCGTGCCCAGCACCCACCCGCTGGCCACGCGCGACAGCATCTCGGCTGGCGAGCTGAAGAACGAAACCATGCTGCTGCTGGGCGCAGGCCACTGCTTCCGCGACCATGTGCTCGAAGTCTGCCCTGAGTTCGCTCGCTACTCCAGCAACACCGAAGGCATTCGCCGCACCTTTGAAGGCTCGTCGCTCGAAACCATCAAGCACATGGTGGCAGCCGGCATGGGCGTGACCCTGGTGCCACGTCTGTCGGTGCCCAAGGATGCGCTGGAAAAGGGCGTGCGCCGCCGCAAGTCGGACGAAACCCATATCCGCTACATCCCGGTAACGGACGAGGCCAGCGGCGATTCGCCCAAGCGCCGCGTGGTGCTGGTGTGGCGCCGCAGCTTCACCCGCTACGAGGCCATTGCAGCGCTGCGCAATGCCATCTTTGCCTGCAACCTGCCTGGCGTGACCATGCTGCAGTCCTGATCGGCCCAGCCTCTAAAAAACAAACCCCATGCGCGTCTGGCGTGCATGGGGTTTGTTTTTGAGCGCTGCTCCTTGCCCATACAAGGCAATACCTGGTTGGCGCTGCGTGCAGACCCAGGGATTTCAACGTGGCGTTGCTGGCCGGGGAGCTTGACCTCTATCATGGCTGTCATGTTTCAGCGCTCTTCTTTGTGGTTCGCGCCTTTGTGGGCGGTCTTGTTGTTGCTCAGTGGCCCGGCGGCGGCCATGGTGTCGCCCGAGACGGCGCGCCAGGTGGCCGCAGGTCTGAAGCGGCTCGACCCCTGGATGCCGCTGCTGCTGGTGTTGTGGCTGGTGCTGGGCGCTCTGGGCTGGTGGCTGGTCACACAGCCCTTGCGTGCGCGCCAGCGCTTGCGGCAGCAAATGGGCGCGGATGCACCTGTGGCAAAGATTGCGGCGCTCCAGCCGTTTGTGCTGGCGCTGCTGTCCTTGCTGGCCGTGCTGTGGTTGGGGCGGGCCGTATTGCAGCCTGAGAGTTGGGGCCATGCCAGCTTGTTGGCTTGGGATGCTTGGGCGCAGCAGTGGTCGCAGCAGCATGTCAGCGCGGCAGCGCGCAGCCGTCTGCAGTACCTGACCGATACGGGCGATGTGCTGTGGCTGGGTGTTTTGTCCGTCTTGGTGGCCGTGCTGTTGGCTGCACGGCGCCAGTGGTTGCCGTTGCTGGTGTGGGGACTGGCGATTGGCTTGAACGGCCTGGGCACCCGTGTTCTGAAAAACGCTTTTCAGCGCGAGCGTCCTGTGGCGCTGTACGACATGCTCACTTCGGGCGCCAGTTTCCCCAGTGGACACACGGCGGGCTCCATCGTGGTCTATGGCTTGCTGTGGTGGTTGCTGCGGCCGGCGCTGGGGGTGCGCAAGAGCTGGCTGCTGGGTGCTGGCTTCAGCTTGCTGGTGGTGCTGATAGCGGCCAGCCGCATCTGGCTGGAAGCGCATTTCTTCACTGATGTCTTGGCTGGGGCGCTGTGGGGCCTGGCGATTCTGGGCTTGGCGGTTTGGGCGCTGGAGCGTGGCCGGGCGCTGAATTGAAAACCCCCTGCCTGGGGTACCACTTGCGCGCTATGCTTGCCGCCTATGTCTGCTGCTGCCCGTCCTCCTTTGCCTTTGTCTGAGCGCTTCTCGCTCTACCTCGACCTGATCCGTTTCAACCGCCCCGCAGGCTGGCTGGTGTTGGTCTGGCCCACCTTGGTGGCGCTGTGGGTGGCGGCTGACGGCTTCCCGGGCTGGCACCTGCTCATCGTGTTTGTGCTCGGCACATTTTTGATGCGCAGCGCCGGCTGCTGTATCAACGATATTGCCGACCGCAAGTTCGACAAACATGTCAAACGCACCGCCAACCGGCCTATCACGACCGGCAAGATTTCGGTGTTTGAGGCGGCTATGGTCGGCGTGGTGTTGACGCTGGTGTCGCTGGGCCTGGTGCTAACCACGCGCTGGGAAGCGGTGGCCTGGTCGGTGCCTGCGGTGCTTTTCACCATTCTGTACCCGTTCACCAAACGCTTTTTCGCCATGCCGCAGGCTTTCCTGGGCATCGCTTTCAATTTTGGTGTGCTGATTGCCTTTGCTGCGGTGCAAGGCGCCGTGCCGCTGACTGCCTGGCTGCTGTGGCTGGCCAACATGTTCATGGTGCTGGCCTACGACACCGAATACGCCATGGTCGACCGCGATGACGACCTGAAAATCGGCATGCAGACCTCGGCCATCACCCTGGGTCGCTTTGACGTGGCGGCCATCATGCTGTTCTTTGTGCTGTGCCTGGGTTTGACGGTGGCGGCCATTGCGCCTTACCAGCTGGGCTGGCCCTGGTGGGCGGGCGTGGCGGTGGCCGGCGCGCAGATGCTGTGGCATTACACCTTGATCCGGGGCCGCACCCGCGAGGGCTGCTTTATCGCTTTCAGCAAAAGCCACTGGATGGGCGTGAGCCTGTTTGTGGGCGTGGTGCTGGCCTACGCGTTGCGCTAAGAGCGTGTTTACGATCTCCTCGCGCCTAAAGCAGCGGGCCGCGCCATTGCGGCAAACACCAATGGTGAGGTGGCCGGGCTTGTGTACAAATTTCTCGTAATTTCATAGCCTTATACAGAAAAAAGCGGCCATCCTTGGATGGCCGCTAACACTGGAGTCGCAGGAAAAAAACGAGAAAAACAAGCAGGATTTGAGGCGATTTTTAGAAAAAATGTCTCAAATCATGGTGTTGTGTAAGGCAGAGTTTAATCCAAAGTATCGAACACTGCATCATCCGGGCCCACAAAAGCCGGAGAACGCCAGGTGACATCTCGGAGATTGCGGGCAATCTGGTTCTCCACGCCCATCAAAACCGCGAACAAAGCCATACGAACTGGTATGCCATTGTCGGTCTGGCGGAAGATGGCCAGGCGTGGATCGTGGTTCAGGTCGGTCGACAAATCATTGGCGCCGGCGCGGGCATCGCGGGGCAGCGGGTGCATGATGATGGTGTCGGGCTTGCAGACCGCGTCCACCAGCGATTTCTGCACCTGGAACTCGGGCGTATAGCCCTCGATGTTCTCACCGGCAAAACGCTCTTTCTGGATGCGCGTGGCATACACCACATCGGCGCCCTTGAGATCTTGCAGCGAGGTGGACACTTCCACCACGTGGCCGTTGCTTGACGCCAGATCGACCAGGTAGGCCGGCATCTCCAGCGAGCTCGGCGAGATCAGCGTGAACTTCATGCCCTTGTAGAGCGACAGCAGGCGGATCAGCGAGTGCACGGTGCGGCCGTACTTCAGGTCGCCCACCATGGCGATGTGCGCGCCGTCCATCAGCTTGCCCAGGCGCGAGAACTCGCGCTGGATGGTGTACATGTCCAAAATCGCCTGGCTGGGGTGTTCGCCCGGGCCGTCGCCGGCGTTGATGACAGGGATGTTGGTGGCGCGGGCAAACTCGGCCACCGAGCCTTGCTCGGGGTGGCGGATGACCAGCGCATCCACATAACCGGCCATCACGCGGCTGGTGTCGTAAATCGATTCGCCCTTGGCCATCGACGAGAAGGTGAAGCCCGTGGTGTCGCAGACCGAGCCGCCCAGGCGGCTGAAAGCGGCGCCAAAGCTCACGCGGGTGCGGGTGCTGGCCTCAAAGAACAGGCTGCCCATGACCGCGCCTTCGAGCACGCGGCAGACCTTGTGGCGGCGTGCAATCGGCTGCATCACATCGGCAATGCGGAACAGCTCTTCGAGGCTTTCGCGCTCGAGCTGGGCCACCGACAGCAGCTGCGGCCGGCCATCGGCCGACATGCGCTCGGCCAGCGGGCGCTGCTGCTTTTGCGTGTCGTTGCCAGCAGCTTCGCGCAAGAGGATTTCCGAGACGAACTTCTGCGCCATGTCGGGCATGGCGCGGGCCTCGCCCGAGGCCTCGGGCAGCAGCCAGGTGTCCAGCGTGCGGCGGCGCACCCCCAGACGTTCGGCGAACGCGTCGCGCGTCAAGTTCAAACGGCGCATTGCGTCGCGAAGAAAATCCTGTTGGCTGTCCATGGCCTGACTCCGGTGCAGTGGTGAAACGGTGGCGAATTATACGCTTTGCGTTTGTGTTTTGCTAGAAATATACGCAATGCGTTGCCTGTGCGGCGGCCAGTCAAAGCCTGCAAAGCTTGCAAGCATGTGTATTTGTAATCTATTTGATAAAAATGATTGCGCTTATGTATTTATAGTGGTCCGGACGAGTGCAGCAGGTGCTGCGCCAAACCAGGGAGCTATCAGATGGACAAAAACGTAGTGGTGCTGAGTTTTGCCGAGGCCAGCAAGGCCTACCAGGCCTTGTCAGAGCTCAAGGTCGCCGCCGGCCAAGGCAGTGTGGAGCTGGACACTGCCGCCGTGGTGGCGCGTGGTGCCGAAGGCAAGATCGAGGTGAAAGACGGCGCCAGTGACGGCACTGCCACCACCGGTTCGCTCACCGGCACCTTGGTCGGCTCGCTGATCGGTATTTTGGGCGGTCCCTTGGGTATGCTGCTGGGCGGCATGTCGGGCGCCTTGGTGGGAACGGCCATGTCGCTGGAAAAAGTCACCGGGCGCCTCAGTGTGCTCGAGCAGGTGATGCGCGCCATGCCGGTGGGATCGACCACGCTGATCGCCACGGTCGAAGAAGCTGAGCCGGACGTGGTGGACCAACTGGCCGCCAACTTGGGTGGTACGGTGCTGCGCCGCCCGCTGGAGGCGGTGCTGGCCGAAATAGAAGCCGAGACCGAAGCACAGGAAGCTGCTGCCGAGCAGGCGCGCAAGGTGCTGCGCGACAAGCAAAAAGACGAGTGGCGCGACAAGTTCGACAACTGGAAAGACGAGCTCGGCGAAGGCATCGACAAGCTGCAAGCCAAAATAGCCGAAGCCTTTGGCGGCAAAAAAGGCTGAACTCGCCACGCCCAGTGCCTGCTTGTTGGCAGTAACAAAAACGCCACCTCAACGGGTGGCGTTTTTGCATGAGGCGGCTGCAGTTTGCAGGCGCGGCAGGCTTATTTGCCGAACTCGTCGCCCAGCTCTACAGCGCGCTTTTCAGCGGCCTTCATGGCAGTAATAAAGTGCTGGCCCAGGTTGGCGGCGCGCATGCTTTCCAGCGCTGCAAACGTGGTGCCGCCCTTGCTGGTGACGCGCTCGCGCAGCACGGCAGGTGGTTCGCTCGATTGCGCTGCCAGCTGCGATGCGCCGGTGAAAGTGCCAATCGCCAGCTGCAATGCTTGCTCGGCCGGCAGACCCATCTCCACGCCGGCTTGCTGCATGGCTTCGAGGAAATAGAACACATAGGCCGGACCCGATCCGGACAGCGCGGTTACCGCGTCGAGCTGCTCTTCTTTTTGCACCCAGATGAACTGGCCGGTGGTGCCGATGATCTGCTCAGCCAGCGCTTGCTGTGCAGCAGTAACGCCAGCGCGTGCAAACAGCGCCGTCATGCCTTGGCCCACCAAGGCAGGCGTATTGGGCATGGCGCGCACGATGGCTTCGTTGGCCGTCCACTGGGCAATCGAGCTGCTGCGGATACCGGCGGCCACGCTCAGGTGCAGTGCATGACCGGTGAACGCTGCCACCGACGAAGCCGCATCTTTGAAGGTTTGCGGCTTGACGGCCCACACCACCACTTGGGCGTTGGCCAGGGAGTCGTCAGCGGCTGGCAGCGCCTGAATGCCAAACTGCTGCAGCAGCACGGCGCGCTGCGGCTCGTAGGGTTCAACGATCAAGATGCGCTCGGCAGGCAGACCTTGGCGGATCAGGCCGCCGATGATGGCGCTGGCCATATTGCCACCGCCGATGAAGGCGATCGAAGGGAGCGAGGAAATGGGTGCTTGGGACATGATGGGGCTATTGTCGCTGTTTTAATTTGCGCTGCGTCCGCCCAGGTAAAGCTCCCGCACCTTCTCGTCCTGCAGCAGTGCATCGGCACGCCCGGTCAGAGCGACGGCGCCCATGGACAGCACGTAGGCACGGTCGGAAATGCGCAAGGCTTCCATGGCGTTTTGCTCCACCATCAAGATGGTCACGCGTTCCTGGTTGCGCACATGGACGATGGCGTCAAAGACCTCGTGCAAGACCTTGGGTGAAAGGCCGGCGGAGGGCTCGTCGAGCAGCAAAATCTCGGGCCTGGGCATGAGCGCACGGGCGAGCGCCAGAATCTGCCGCTCGCCCCCGGACATGGAGGCAGCGCGCGCATCATACTTCTTGGCCAGAATCGGGTAGAGCGTGCACAGCTCTTGCATGCGGCGCTGGCAGTCGCTTTTGCTCATGAAGCTGCCACCGACCTGCAGGTTTTCGCGGATGGTCAGGGCGCTGAAGACGTTGTCGGTCTGCGGCACAAAGCCCAGGCTGCAATGGCGTATTTTGCGGTGCACCGGGATCTGCGAGACATCTTCGCCACGCAATTGCACGCGCCCGCTGCGCGGCAGCAGGAAGCCGGCAATGGTCTTGAGCAGCGTGCTCTTGCCGCAGCCGTTGGGGCCCAGCAAGGTGACGATCTCCGACGCTTGCACCTGCAAGCTCATTTTGCGCAAGATATCTATTTCGGCGGTGTAGCCCGCCACCACGTTGTCGATCTCGATCATGAGGCGCTCTCTGCTTTCAAAGGCTGGGCGCCGGCAGAGCCCAGATAGGCCTGCAGGACGCGCTCGTTGCTGGCCAGCTCGTCGGGGCGGCAGCTGGCTACGATATGGCCGCGGTCGAGCACCACGCAACGGGTGCAGACATCGCGGATGAAGTGCATGTCGTGTTCCACGATCACCAGGCTCATGCCCTGGGCGTTGAGGCGCTGCAGTGCAGTGACGATGTCGCGGCGCAGGTTGGGGTGCACGCCGGCGGTGGGCTCGTCGAGCAGCAGCATGCGTGGCTTGGCCATCAGTGCGCAGACGATGCCCAGCAGCTTTTTCTGCCCTCCGGAGATGGCCGAGGCTGGCAGATCACGCACGGGGGTCAGCAGCAGCTCGCCGAGCAGGCGTTCTGCGTCATCGCGCGCCTGGCGTTCGGTGGCGCGTGCGCCAGCGGTGCCCAGCAGCGTATCGAACACGCCGTGGTGCGCAGTGGCCGCTGCCATGGCCACTTCCATGACAGACATCTTGGTGGGCATGGATGGCAGTTGAAAGGTGCGCGCCATTCCGGTTTGCACAATGCGGTGCGCGGGCATGCGGTCAATGCGCTGGCCGGCGAAATGCACGGTGCCGGCATCGGCCGGCGTGAAGCCGGTGATGACATTGAGCAGCGTGCTTTTACCCGAGCCGTTGGGGCCTAGCAGACCGACGATTTCGCCGGGCGCGATGTGCACGCTGATGTCTTCGAGCACCTGGTTGCCGCCGAAGGCTTTGGCCACAGAGTGGACTTCGAGGAATGCGGTAGTCATGGGATTTTGCGCAGCTTTTCGGGGATGAGACCCTGGCTGCGCCACAGCAGGCAAGCCAGGAGGATGGCGCCAATCAGGCCCAGGCGCACGGCGCCTGCCAGATCGGAGCTGAACTGGAAATGGTCCTTGGCAAACGGCACCAGGGCGTAGGCCGCTTGCACCAGTACCACGCCGGTGAGCACGCCCAGCGTATTGCCCAGGCCGCCGATCATCAGCATGGTCCAGAGCAGGAAGGTCTCGGACGCGATCATGTAGTCGGGGCCGGCAAAGCTCATGTAGTGCGCGTACAGTGACCCGCCCAAGGCCGTCACGGCTGCGCCCGCCATGATGGCGTGCGATTTGAGCTGGCGCAGGTCATAGCCCATGCACACGGCCAGCTGAGGCTCTTCCCGCATCAGGCGCAGTGCCCGGCCAAAACGGCCGATGGTCAGGCGCTGGCAGAGCCAGGCGAAAGCAGCGAGCACCACCAGCACCACAGCCAAAAAGGCCAGTGCGCTCCAGGGGCGGCCCAGACCGTCGAACAGCGAGGGGATGCCGGCGATGCCGTTGGCGCCGCCGGTGAGCCAGTCTTCATTGGTGGCGATGGTGCGCAATATCTCGGCAATGGCCAAGGTGGCGATGCCCCAGTAGTCGGCGCCCAATTGGCGCCCCAGGCGGGCCATGCACCAGCCCAGCGCCATGGCAACCAGCATTCCGCAGGCCGTACCCGCCAAGGGCGGCCATCCAGCCTGAATGGCAATGCCGGTGCCGTAAGCGCCTATGCCGGCAAAGGCAATATGACCAAAGTTGAGCAGGCCGCTGACGCCGGCTTGCAGGTTCAGGCCCAGCGCCATGAGGCCGTAGATGCCCGCCACCGTGAGCGTGGAGATGAGGAAATCAAACACGGCGTACCTCCCGGTCGAACAGACCATAGGGTTTGAACAGCAGCGCCAGCAACAAGATCAGGAAGGAGCCTGCGCTGATGTAGGAGACCGGCAGAAACGCCATGGATTTGCCCAGCAAGGGGCCGAAATTGAGGTTGGTCACCAGTGTCTCGGTGAGGGCGATCAGCAATGCACCCAATACCGCGCCCAGTGGATTGCCCAGGCCGCCCAGAATGGCCGCAGCAAACACGGGCAGCAGCAAGTCGTGCCCCAGGTTGATGTGCGCACCCGTGGACAGCGCCAGCACACTGCCGCCGAGGCCGGCAATGGCGCCGCTGGCAAAGTTGACCAGGCGGGTGATGCCTTCGGCATTGAGACCGGATGCAGCAGCGAGAGCCGGGTTGGTGGACAAAGCCCGCATGGCGCGGCCGGTGCGGGTGAAAAACAGCAGCAGGCTGAACAAGATCAGCAGCACGGTGGTGGTGGCCATCGATGCGATCTGGGTGTGCGACAGGCGCACGCCGCCGATGAGGACCGGCTCGGTGATCGGCAAGTTGAACATGCGCGGAAATGAGCCGGCAAAACCTTGCGCAAACGCCACCACCAGCATGGCCACGGCCAGCGAGCCGATCATGGTGATGGCAGGGCCCGCGCGCAGCAGGCGACGAAAGACCAGCAAGTGCAGCGCCAGTGTGACCAATCCGGTCAGCACACTGGCCAGCGCGATGGCGACGGGCAAAGGAGCACCCAGCGAAAAGATGCCGTAGCTGGCGTATGCGCCCAGCATGGCGTATTGCACATGGGCGATGTTGGGAAACTTGACCAGGCCGTAGACGGTGCTCAGCCCCAGGGCGATGAGCGCGAGGTCTGAAGCACGCAACAGCGTGTCAAAGAGCAGTTGAAGCATGGGAGGGGATGGGAGCGGAAGGAGGAAGGCTGCCAGCGCATGGTGACGGAGCACGCAAGGGGCAAGCCGGCGCGGCCGACCAAGATCGGCCTGCCGGCCCGCAGGCGTTGGGCGCCCGAACAAGCCGCAGTGCAGCAACACGGTGGCGAATCACCGTGCGCTGACTCAACCCTGGGCGGCAACAGTGGCAGCAGCGGCTTTAACGGGGGACGATCTTGTCCTCGTACTTGAGCTTGGCGTATGGCGGGTCAACGCGCTGGCGCTCTGCATCCAGCACCACGGGGCCGGTCACGCCCACATAGCCTCCTTTGCCGATCTCTTTGAGGGCGGCCTGCACCGCGGCGGTGTCGGTGGATTTGGCCTTGTTCATGGCGGCCGCGGTCATCAGCACCGCGTCATAGGCATAGCCGGTGTAGGAGGTCTTGATGCCTTCTTTGTGCTTGGCGGCAAAGGCATCGGCATAGGCTTTGCCGGCGGCGCCGTAGACGCTGCCCACTTCCATGCCGATCTGGCCCTTGGCGATTTCAGGGGGCGTGTCCGACAGGCTCATCGAGAACAAAATGGCATAGAACGGCTTCGCGCGCAGGCCCAGCTCCATGGCTTCCCGGTTGATGACGGCAGACTCCTGGCCGTAAGCGGTGTAGATGAAGCCATCGGGGTTCGAGCGTGCCAACTGTTGCAGCTCGCGGCGGTAGGTGGATTGGCCGGCGGTGTACAGCGCCTCGGCCACCACCTTGCCGCCCAGCTTTTCAAATTCTTGTTTGAACCCGTGCACCACGCCCTGGCCATAGGCATTGTTGGGTGCAATCATCACCACGTTGCGCATGCCCAGATCCCAGACGTCCTTGGACGAGAACTGGTTGCCCTTGTCTTCCAGCCCGATGAGGTTGAAGGACGAGGCCCCCAGCTCGCGCACCTTGACGCTGGTGCTGGCGATATTGATATGCGCCACGCCTTCTTTGACCAGGTACTGCGCCATCGGCAACGTGATGCCCGAGGAGTACTCGCCGATCACCACAGGCACCTTGTCCACGCTGACCAGTTTGCGTGCCGCGTTCAATGCCGTGGTGGCATTGCCGCCCGAGTCTTCCACGATGACGTTGAACTTTTTGCCCAGCACGCCACCGTCGGCATTGACCTTCTCCACCGCCAAGGCCACGGCTCGGCGCACGTCTTCGCCGACGGTAGCGTTGGCGCCGGTCAGCGAGAGCACGGCCCCCATGTTGATGGTTTCCTGCGCGCTGGCGGGCAGGGCGGCGGCAAGGCCCAGCGCAAGCGCTGCAGCAGTGGAGATTTGGCGGCGGGTCAAAGACATGGGAGTTCCTTCTCAGGGGGTGTTGAAAAAGCCAGAAAGTGCTGGTTCAGCACTTCGTAATATCCGAATGATTAGTAATTGGATACAAATGTATTTAATTGGATCCAAAACAGCAAGTAAGGAGAAACCCTGCGCACAAAATCTGATCCAATAAGGTGCCATGAAGCCCCACACTTCAGCGCCCCGGGCGCTGCACCACCACATCCGAGAGGCCCTGCGCCATGACATCCTCAGCGGTGAATTGCAAGCTGGCCAAGAGCTGCGCCAGGACGCCTTGGCCGAGCGCTTCAACGCCAGCCGCATTCCTGTGCGAGAAGCGTTGCGCCAGCTGGAAGCCGAAGGCCTGGTGGTGCACCAGCCCAACCGCCGGGCCGTGGTGGCCGGGATGAGCATGACCCAGTTGTGTGAGTTGCTCGATATCCGCATTGCGCTGGAGTGCCATGCTGCACGTCTGGCGGTGCCCAACATGGTGCAACGCGATTTCGAGACCATGGAGCAGATCCTGGCGGACTACGCTGCCTCGGATTCGCTGAACGAGTGGGCTGAATACAACCGCCAGTTCCACCGGGCCATCTGTGCGCCTGCCAACAACGCACGGCTGCGCCAATTGATTGAAGAGTTCTGCCTCAACACCGACCGCTACACACACCTTGCCATGTCGGAGGCCACGGGCCTGGAGCGGCCCATGCGCGACCACTACGCCTTGCTAGAAGCCTGCCGCGCTGGCGATGCGGAGTTGGTGGTGAGCTTGCTGCGCGACCACATCGACCACACGCGCAAGGAGTTGCAGGCGTCGGAGCGCCAGCGCTCCTTGGGCAAGCCCGCGTAGCACGCGCGTCCGGGGTTTTCTGCGGGCGCGCCGGTGGTCAGACCCCCTCCGGCGACCGTTCAGCAGCGGGTGCCAAGACTCAGAACCTGGCCAAAAGCCAGGCCTTGCCATGTATCAATGTGTACAACCGTTTTGCGCCAGCGCTACGAACTGCGTCACCTCGGCGGGGTTGAAGTTGTTGTCGCTCACCAGCAGCAGCACGCGCTCGCCGCTGGGCAGGCGCGGGCCCCAGGTCATGCCTTCGATGTTGTCCACCGTTTGGAGACCGAGCTGCGCGGCGTCGAACAGCAGTTCTTTGGCAGCGGGCTGGAACTGGCCGGGCACTAGCATATCCACGTCCAAGGTATTACTGGCGCCGCTCTTGCTTGGATCGGTGTTGGTCGCGATGCGGTACAGCCGCACCGAAAACCCGCTGCCCAGCACATAAGAGCGCTCCAGCACCAGCAGGTGGTCGGGGCCATCGGCCAGGATTTCGCTGACGCCGTTCACCGCCAGCAGCGGCAGCGTGAAATTGTCGGGCGGCAGCGCATCGGGCACATAGGCGATCTGGCGCAAGGGCTGGCGTGTGGCGATGTCGTACTCGGTGATCCTCACCGGCCCGCCTTCGCGGCCTCGGGCGGGCAACGGGCCGTCTTGCTTCAAGGCGCCTTCCATGGCGAGCCACAGCCGGTGCTGGTCTTCGCTGATGGCCATGCCTTCCAACGTCATGTTGTTGCGCGGGCCGGTGCGGCTGGCGTCACCGCTGGGCAGTTGCAAATGCTGGGGCAGCGGCCAGGGGCGCAGCCAGCGGCCATCCAGGCTTGCCTCGTTCAGCTCCGGCCCAAAGCCGCGTGAGAAATCGCCTTCGCTGCTCCACACCAAACGGTGGCTGCCGGGCAGCACGCGCAGCGCCTCGGGGTCGGGCACGGCAATGCCTGTGCGTGCGTTGCGCTGGTTGGCGTAGTGCTGCCCATCGGGCGCGCCCAAATACACCGCTTGCTCCAGCTGCACTTGGTGCAGGCCGTCTGCGTCGTAACGAATGCTGGCGCGATACAGCCGCGCGCTGTCGTGGGCAGAGCGGTCATCGCTGACCAGGTAATAGCTGCCGTCTGCCGCGTTGTAGTCGATGGAGGAGAGCCCGCCCACCGGCACGCCGCCAAACTGCATATCCAGCCCCCAGCGCACTTCGCCGAGCAAGCGAAAACTGGGCGCGCTGTTGGCGCTGCAGGCTGGCGGTGCAGCCGCTGCAGGCGCGGTTGCATTGGGTGCTGGCGGCGTTCGCTGGGCACAGCCCAAAGCCAGCGCGCTGGCCAAAAGCCCGGCAAGCAGCCAAGAGTGCTGGCGGGCGCGTAGGGAATCGGGGTTGTGGTTCATCTGCTGCAGTGCATCAGAGTCTTGCTGGGGCGGAGGAAATTGTTCACATTGCCCCGATGTTGCCTGACACACGGAATTTCTAACATGGTCTTGAACGGCGCGGCGGGTGCAATCGGACTGTGCTGCGCATGCCAATGTTTTATCAAAAGGGGTTACATCGCATGGCGACGAAGATGCAAAAGTGGTCGGCAGAGTTTTTGGGCACATTCTGGCTCACCTTTGGGGGCTGCGGCAGCGCGGTGCTGGCGGCAGCTTTTCCGCAAGTCGGTATCGGCCTCTTGGGCGTGTCCTTTGCTTTCGGCCTGACGGTGCTGACCGGTGCCTACGCATTTGGCCCGGTTTCGGGCGGTCACTTCAACCCGGCGGTGTCGGTGGGGCTGGCGACGGCCGGGCGCTTTCAATGGGGCGTGTTGCCGGGCTACATCATCGCCCAGGTGCTGGGCGCCATTGCGGCCGGTGCGGCGCTGTACCTGATTGCCACGGGCAAGGCGGGCGCCAATGTCACTGACTTGGCGACCAACGGCTATGGCGAGCATTCGCCCGGCAAGTTCAATCTGGTGGCGGCCCTGGTGACCGAAGTCGTGCTGACGGCGGTGTTCCTGCTGGTGATTTTGGACTCCACCACTAAAAAGGCAGCGGTCGGTTTTGCCGGCATGAGCATCGGCTTGTGCCTGACACTGATTCACCTGATCTCCATCCCCGTGACCAACACCTCGGTCAACCCCGCACGCAGCACCGGCCCCGCGCTGTTCGGCCCGGCGATTGCGCTGGAGCAGCTGTGGCTGTTCTGGCTGGCACCCATTGTGGGCGCCATCATCGGCGCGCTGATCTACAAGGCGCTGCTGGGTGGGGATAACGCGGAATAAGCGCGGGCTTGAAACGGCAAAGGGCGCGCTGGTGTTCACTTAGCGCATCCTTGGGAATGGTTGGTTTTCAACATGGTTTGGTAGCACTTTGTTTGTCGCCATGGCCAGCCGGGTTTGTGACGCTGCGACGCGTCATCCAGGCTGCCAAGCAGCCGCTGACCAGGATCAAGGCCATACCGATCGCTGTGCGTGTGCTGGGCAGATGGCCGAACAAGGCCCACCCCAGCAAGCCGGCCCACAACAGCTGTGAATACGAAAATGGGGCAATGGATGCCGGTGGCGCATGGCGGTAAGCCAAGACTACCAACCATTGCGCAGCGCACCAACAGGCGGCCATGGCAAGCAATGCAGGCCAATGCGCGATGACCGCTGCGAGCTGGGCTGTTCCACTGGGCGGAGTCAGCACCACCACCCCCAACGCCGAGGAGTACAGCATGGTGGTGATGGCTGAATCGCTATTGCCTAGCAGGCGCGTGCAGATGACGGCAGCGGCCCATCCCAGGGATGAGGACATGGGGTAGAGCACAGCAGGGTTGAACTGCATCTGGCCGGGTAGGGCAATGATGAGTACGCCTACAAATCCCATCAGTACCGGTATGGCTCGGATCAGGCTGAAGGGCTCGCGCAGCAGTAATACAGACAGCACGGTCACATACAGCGGTGAGGCAAAAACGAGGGCTGTTGCATCGGCAATGGGCAGTGATTTGAGCCCTTGCAAAAACAGCAGCGCGGAGCCAACCAAGCCCAATGCTCGGCCCACTTGCACCCAAGGTCTTGACGAACGCCATAGGCGCGGTTGGCGGGCCAGCAGGGGCAGTACGGTCAGCAGCAGCAAGCTGTAGCGCAGCCATGCCAATTGGGCCGGAGGCAGGCTGGAACCTGCGTATTGGACCAACGCATCCGACAGCGAAAAAGCGCCCATGGATGCCACTAGCAAGAAGATACCTGTAGCGGGAGACGAGGACATCACGACCTCAAAGTGGCTTAGGGTGGAGTGAAGGTGACAGGCGGTCGCAGTGCGCGCCAAGTGTGCGGCGTGCTGTGTGCCTGCAGCAACCAGATCTGGGCAGCTATCGAGCTGCCGCGCGCCGTTTGACGCGCTGCCAGCCGCAGCAGCCAGTCTGGGCCCGTTGCAGCAGACAGTTGTCCATGGCCTTGGGTTTGGTCGGAGAACTCGATCAGCACGTCGTCACCAGCGCGCCAAGTGCCATTAGCAGATGCGGGCTCGGCAAGCTGCAGCAGCGCACCCGCAAACAGGTGGCTGCAGCCCGTGCGCAGAATCCAGAGTGCGAGGTGCGCCATGGTCTGCGTTCTGTCGGGTTCAGCGCTCGCCCAGTGCGTCGGCCACGATGCGCATCGTAGATGCGATGTGCTCGCGCGTGAGCTTTTCCGCCAGATCGCCGTCGTGCCGCTCTACCGCTTCGAGAATCTCCAGGTGCTGCACTGCCGAATGAGACAACTGGTCTTGCGCAAAAATCACCGGCAGGCGCAGGCTCCAGTAGTGGAACTGGGTTCGTGCGTGCTGCTCGACGAAATACGGGTTCTCGGATAGGGCCACCAGACGGCGGTGGAAGATTTGGTTGAGGCGGTTGACTTCGCTGCGCGAGATCGCTTCGGCCGCATCCATTTGCTGGAGCAGGGAGCGCAGTTCGGCCACGGTTTCGGGTGTGGATCGCTCGGCGGCCAAGCGGGTGGCATAGCCTTCGATGGCCATACGGCCTTCGAAGATGCTGCGAAACGCCAGCGGCGCACCGGTGCCTACAACCCAGCCACGGCTGCGCGTGACGAGGCCTTCGCCTTGCAGGCGTAGCAGGGCTTCGCGTACGGGCGTGCGGCCGGCCGACAGGCGCTCACAGATCTCGTCTTCGACCATGCGGTCGCCTGGTTTGGCTTCGTGCGACAGAATTTTGTCGCGCAGCAGCTGGTAGATATCGGTGGCAATGGAGGCAGTGGCTGGACGATTCGGCGTCATGGCTGTAGCGGGTGTTGGAGGCACATCGGTGAAAGCTTTTCAGCGCGGTTCAGGCTGCGGTCTTACGGACTTCGAGCACCACGCCGGCACCAGCTCGGGTGTCAAAGTAGCTGAAACCGGATTGGTCGGCGCGGCGGCCGCGGGCCGTGATGCCGACGCCGGACTGTTGTGCCTGTGCTTCGGCCTGGTCGCAATCAGGAACTTCGAATCCCAGGTGGTACACGCCTTCGCCGTGGGTGTCGAGAAATCTACGTTGCGGCGAGTCTAGCATGGAGGGTTGGCATAGCTGGAGCTGGAAATTGTCCAGGTCCAGGCATTTGTAGCGCATCTCGGCCGAGGCCTCCGGGTTAGGTACGTCAAAGGCCACGTAGGCCTGGCCTTTGGGATAGTCGAACCAAGGGCCCATGCCCAGGCTTTCGTAGTAGGCGACTGCCTTTTGCAGGTCGTGCACGACGATGCAGACATGGTGCAGTTGGCGGAACGGGGTGGTGGCGGTAGAGTGCATCAGCATAGGTCTTGAGGCCTTTCAATGGGCCAGGTGGTGGGCAAGAAACTGGCGGCCGCGTTCGCTGGCCGGCGCGGAGAAGAACTGGCGTGCTGGGGTGACGTCTTCGACGATTTCGCCGTTGACCATGAACAGCACGCGGTCGGCAAAATCGCGAGCCAGCGACATCTCGTGCGTGGCCATCATCATGGTGATGCCGTCCTCGGCCAAGCGACGGATGACGGCGACCACCTCCTGAGCGAGCTCGGGATCGAGGGCACTGGTGGGCTCGTCGAGCAGCATCACCGAGGGCTCCATCGCCAAGGCGCGGGCAATGGCCACGCGCTGTTGCTGACCGCCCGAGAGCTGGTTGGGGTAGACACCGGCCTTTTCTTCCAAGCCTACTCGTCGCAACAATGCCAGTGCTTGCGTGCGCACTTCGGCTTTGGGGCGACGCAGTACGCTCAGCGGACCGGACATGACGTTGTCGAGCACCGTCATGTGGCGAAACAGGTTGAAGCTCTGGAACACCATGCCGGTCTTGCGCCGCTGCAGACTGCTGTCGTGGTCGCTGAGCTCGTAGAGCACATCACCGCGCTCACGGTAGCCGATGGTGTCACCTTCGACGACGATCTTGCCGCCGTCAATGGTTTCGAGGTGGTTGACGCAACGCAGCAAGGTAGATTTTCCCGCCCCGGAGGGGCCCAGCACGGCCACGACCTGGCCACGCGGGATGGAAGCGGTGACATTGCGCAGTACGCACTGGCTGCCACGGAATTTCGTGACCCCCATCAGGTCGATGGTAGGAGAGACAGAAGTGGGCATGGTGAGGCTCAGCGGTGGGGAAAGAGTTTCTCCAGTGCCGTTTGCACGGCAGTGGCAAAGGCGGTCATCACCAGGTACCAGAAGCCAGCCACGGCCAGCAATTCGACCACGTGGAAGTTGGAGGCGTAGATATCGGTGGAGATGCGCAACAACTCCAGATAGCCGATGGCAGATGCCAGCGAGGTGGACTTGAGCAGCAAGATGTATTGGTTGCCTGCTGTTGGCACGATGATGCGCGCCGCTTGCGGAATCACCACCTTACGCATCAGCAAACTGTTGGACATGCCGATGGCGCGTGCAGCATCGCGCTGGCCGTTGTCCACTGCCATGAAGCCACCTCGGATGATCTCGGCCATGTAAGCGCCCTCGGCCAGGCTCAGGCCAATGAGGGCTGCCACATGCGGGGTGATCACATGGGTCATCTGGATATCGAGCAGCACCCAGTTGGTGAATGGAATCGCGATGTAGAGCTGCGGAAACATGATCGGGAAGGCGTTGAACCAGAAGATCAGCTGGATCAGCATCGGTGTGCCGCGAAACAGGTAGATGTAGGTCGAGGAGATGGCAGTGAGCACCGGGTTGCCGCTCACGCGCATGAGTGCGGCAACCAGGCCGACGGCAGCGGCCAGGAACATGGCGATAGTGCCGAGCATCAACGAGTTGACGGCGCCGGCGAGCACCAGTTCGCTGAACAGATACTCCAGAAAAATCCCCAGGTTCATGACCTTGGAGGCGATGGCAGCCTTGAGCAGCAAGGCCAGCGCCAGCACGACCACGATGGCAAAGGCCCATGGCCCCCAGGAGCGCCGATGCACCACACGTTGTGGCGCCGCAGTGCCAGCGGGTGCGGTGGTAGAAATGACAGAAGTTGCGGGAGTCACAGAGAAAGCTCCGGTAGGAATGAATCGCTGGCGCATGGTGCGCACAGGGCTGCATGCAGCCCTGGTGGATTACTTGTTGCGTTTGGTCGCTGGCAGGTTGACGCTGATGGCCGGCAGTGCGGCGCCGCTGACGCCCCACTTGTCGAGCAGCTTCTGGTAGCTGCCGTCATCCATCATGGATTGCGTCGCTTTTTGCACTGCATCGCGCAGGCCGCTGCGGTTCTTGGCGAAACCCCAGCTGGTGATGTAGGAAGTCAGCATGTAGTTGCCGCCGACCAGCTTGTAGCGTCCGGGGAACTGCTGGCCCATGTAGACGAGGGCGGGAAAGTCACCAAGATAGCCGTCGACCCGGCGCAGGTCGAGCTGCATCCGGGCATCGGGCGCCGAGGGCAGTTGCTCGGAGCGGATCGTGGACTTGCCCGCTTTGACGCAGCGCTCGGAGGCGGCTTCGACCTGGGTCATGATCACGCGGCTGCCGAGCAAGGTGGCGACGCTTTTGCCGCAAAAATCGTCGATGGTTTCCAGCTTGGCGCTGTTGTTGGCGAGGACCAGGATGCTGGCTCCCGAGAACATGTAGTTGACGAAGTCGACCTTCTGCTCGCGCTCTTCGGTATCGCTGATACCGCCTGAGGCGAGGTCGAAGCGGTCGGCTTCCAGGCCCGGGATCAGTGCCGAATACTCGGCCTGAATGAACTCGAGCTTGAGGTTCAGGCGCTTGGCCACTTCGGCCAGCAAATCGCGGCTGGCGCCGGTGACTTCGCTTTTGCCGGCCTCGCGAAATTCAATCGGCGGAAAGGTCTGCTGTGAGCCCACTCGCAGTGTCCCACGGGCCTTGATCTCAGCGGGCAGTGCTGCCTGCACGTCCGCTGGCAAGCTGGTGGTAGTTTGGGCTAACGCGGCGAACGGTGCGGCACAAGCCAGCGACAGCAGCAGGCGACGGGAAAAAGGCGTAAGAAAACGCATGGTGACATCCTTCAAAGAGGGGCGGGTGGGCTCTGGGAGCTGGAGCGGCTAAGCGGGTTAGCGGCTCTCGGCCGATTTGCCTGGAATGGCCGATGGGTTGGGGCGATCGGCGCGCGGGCACTCGGCAGCGGCATCGAAGGTGGCCTGGACCGAATCGATATAGGCCTGCGGGAAGTTCCAGGCTGTCAGGCCGTCCGGAATATGCTGCCAGTAAAAGTTGGGCGGACGCATGGCCATGCCGGGGTTGGTCAGGCGGTAGGTCCAGCAGTCATAAGCCTTGCCGTCATCGCCATGGACGGTGAGGAAGAAACGCTCAAAGTCGTCGTAGTCTTCGTTGAACTGGTGCGGCTCGTGTTCAAACACCACGCCCAGCGCATTGACGCCGTGGGCATCAGACACGCCATTGAGGTGGCACCAGCCACGGTCCTTGCGATCGGCGGCGGCGTGGAATTGCAGACGGTGGTTGGCTGCATGGCCCTTGGTAATGGCTTTGACGGTGGGCCAGTAACGGCGGATCTCAGGGTCGTTGAGCCAGGTGCAGTAGGCGAAGTAGTAGAGCATGGAACTTATCTTTCAAATAAAACACAGGAATCAAAACAGATTTGTAACGTACACAGAAACATATACGAAACAATTTTCTGAAAAAGCTGCAGTACACGAGGTAGACGCAGCTTGATCAGCTCCCGCCCTCAGCGGGTTTCTGTTTCATATATATTAGAATATATGATGCAATGGCTGCGAATCGGGACTAACCCGGAGCGGGGTAATTGCATGCAGATTTTGGGCCTGCAGCCCGCTGGGCTGCGTGGCTTAAAGCGCACTGGGTTGCAAACAAAAAAGGATGCCGTCGGGCATCCTCTGCTGGCGTGCCACCAACGTGGCAAACGACCTGTTACACCGCCGTAGCTTGCCGCACGGCTTGTTCCCAGCGGGCCATCAGGGCGTCGGCGCGGGCTTTGTCCAAGGTGGGGACAAAGCGGCGTTCGGCTTTCCACAGGGCGGAGAGCTCTTCGGTGCTTTGGTAGACGCCGGTGGCGAGGCCCGCCAAGTAGGCGGCGCCCAGGGCGGTGGTTTCCACGCAGGCGGGGCGCACCACGGGGATGCCCAGCAGATCGGCCTGGAACTGCATCAAGAGGTTGTTGACGCAGGCGCCGCCGTCCACGCGCAGTTCGCTCACGGGCTGGCCGCCGTTGGCGACGGCGTCGCGGCTCATGGCTTGCAAGAGGGCGGCGCTTTGGTAGGCAATGGATTCGAGCGCGGCGCGTGCAATGTGGGCGATGGTGGTGCCGCGTGTCAGGCCGGTGATGGTGCCGCGGGCATCAGCGTTCCAGTACGGCGCGCCCAGGCCGGTGAAGGCGGGCACCATCATCACGCCGCCGCTGTCGGGCACGGATTCAGCCAGTTGCTGCACCTGACCGCTGTGTTCGATGGCTTGCAGGCCATCGCGCAGCCACTGCACGACGGCGCCGCCGACAAACACGCTGCCTTCCAGCGCAAACTGCGGCTGGGCCGTGGCTTGTGCGGCGCTGGTGGTGAGCAGGCCGTTGCGCGATGTCTGGAACTTGTCGCCGGTGTGCATCAGCATGAAGCAGCCGGTGCCGTAGGTGTTTTTGGCCATGCCGGCCTGGAAGCAGGCCTGGCCGAAGAGGGCGCTTTGCTGGTCGCCGGCCATGCCGCCAATGTGGATGGGCGCTCCCAAAAAGTCTGCCGTGGTATCGCCAAAATGGCTGGCCGAGGGCTGTACTTCGGGCATCAGCGAGCGCGGGATGCGCAGCAAGGCCAGCAGCTCTTCGTCCCACTGGTTGCTATGCACGTTGAAGAGCATGGTGCGGCTGGCGTTGCTCACGTCAGTGACATGGCGCTGGCCGCCGGTCAGCTGCCATACCAGCCAGGTGTCGACCGTGCCAAAAGCGAGTTCACCGCGCTCGGCCGCTGCGCGGGCGCCGGCCACGTTGTCCAGCAGCCATTGCAGCTTGGTGGCCGAGAAATAGGCATCGACCAGTAAACCGGTTTTTTGCTGGATGGTGGCCGCATGGCCATCGGCGCGCAATTGGGCGCAGACGGGTTCGGCGCGGCGGTCTTGCCAGACCAGGGCGTTGTGGATAGGTTGGCCGGTTTTGCGGTTCCAGACCACGGTGGTTTCACGCTGGTTGGTGATGCCGAGCGAGGTGATCTGGCTGGCGCTGATGCGGGCGTTCTTCAAGGCTTCGCGAGCTGTTGCCAGTTGCGTGCCCCAGATCTGCAGCGGATCGTGCTCCACATGGCCGGGGCGCGGGTAGATTTGCGGCAGCTCTTGCTGGGCCATGGCGACGATGCTGCCACGGGCGTCAAACACAATGCTGCGGGAGCTGGAGGTGCCCTGGTCGAGGGCGAGCAAGTAGGTCATATCCATCAGCCGGCTTGCGCCGGGGTGCTATATCAATGGCGGCTTTTGGGGCACTTTGTGCGGGTGCGCCAAAGCCGGTTTTGGCTGAAATTTTTACCGGAATCAAGCCACCGTGCAACGCACATTGGCGTCTTGCAGCAGGCGCGGAAAAGGTTCGGGCGGCGGCTCGTCGGTGAACAGGCGGTCCAGGCGCGAGAGCGGCCCCACTTCGACCATCGCTGGTCGGCCAAATTTGCTGTGGTCGGCCGCCATCCACACTTCGCGCGCCTGTTCCATGATGGTTTGCGCCACCTTCACTTCGCGAAAGTCGAAATCGCGCAGGCTGCCGTCTGACTCGATGCCCGAGATGCCGATCAGCGCAATGTCGACGCGGAACTGGCGGATGAAATCCACCGCCGCTTCGCCGATGATGCCGCGGTCCCGCCCGCGCACCACGCCGCCGGCCACGATCACTTCGCAATCGCTGTTGCTGCTGAGCGTGGCCGCCACGTTCAGGTTGTTGGTGATGACGCGCAGGCCGCGGTGCTGCATCAGCGCGCGCGCAATGGCCTCGGTGGTGGTGCCAATGTTCAGGATCAGCGAGCAGTTGTTGGGCACTTGCGCCGCCACCGCTTTGGCAATGCGCGCTTTGCCGTCGGCATGCAGCGATTCGCGCTGCGTGTGGGCCAGGTTCTCGGTGGTGGAGCTGGGGAGTCGCACACCGCCATGAAAGCGTGACAGCACGCCTGCATCGGCCAGGCGTTGCACATCGCGGCGCACGGTTTGCAAGGTGACGCCCAGAAGATGGGCCAGCTCGTCGACCGTGACCGATTGGCGCTGCTGCACCTCGCTGAGCAAGCGGAGCTGGCGGGGGTTGGTGTTGGGGAGCACCGTCATGGGCTGAAACGAATGAAAACGAAAACTCTCGCAAATATAGTGCAAAAGCGGGTGGCTGGGCAGGCGGGCGGCCCAGGCTGCTCCCAGTTGCAGGCGGATCTACTGGAATAGCGGCTGGCTGGGGCTGTCATCAGGCTGGCATGCGTAAGCCTTAAGCTTTTGCGAAATTACCACGGTGCAATAGCGCTAAATTCAGCGGTAATTGCGCAAATGCGAAACAAAAAAATCAAAAACGAATAAAATTTACTGCTAAAAAGCGCAATAACGAAATATCTCGGGCTGCGCTTTGGTGGGCGTGGCACCACTCATGCGGAGGGTGCCACTGCAACTTTCTGATCCAGCCAGGCCAATTCCATGCCATCCGAATCCAAGACCGCTCCCATGTTCACTTCTCGCAGCGAATTGCTGGCGCAGCTGGGCGCTGCGCAGCAGTTTGACTTGGCCGTCGTTGGCGGCGGAGCAACCGGTTTGGGCGTTGCGCTGGATGCTGCAGCCCGCGGCTTCAAGGTGGTGTTGCTGGAGGCAATGGACTTTGCCAAGGGCACCTCGTCGCGGGCCACCAAGCTGGTACATGGCGGCGTGCGCTACCTGGCGCAAGGCAATATCTCGCTGGTGCGCGAGGCGCTGCACGAGCGCACCACCTTGCTGCAAAACGCGCCCCATATTGCGCAGCCGCTGGCATTTGTGATGCCCTCGTACAAGCTGCTCGATACGCCGTTTTATGGCGTGGGCTTGAAGATGTATGACGCGCTGGCCGGCAAGGCAGGCCTGGGATCGACGCAATTTCTGTCGGCAGGCGCGACGCGCAAGCTGCTGCCCACGGTGCAGACGCAGGGCTTGAAAGGCGGCGTCAAGTACTGGGATGGTCAGTTTGATGATGCACGCCTGGCCTTGGCTTTGGCGCGCACTGCTGCGACCAAGGGGGCGTTGCTGCTGAACTATTGCCCTGTCACCCGTTTGCTGCAGGAAAACGGCCGTGTGGTAGGTCTGGAGTGCCAGGATGCGGAGAGTGGCAAAAGCTATACCGTGCGTGCCCGCTGTGTGGTGAATGCCACCGGGCCCTGGGTTGACCAGCTGCGCCAGCAAGACGCCGAGCTGCTGGGCAAGCCCGTCAAGCCCATGGTGGCGCCCAGCCAAGGCGTGCATGTGGTGGTGGACCGAGAGTTTCTGCCGACCGACCATGCCTTGCTGGTGCCCAAGACGGCGGACGGCCGCGTTTTGTTTGCCGTGCCTTGGTTGGGCAAGGTGATTTTGGGCACGACGGATACACCGCGTCACGACTTGGCACGTGAGCCGGTGCCGTTCGAGGAAGAGCTGAACTTCATCCTGACGGAAGCGGGCAAGTACCTGACGCGCCAACCCACGCTGGCCGATGTGCGCAGCATGTGGGCGGGCCTGCGTCCCCTGGTCAAGCCGCAGGACGACGATGGCGAGAACACCAAGAAGATCAGCCGCGAGCACACGGTGCTGACCAGTAAATCCGGCATGGTCACGGTGACCGGCGGCAAGTGGACCACCTACCGCGCCATGGCTGAAGATGTGCTCGAAGCCTGCTTCAATGCCGGCGAGCTGCCGCGCAAGCCGGGCGGGGTGACGGTACACCTGCCTCTGGTGGGGGCACCTGCGTCGGGCCGTTCGCAGCACAGCATGCACATGGCGCAGGGCATGCACTCCTATGGTGGCGAAGCCGCGCTGGTGAGCGCGCTGCCAGGGGCTTCGGTCTGGCTGGCCGACAGTCTCAGCGAAGGCATGGTGCGCTTTGCAGTGCGCTATGAATATGCGCGCACCGTAGAAGACGTGCTGGCGCGCCGCAGCCGCATGCTGTTTCTGGATGCGCGTCTGGCGGCCAAACTGGCACCGCGCGTGGCTGACATCCTGCGTGAAGAACTGATTGCCGAGCCGGCCTTGGAGGCCTTTTTGGTGCTGGCGCAACAGTACAGTGCAAAAAAACCGGTGTAAAACCCGAAAATTCTGGCAGAACCAAGGCCGCTTGCTTGACGAGATGTGCTATGTCTGTCAGAATCATCAGCTTCGCGTTTAATTTAATCGCCATTGGTGCCTCGCGCGCCAGGCGGTGGTTGGGTTAAGGCGCGAGGTTTCTGCCCAGGAGAAGCATGGCGAAATGGTTCGCGATGTGGACGACGGGCCCAAGACTGACTGGCTGCTTGGCTGTCCATGAGGATTAATTCTTATTGGGCTGTCCGGTCTGCTGGTGCAAGTTGGGAATATTGAAATGATCCAGACAGAATCTCGACTCGAGGTTGCCGACAATACCGGCGCGAAGTCTGTCCAGTGCATCAAAGTGCTGGGTGGTTCGCACCGTCGCTATGCGAGTGTTGGTGACATTATCAAGGTGAGCGTGAAGGAAGCTGCTCCACGTGGCCGCGTCAAAAAAGGCGAGGTTTACAGTGCTGTGGTGGTGCGTACCGCTAAGGGTATTCGCCGTCCTGACGGTTCGCTCGTTAAATTCGATGGCAACGCCGCTGTGTTGCTCAACGCCAAGCTGGAGCCTATCGGCACCCGCATCTTTGGCCCCGTGACCCGTGAACTGCGTACTGAAAAGTTCATGAAGATCGTGTCGCTGGCCCCTGAAGTTCTCTAAGGAATAGCACCATGAACAAGATTCGCAAGGGCGACGAAGTTATCGTGCTGACCGGCCGTGACAAGGGTAAGCGCGGTGTTGTGACGCTGCGTTCGGACGACTCCCACCTGGTGATCGAAGGCATCAACCTGGTGAAGAAGCACGTCAAGCCAAACCCCATGAAGGGCACCAACGGCGGTATCGTGGAAAAGGCCATGCCTATCCACCAATCCAACGTGGCTATCTTCAATGCGGCAACCGGCAAGGCTGATCGCGTGGGCATCAAGGTGAACGCCGACGGCGCACGTGTTCGCGTGTTCAAGTCCAATGGCGCTGAAATCGCAGCCTAAGGAGTAAGACATGGCAAACGTTGCACGACTGCAAAAACAATACCGTGAGCAAATCGCTCCCGAACTGATGAAGAAGTTCGGCTACACCTCCCCCATGGAAGTGCCTCGCCTGACCAAGATCACCCTGAACATGGGTGTGAGCGAAGCCGTTTCCGACAAGAAGGTGATGGACAACGCTGTGGCTGACCTGACCAAGATCGCTGGTCAAAAGCCTGTGGTGACCAAGGCCAAGAAGGCTATCGCTGGTTTCAAGATCCGCGAAGGCCAAGCTATCGGCTGCATGGTGACCCTGCGTGGCGTTCAGATGTATGAATTCCTGGACCGTTTCGTGACCGTGGCTCTGCCCCGCGTGCGTGACTTCCGTGGTATCTCCGGCCGCGCATTTGATGGCCGTGGCAACTACAACATCGGCGTCAAAGAACAGATCATCTTCCCTGAAATTGAGTACGACAAAGTCGATGCACTGCGTGGTCTCAACATCAGCATTACGACGACTGCGAAGAATGACGACGAAGCCAAGGCTTTGTTGCAAGCTTTCCGCTTCCCGTTCAAGAACTGAGGTGATGCATGGCTAAACAAGCACTGATCCAACGCGAACTGAAGCGTGAAAAGCTGGCTGCCAAGTACGCAGCCAAGTATGCAGAACTGAAGGCTATCGCCGGTGACAGCAAGCGCACCGACGAAGAGCGCGATGCAGCCCGTCTGGGTCTGCAAAAGCTGCCTCGTAATGCCAACCCCAACCGTCAACGTGCACGTTGCGAAATCACGGGTCGTCCCCGTGGCACATTCCGTCAATTCGGTCTGGGCCGCGCCAAGATTCGTGAACTGGCATTTGTCGGCGCCATCCCTGGCGTGACGAAGGCCAGCTGGTAAGCAGTCAGGAGATTAAACATGAGCATGAGTGATCCAATCGCTGACTTGCTGACCCGTATCCGCAACGCCCAAATGGTGTCCAAGGCCACCGTGTCGGTGCCATCTTCCAAAGTGAAGGTTGCCATCGCCCAGGTGCTGAAGGAAGAGGGTTACATCGACGGCTTCGACGTGAAGACCGAAGATGGCAAGTCTGAACTCGCAATTACTTTGAAGTACTACGCCGGTCGTCCTGTGATCGAGCGTATCGAGCGCGTGAGCCGTCCTGGCCTGCGTGTGTACAAGGGCTGCAATGCAATTCCTCAAGTCCAAAACGGCTTGGGCGTTGCCATCGTGACCACGCCCAAGGGTGTGATGACCGATCGTAAAGCGCGCGCTGCCGGTGTCGGCGGTGAAGTGCTTTGCTATGTGGCTTAACCCGTGACATTGAAGGAGAAATACTGAAATGTCCCGCGTAGCAAAAATGCCTGTGAGCATCCCCCAAGGCGTGGATGTCTCCATCAAGGAAGACCAAATCAGCGTGAAGGGCGCCGGCGGTACGCTGGCTCTGGCTCCTAACGCCCTGGTCAAAGTTTCCAACAACGACGGTAAGCTGGCTTTCGAGCCCGTGAACGACTCCCGTGAAGCCAATGCCATGAGCGGCACCATGCGTCAGCTGGTGAACAACATGGTGGTTGGCGTGAGCAAAGGCTTCGAGAAGAAGCTGTCTCTGGTGGGCGTGGGTTACAAGGCTGCAGCCTCTGGCAGCAAGCTGAACCTGAGCGTTGGTTATTCTCACCCAGTCAACTTTGAAATGCCTGCTGGCATCACCGTTGCCACCCCTACCCCTACGGAAGTGGTGATCAAGGGTGCTGACCGCCAAGTGGTGGGTCAGCTGGCAGCTGAGATTCGTGCCGTTCGTCCTCCCGAGCCTTACAAGGGCAAGGGCATCCGTTATGCGGATGAGAAGGTCACGATCAAAGAGACTAAGAAGAAATAAGGAGCTGCATGATGTTCAACAAGAAAGAGCAGCGTCTTCGTCGTTCCCTGCAAACCCGTATTCGCATTGCCAACCAAGGCGTTGCGCGTTTGACGGTGAACCGTACGAACCTCCATATCTATGCCACCATCATTTCCGGCGACGGCACCAAGGTGATCGCTACCGCATCGACGGCCGAAGCCGAAGTGCGCAGCAGCCTGGGTGCATCCGGCAAGGGTGGCAACACCGCAGCAGCCACGATCATCGGCAAGCGCATCGCTGAAAAAGCGAAGGCCGCTGGCGTTGAAAAGGTTGCATTCGACCGTGCAGGTTTTGCATACCACGGCCGCGTGAAGGCTCTGGCTGATGCAGCCCGCGAAGCCGGCCTGCAGTTCTAAGCGGAGTGGATAGAAATGGCTAAATTTTCCCCCAAAGTGCAAGACGAAGGTCGTGACGACGGTTTGCGCGAAAAAATGATCGCGGTCAACCGCGTCACCAAGGTTGTGAAGGGTGGTCGTATTCTCGGCTTCGCTGCACTGACCGTGGTTGGCGACGGTGACGGCCGTGTTGGCATGGGCAAGGGCAAGTCCAAGGAAGTGCCTGCTGCCGTGCAGAAGGCTATGGAAGAAGCCCGTCGCAACATGATCAAGGTGTCGCTCAAGAACGGCACCCTGCATCACACCGTGATGGGTCACCATGGCGCTGCCAACGTGATGTTGGCTCCTGCTCCCAAGGGTACCGGTATCATCGCCGGCGGCCCAATGCGCGCCGTTTTCGAAGTTCTGGGCATCACCGACATCGTGGCCAAGAGCCATGGTTCGTCGAATCCCTACAACATGGTTCGCGCCACTTTCGACGCTTTGAACAACTCCACGACCCCTGCGGAAGTGGCTGCAAAGCGTGGCAAGTCGGTTGAAGACCTGTTCGCCTGATCGGAGTCGTCACTATGACTACACAACAAACTGTGAAGGTCCAATTGGTGCGTAGCCCGATTGGTACCAAGCAAGACCACCGCGCCACCGTGCGTGGTCTGGGTCTGCGCAAGCTGAACAGCATCAGCGAACTGAAGGACACCCCTGAAGTGCGTGGCATGATTAACAAGATCGCCTACCTGGTGAAGGTTCTCTGAAAGGATTGATGATGGAACTCAATAGCATCAAGCCTGCAGCAGGTGCCAAGCACGCCAAGCGCCGCGTCGGTCGCGGTATCGGCTCCGGTCTGGGCAAGACTGCAGGTCGCGGTCACAAGGGTCAGAAGTCGCGTTCGGGTGGCTACCACAAGGTAGGCTTCGAAGGCGGTCAAATGCCTCTGCAGCGCCGTCTGCCTAAGCGCGGTTTCAAGTCGACCACGCTGAAGTTCAACGCCGAAGTGTCGCTGGCTGCTCTGGAGCGCCTGGGCGCTGCGGAAGTGGATCTGGCGGTACTGAAGCAAGCTGGCCTGGTGGGTCAGCTGGCCAAGGTCGTCAAGGTGATCAAGGCTGGTGAACTGACCAAGGCTGTGAAGCTGAACGGCATTGGCGCCACCGCTGGTGCCAAGGCTGCGATCGAAGCTGCTGGCGGTAGCATCGCCTAACCCTTTCTGAAAGATTCATCAGTGGCTACGAACACCGCAACAATTGCAAAGACCGGTAAATATGGCGATTTGCGTCGTCGCTTGGTTTTTCTGTTGCTGGCGCTGATCGTGTACCGCATCGGGGCTCATATCCCGGTGCCGGGCATCGATCCGAACCAGTTGCAGCAACTGTTCAATAGCCAACAGGGTGGAATTCTCAATCTGTTCAACATGTTCTCGGGCGGAGCGCTCTCGCGCTTCACCGTGTTTGCACTGGGGATCATGCCGTACATCTCGGCATCGATCATCATGCAATTGATGACCTATGTCGTCCCAACGTTTGAGCAGATGAAGAAAGAGGGCGAAGCTGGCCGTCGCAAGATCACCCAGTACACCCGTTACGGTGCGCTGGCTCTTGCACTGTTCCAGTCGCTGGGCATTGCCGTGGCACTGGAAGGTACTGCTGGTTTGGTTCTCAACCCTGGTTTCGGGTTCCGTCTTACTGCCGTGGTCAGCCTGACCGCCGGTACGATGTTCCTGATGTGGTTGGGTGAGCAGATCACAGAGCGTGGTTTGGGCAACGGGATCTCGATCCTGATCTTCGCTGGTATTGCTGCGGGTCTCCCCAGCTCCATCGGCGGACTGCTCGAATTGGTGCGCACTGGTGCGATGAGCATCATTGCCGCGATCTTCATTGTTCTCGTTGTGGCAGCCGTGACGTACTTCGTCGTGTTTGTCGAGCGTGGACAGCGCAAGATCCTGGTGAATTACGCGCGCCGTCAGGTTGGAAACAAGGTGTATGGTGGCCAGTCTTCGCACTTGCCACTGAAGCTGAACATGGCCGGGGTCATTCCTCCCATCTTCGCTTCCTCGATCATCTTGCTGCCTGCTACGGTTGTGAACTGGTTCAGCGCTGGCGAATCGATGCGTTGGCTCAAGGACATTGCAAGCACGTTGACTCCTGGTCAACCGATCTATGTGATGCTCTACGCCGCAGCGATCATCTTTTTCTGCTTCTTCTATACGGCCCTGGTTTTCAACAGCCGCGAAACGGCCGATAACCTGAAGAAGAGTGGTGCCTTTATTCCCGGGATTAGACCAGGGGATCAGACAGCACGTTATATTGATAAGATTTTGGTGCGTTTGACACTTGCAGGGGCGATCTACATCACCTTTGTGTGTCTGCTGCCAGAATTCTTGATCCTGAAGTACAACGTTCCGTTCTATTTCGGTGGCACTTCCTTGTTGATCATCGTTGTGGTGACCATGGACTTTATGGCCCAGGTACAAAACTACATGATGTCCCAGCAGTATGAGTCGCTTCTGAAGAAGGCGAACTTCAAGGCCTCGGCCAAGAGCTGAGATCGACAGGAAAGTGTGCCCTCCAGTCCATTGGGGCCAAAAATTTGAAATGCCGTCACGGACTGGAGCGGATGGAAGTTTTAGGAGAATGAAATGAGAGTTTCAGCTTCGGTAAAGAAGATTTGCCGTAACTGCAAGATCATCCGTCGCAAGGGTGTCGTTCGTGTGATCTGCACCGACCAGCGCCACAAGCAGCGCCAAGGTTGATTGAAAGACTAGAGGACGCAAATGGCACGTATTGCTGGTATTAATATCCCTCCGCACCAACATGCGGAGATCGGCCTGACCGCTATCTATGGCATCGGTCGTACCACGGCTCGCAAGATCTGCGAAACGACCGGTATCGAGTATTCCAAGAAGGTCAAGGACTTCACGGACGCTGATCTGGAAAAGATCCGCGACGCGATCGCTCACCTGACCCTGGAAGGTGACCTGCGCCGTGAAACCACGATGAACATCAAGCGTTTGATGGACATCGGCTGCTACCGCGGTTTCCGTCATCGTCGTGGTCTGCCCATGCGTGGTCAACGTACCCGCACCAATGCCCGCACCCGCAAGGGTCCGCGCAAGGGCGCAGCGGCTTTGAAGAAATAAAGAGATTGAAGGTACACAATGGCTAAGTCTCCTGCTAACAACGCAGCTGCTCGTGTACGTAAGAAGGTTCGTAAGAACATTTCTGACGGTATTGCACACGTTCACGCTTCGTTCAACAACACCATCATCACGATCACCGATCGCCAAGGCAATGCACTGTCTTGGGCTTCGTCCGGTGGCCAAGGCTTCAAGGGCTCGCGCAAGTCGACGCCTTTCGCAGCCCAGGTCGCTTCCGAAGTGGCCGGTCGTGCTGCTATGGAACAAGGCATCAAGAACCTGGACGTCGAGATCAAGGGCCCCGGCCCAGGTCGCGAATCCTCGGTTCGTGCATTGGGTGCACTGGGCATCCGCATCACCTCCATCTCGGACGTGACGCCGGTTCCCCATAACGGCTGCCGCCCTCAAAAGCGTCGTCGTATCTAATTCACCATAAGCCCACCGCCGCCAGCGCATGGTGCACTGGCGGCTCCCGCATTTTTGCGGTAGCTGAAAAAAGGATATTCAAGTGGCACGTTTTATTGGCCCTAAGGGCAAGCTTTCCCGCCGCGAAGGCGTAGACCTGTTCCTGAAGAGCGCTCGTCGCTCGATCGCGGACAAGGTCAAGCTGGACACCAAGCCAGGTCAGCACGGCCGCACCTCCGGTGCCCGTACCTCTGACTACGGCCTGCAACTGCGCGAAAAGCAAAAGGTCAAGCGCATGTACGGCGTGCTGGAAAAGCAATTCCGCCGCTACTTCGCTGAAGCAGACCGTCGCCGTGGCAACACCGGCGCCAACCTGCTGAGCCTGCTGGAAAGCCGTCTGGACAACGTGGTCTACCGCATGGGCTTCGGCTCGACCCGCGCTGAAGCACGTCAGCTGGTGTCGCACAAGGCCATCACCGTGAACGGCCAAGCCGTCAACATTCCTTCCTTCATGGTCAAGGAAGGCGACGTCGTGGCAGTGCGCGAAAAGTCCAAGAAGCAAGCCCGTATCGTCGAGTCGCTGCAATTGGCCGGTCAAGTGGGTTTCCCCGCTTGGGTGGAAGTGTCGGCTGACAAGGCTGAAGGTACCTTCAAGAAGGCTCCTGACCGCGATGAATTCGGTGCCGACATCAACGAATCGCTGATCGTCGAATTGTATTCTCGTTAATTTCACGGTCGTTCCCGACTGCGAAAGTGTATCCGTCCCAGAACCGCGAGGCATCGCGGTTCTGGTGCTTCACCAGCCTTACCGGTGTAACGAGCCGGGGGTATTGAGAGGAAGTTTGCATGCAGACCAATTTGCTGAAACCCAAGACAATCAACGTAGAACAGCTGGGCCACAACCGCGCCAAGGTAGAGCTGGAGCCGTTCGAGCGCGGTTACGGTCACACGCTGGGCAATGCCCTGCGCCGCGTTTTGTTGTCGTCGATGGTGGGTTATGCAGCGACGGAAGTAACCATTGCAGGTGTGCTGCACGAGTACTCGTCCATCGATGGCGTGCAGGAAGATGTGGTCAACATCTTGCTGAACCTCAAGGGCGTGGTGTTCAAACTGCACAACCGTGATGAAGTCACCCTGAGCCTGCGTAAAGACGGCGAAGGTGTGGTGACGGCTGCTGACATTCAGACGCCGCACGATGTTGAAATCATCAACCCTGATCATGTGATTGCCAACCTGTCGCAAGGCGGCAAGCTGGACATGCAGATCAAGGTGGAAAAGGGCCGTGGCTATGTGCCCGGTAACGTGCGCCGCTATGGTGACGAATCGACCAAGTCGATTGGTCGCATCGTGCTGGACGCATCGTTCTCGCCCATCAAGCGCGTGAGCTACACGGTGGAATCTGCCCGTGTGGAACAGCGTACCGACCTGGACAAGCTGGTTCTCGAGATCGAAACCAACGGCGCCATTGCTGCTGAAGACGCAGTGCGCTCGTCGGCCAAGATCCTGGTGGAACAGCTGGCCGTGTTTGCCCAACTGGAAGGCGGCGCGCTCGACGTGTTCGACCAACCTGGCGGTCAAGCGCGCAACAACGCAACCTTCGATCCGATCCTGCTGCGTCCTGTGGACGAGCTCGAGCTGACCGTGCGTTCTGCCAACTGCCTGAAGGCCGAAAACATCTACTACATCGGTGATCTGATCCCGCGCACCGAAAATGAGTTGCTCAAGACGCCTAACCTGGGCCGCAAGTCGCTCAACGAGATCAAGGAAGTTCTGGCTTCCCGTGGTCTGACCCTGGGTATGAAGCTCGAAAACTGGCCACCTGCCGGTTTGGAAAAGCGTTAAATTATAATGGCGGGCTTTCCCTCCTATCGGGGGGAGCCCATTTTGTTAGTAGTGCGTCAGACAGTACCTGATCCGGCTGTTTGATTGAATCAATTCTTAATAAGGAAAAGCACCATGCGTCACGGACACGGCCTCCGTAAACTGAACCGCACCTCGTCTCACCGCAAGGCGATGCTGCAAAACATGATGAATTCGCTCATCGAGCACGAAGCCATCAAGACCACCGTGCCTAAGGCCAAGGAACTGCGCAAGGTGATCGAGCCCATGATCACCCTGGCCAAGGTGGACACCGTTGCCAACCGTCGTCTGGCATTCGACCGCCTGCGTGACCGCGACAGCGTGACCAAGCTGTTCAACGTGCTGGGCCCCCGCTCGGCCAACCGTCCTGGCGGCTACACCCGTATCCTGAAGATGGGTTACCGCGTGGGCGACAACGCTCCTATGGCGTACGTTGAGCTGGTGGACCGCGCTGAAGAAGCCGGTGAAGCAGCAGCTGAATAAGCAAGAGGCATCAGCCCCTTGTTGGAAAAGCCCACTTCGGTGGGCTTTTTCTTTGTCTGAGCGCTGGCTCCCAGGGCGTGCAGTCCGGGCGAGCCGTCATCGTCTCTGCCCCGCATTTCTTGCTGAGCCTTGTTTTGCTTGTGTGGATGGGCCACGCCCGACAGGGGCTGCAGGCTGGATTCACTTGCTGCACTGCAAAATATTTCCGAAATATGGCATGCAACTGCATATGCTGGAAATCCCTGGGTTATAATTGCGGTGCGCGATGGAGCAGTCTGGTAGCTCGTTGGGCTCATAACCCAAAGGTCGGAGGTTCAAATCCTTCTCGCGCAACCAGAACAATGCAAGTAAAGCCAGCTGATCAGCTGGCTTTTTTTGCGTTTAAGGCGTCCGAAGCCTCACTGCGTTCGTTTCTATCTTGAGAGAACGTGGAGAGCGGTGCGCGATGGAACAGTCTGGCAGCTCGTCGGGCTGGGGTCGTAGAGCCCAAAGGTCGGAGGCTCAAACCCTTCTCGCGCAACCAGAATTACAAAGCCAGCTTTCGAGCTGGCTTTTTTGCGTCTGGGGCGTTCGCAGCTTCACGGCATTCGCTTCTACCTTGGGAGAAGTCGATGGCGGTGCGCGATGGTGCCGTCTGCCAGCTCGTTGAGCTGGGTTTCATCGAGTCCCAAGATCGGTGGCTTTAATTCTTCTTGTGCCACAGGAACAGCCAAGCTTGGCTGGTTCGTTTCTCCCTTGGTTTTCGCGGGTGTAGTCCGGAAATTTTCGTGCTATCAAAAGCGAAGCTGGAAAAATAATCAGCAAAAGCGCAGAACTCGAAAATTGTGCGGTTCTATCGCGCTATAATTGCGGTGCGCGATGGAGCAGTCTGGTAGCTCGTTGGGCTCATAACCCAAAGGTCGGAGGTTCAAATCCTTCTCGCGCAACCAGAACAAAGCAAGTAAAGCCAGCTGATCAGCTGGCTTTTTTGCGTCTGGGGCGGCGTACGAAGCCTCACTGTGTTCGTTTCTCCCTTCAGAGCAATCAGATGGAGGTGCGCGATGGAGCAGTCTTGCAGCTCGTCGTGCTGGGTTCATCGAGCCCAAAGTCGGTGGCCCAAACCCTTCTCACGCCACCAGAACACCAAAGCCAGCTGTCGAGCTGGCTTTTTCGTTGTGGTGCCAAGACTTGCTGGCACATTCTTCAAGCCTCACGCGGGGCTGCATGTCTCAATGCGCGTAAAGCGTCTCCAGCGAGCGGAAGCCTTTCACTTCAATCGGGTTGCCGCTCAGGTCGTAGAAGAACATGGTCCACTGCTCGCCGGGTTCGCCTTCAAAGCGTACTTGCGGCTCCAGCACAAACCGGGTGTTGGCGGCGCGCAGGCGCTCTGCCAGTTTTTTCCAGTCTTCCAGCTGCAGTACCAGGCCAAAGTGCGGCATGGGCACCAGGTGTTTGCCCACGTGGCCGGTGTTGCTGGTGCTGAAGGGCTGGCCCAGATGGCAGGAGATCTGGTGGCCGAAAAAGTCAAAATCTACCCAGGTATCGGTGCTGCGGCCCTCGGCGCAGCCAAGCGTGGTGCCGTAGAACTGCCGTGCGGCATCCAGATCGTGAACGTGAAAGGCGAGATGAAAAAGGCTTTGCATGGAGGTCTTTCTGGTCGGTGTCGCCGCAAGGCGGCTTTGGCGCGAACTACGCATAGGCAGCGGGCAGCCAATCGGGTAAGCTGCCGCCTTGCACATTGGAAACTATAGCAAGAGGAGGCAGTCGCCATGGCAAGCAGCAATGATTCCTTCAATCCGTTCGCGCCGGGTTTTGACTTTTTGCAGCGCCTGGGCCAGGCGGGCAAGGGCGCAGGCGCCAGCTTTCCCTCTTGGGGCGATTGGGCGGCGCCGACGGTCAGCGTCGAAGAGCTGGACAAGCGCATTGGCGAACTCAAAACCGTGCTTTTCTGGCTTGAGCAAAACGAGCGTGCCTTGATGGCCACCATCCAGGCCATGGAAGTGCAGAAGATGACTTTGTCGACCCTGCAAACCATGAACGTGCCCATGGACAACTGGGCGCAATCGATGGTGCAGCATTGGCAGAAGTTTGCCCAAGGCGCAGCGCAGTCCGAGCCCGCCGCGGAGGCCGCTGCGCAGCCGCCTGCCCCAGCTCCCGCACCTCCGCCTGCCGCAGCGGCCCCTGCCGAACCGCCAGCCAGCGCACCAGCGGCCACACCAACAGCAGCTCCGGCTGCTGCAGCCGCTGCTGATCCGCTGCTGTGGTGGAGCGCGCTAACACAGCAGTTCCAGCATATTGCGCAGCAAGCGGTTAGCGACGTGACTCAGCACGCCATGCAGCACGCCGCCACTACGCAAGAGGCGGCAGCGTCGGCCGTGCAAGCCATGGGGGCCGCAGCGGCGCCGCGCAAAGCGGCTGCGCGCAGCACAACGCGCAAGCCGGCGGCCAGCAAATCGACTGCGCCCAAGGCCAGCAAATCCACGGCCACCAAGGCCAAAGCGCCAGCCAGCAAACCCAAGCGTTGATCGGCGCAGAACAGCAGCGACAAGCGGCCTCGGCTGACAGCGCAGATGGCCGGGGTGCCCCTTAGAATGGACCGCATGAAGCGGTTCCCTTACGGCCATGCCACGCATCCTGACTGGCGTATGGCAGTTTCTTTGGTGGTTGCCCAGATCCGTGGCCGCATGGCGCAAAAAGCCTATGCCAGCCATCCCGGCCTGGGTCTGGCTTATTTCAGCGACCACTTTGCCCCGCATGCCGAGGCCTTGCTGGAGGTGTTGCAGGATGAGTTTCCCGAGGTGAGCGACTGGTCTGGCGCAGTGGGCGTTGGCGTGGTGTCCACGCAGGCCGAGTACATGGGCGAGCCCGCGCTGGCGGTGATGCTGCTCGATTTGCCGCCGCAAGCCTACCGCGTGTTCTCCGGCATTGCTCCCTTGCGGGCCGATGCGCATTCACCGGCCTGGGAGCGCGCCCTGGTGCACGCCGATGCGGGCTTGCCCGATCTGCCGGAACTGGTGGAAGAGCTGGCCGCACGCACCAGCGCCGGGCAATTGTTGGGCGGCCTGTGCTCCGGCACGGTGGCGCCTTTGCAATGGGCTTGGAGCAAGGCGCTGGAGCCGAGCCACAGTGGCGTATTGCGCGGTGGCATGTCGGGCATTGCTTTTGCCGCCGAGGCGGGCGTGCTGCAATCGGTTACCCACGGCTGCCAGGCCACCAGCGCCCGTATGCGCATCACCGCGCTGCAAGACAACGTGCTGCTGTCGCTGGATGGCCGCCCGGCGCTCGATGTGCTCGAAGAGTTGATGCTGGTGCGCATGGACGAAGCGCCCGAAATGGCCACGCGCAAAATGCGCCATTTGCAAGTGGCGCTGGAGAGCGAAGAACACGCCGGCGTGCTTTACTCCGGCCAGTTGCCGCCGCAAGCGCGCGTGTCCACCCTGGTGGGGGTGGATATGCAGCGCCGCGGCATTGTCTTGCCCGAATCGGCGGTGCAGCAAAAATACCTGCGCTTTTGCCAGCGCAACTGGACGGCGGCGCGCGCCGATCTGCTGCGCATGTGCGCCGAGCTGCGCGAGTCGCTGGCGCCCCAGAGTGCCTCGCTGGCAGATGGTGAGGAGCCCGGGCAAGCCGGGGCCGCTGCCGAAGCCTTGTGGCCCGAAATCGGTGCTGAGCGTGCTATTGCCGGTGCTGTCTACATCAGCTGCAGCGGGCGCGGTGGCAATTACTTCGGCAGTACCAATGCCGAGCTGGATTTGCTGCACCATGTGCTGGGCGATATCCCGGTGATCGGCTTTTTCAGCCAGGGCGAAATAGCCGGCCAGCAGTTGCACCGCTACAGCGGTGCGCTGCTGGTGTTTACGCAGCCGGTATGAAGCCTGAGGCCAGGGCTCCTGTCACTGGCGCAGCCGGTATCAGGTATTGGTACGGCGCATGGCGGTAAAAACCGAGAGTTCCCAGCTGCGCATGGCCAGCAGCAGGGTATAGCCTTCACGTTCTTTTTCGGGCAGGCGCTGGTCGGTCAGGTGTTGCTGGGCAAAGTCTTGCGCCACGCGTTGCAGGCGCTCCAAAAACGCTGGTGCCAGCGTGCGGCTGATGGAGCCGTGCACCAGCATCAGGCCTTCGCCCGCTTTGTCGAAGGTGCCAGAGTAGTAGTCATGCAGCGCGTTCTCGCGGAAATACTCCATCACCGGGCCATGCGGGCGCCAGCGGAAAGTCTTGGCGAGCTTGAGCCGGTAGCGGTTCATGGGCCGCAGCTCGATGATGCCGATGCGGTCCAGCTGCGCCAGGTATTTGATGCCTTCGGCCTCGGTCAGGCGGTAAGTGGCCAGCACCTGCTCCAGCGTCCATTGGCTGAGCACGCAAATGGCCATCAGCAGCAGCTTTTTGTCGGCAATCACGGCCTGCTCCTGCTGCTGCGTCAGCTCTTTGATCAGCGGCTGGTTGTCGGCCACGCGGCGCGAGAGATCGGCAAAGTCCAGGCGCAGCACATGGCAGATGGCGTCAATGCGCGAGAGCGGCATGTCGCCCTTGGCCAGCATGCGCTTGACGCTGGATTCCGCCATGCCCAGCGCCTGGGCCAGGTCGGCGTAGGTCATTTGCGCGGCTTTCAGCTCTTTTTTCAGCGCCAGAATCAGATCGGCAGTGGTGCTCATAGGTATCGAAAATCAGTACTCCCGGCGCCATCATAGGCGATCGTGCTTTTTGTTCGAGACTGAGCGTTGGGCGCCCGGCACAGTTCGCAGCCATGACTGATACCGCCATTCATCACCCATCTTCCTCCACTTCGCCAGCCAGGGCCGAGTGGTTGCTCTACACCGCGTATGCCGCGTTGGCTGCATTGGCTCTGTGGGGGCCGTATGTGCCGCAAGTCGCGCATTACCACGAGTTTGCCGACCAGCGCAGCCTCTGGGGCCTGCTCAATGCGGCCGATGTGCTCAGCAACCTGCCGTTCTTGCTGGTCGGTATTTGGGGGCTGTGGCGCACTGTGTGGCAGGCGCCCGACGCCGTGCGCGCCAGCGGTGCTGTGCCCTGGTTGGCGCTGGTGTTTGCCGGCCTGCTGACCACAGCCGCAGGCTCCACCTATTACCACCTGGCGCCGAGCGATTGGCGCGTGTTCTGGGATCGCATGGGTATGGTGCCGGTATTTGCCGGTGTGCTGGCCCTGGCAGTGCATTCCTTGTTGGGCCAGCGGGCCGCGTTGGTGACCGCATTACTGGTGCTGTTGGGCGGGCCGCTTGCCTTGCTGCAATGGTTGCAAACTGGCCAATTGCTGGCCTGGGCGGTGATGCAAGGTGGTGGCATGGTGCTGCTGCTGGTGCTGGCTTTTTGGCAGTGGCGCCACGCCATTCCAGCACCGCGCATTGCTTGGCCGCTGGCCGCGGTGTTGGCCTGGTATGTGCTGGCCAAGTTGTTCGAGCTGGGCGACCACGCCATCTGGCAAGCCAGCCAGCATGTGCTGGCCGGCCATGGCCTTAAGCACCTGGCTGCCGCGCTGGCGCTGGTGCCGCTGCTGCAAACAGTGCAGCGCCTGCGCAACGCTGGCCCCGCACAAGTGGCTGGCGCAGGCAAAATGCCCCAGGCAGTGCGCGAGGGTTGAGCCATGACAACCGCTACCAAACCAGCAGCCACCCCCGCCCGCCAGGAGACGCAACGCATGAGCCACAACCACCCGCCCACTGACGCCGAGGCGCATCCCAACCAGTTTGCCTTGCTGGGCCAGCGCCGCTTTGCGCCGTTTTTCTGGACCCAGTTTGCCGGCGCGGCCAACGACAACCTGTTCAAGTTCGCATTTACCGTGATGGTCACCTACCAGCTGCAGGTGGCTTGGATGCCGGCGTCGATGGCCGGCCTGGTGATTGGGGCGCTGTTCATTCTGCCGTTTCTGCTGTTCTCGGCCACCTCGGGCCAGATCACCGACAAGTTTCCCAAGCACCGCATGATCCGCGTGGTCAAAGATCTGGAGATCGGCATCATGCTGATCTCCGGTGTGGGCTTCTGGATCGAAAGCCCGGTCATCTTGCTGGGCTGCGTTTTCCTGATGGGCTTGCATTCCACCCTGTTCGGCCCGGTCAAATACGCCTACCTGCCGCAGGTGCTGCGCGACAACGAATTGACCGGCGGCAACGGCATGGTCGAGATGGGCACTTTTGTCGCCATTTTGCTGGGCAATGTGGTGGGCGGTTTGCTGGTGGCTTTGCCCGAGATCGGCCATGCATCGGTAGCGGTGGCCTGTATCGCCTTGGCGCTGCTGGGGCGGTTGATGGCGCAAGGCGTGCCGCCCGTGCCGGCCACCGATCCGGGGCTGCAGATCAACTGGAATCCGCTCACCGAAACCTGGCGCAACCTCAAGCTCGCCAAGAGCAATGTGGTGGTATTCCGCTCGCTGCTGGGTATCAGCTGGATGTGGTTCTTTGGCGCGGTGTTTCTGAGCCAGTTTCCCAGCTTTGCCAAAGAGGTATTGCACGGCAACGAGCATGTGGCTTCGCTGCTGCTGGTGGTGTTCTCCATCGGCATCGGCATTGGCTCCTTGCTGTGCGAGATGATGTCGCGCCGCCAGGTGGAAATTGGCCTGGTGCCGCTGGGCGCCATCGGCATGAGCGTGTTCGCGATCGATCTGTACTTTGCCTCGCGCAACCTGCCTGCTGCACCGCTGATGGACATTGGTGCCTTCGTCTCGCAATGGGCGCATTGGCGGGTGATGGCCGATCTGCTGCTGCTCTCGCTGTTTGCCGGCCTGTATAGCGTGCCCATGTATGCGCTCATCCAGATGCGCAGCCAGCCCACGCACCGCGCCCGCATCATCGCGGCCAACAATATCTTGAACGCGCTGTTCATGATCGCCAGCTCGCTCATCGCGGGCAGCTTGCTGGGCGCGGGTTTCAGCGTGCCGCAGATCTTTTTGTTCACTGGCATTGCCAATGCGCTGGTGGCCGGCTACATCTTTTTTCTGGTGCCCGAATACCTGCTGCGCTGTGTGGCCTGGGTGGCCACGCATCTGGTCTACCGCTTCAAGGTGGAAGGCGCGCAAAACATTCCCACCAACGGCCCGGCGCTGCTCACCTGCAACCATGTGAGCTTTGTCGACCCGATCTTGCTGATGGCGGCCAGCCCGCGCCCGATCCACTTTGTCATGGATTACCGCATCTTCCGCGCGCCTTTGCTCGGCTGGCTGTTCCGCCTGTGCAAAGCCATCCCGATTGCGCCGCAAAAAGAAGACCCGGCCGTCTACGAAGCCGCCTTTGCCCGCGCCGCGCAGGTGCTGCGCGATGGCGATTTGCTGGCCATCTTCCCCGAAGGCGCTATCACCCGCGACGGGCAGCTGCAAGCATTCAAGGGAGGCATGATGAAGATCCTCGAGCAAGCCAAGGCCGATGGCCTGGATGTGCCCGTCGTGCCCATGGCGCTGTCCAACTTGTGGGGCTCGTACTTCAGCCGCATCGAGCCCAACGGCGCCATGAGCAAGCCTTTCCGCCGCGGCGCCTACAACCGTGTCACTTTGCGCGTGGGCGAGACCATTGGCCCCGAGCAGTGTCAGCCCGAGACACTGCGCCAGCGGGTGCTCGGCTTGCTGGAGCGGCAGGCATGATCGAGCCGCTGGACGAGGCCGAGACGACCGAGCGCATTGTGCAATTTCTGCGCGACATAGGGCTGGAGGTCAAGGATGCCGTGCTGGCTGACGACTGCTTTCTGCCCGGTATCCGCATCACGCAGGGCGGCCTGCAGGTAGATCGTCAGCGGCTGCGCTGGCCCGGCGACCTGCTGCATGAGGCCGGGCATCTGGCAGTGGTGCCTGCGGCTTTGCGGTCTGGTATGGACGACGCGCTGGAGGATCTGCCCGCAGTGGAGCACGGTGGCGAGATGGAGGCCACCGCCTGGGCCTGGGCCGCGCTCAGCCATTTGCAACTGCCCGCGCACGTGTTGTTCCACGACGGTGGTTACCGGGGCCATGCAGCGGGCTTGCGCTTGAATTTCGAGATGGGCGTATACCTTGGTGTCTCCGGCTTGGTACAGGCGGGCCTGGCATGGCCGCCGTACCCGGCGCGCGCTGACGAGGCGCCTGTTTATCCACAGTTGCGCTGTTGGTTGCGCAGCTGAGGTCATCTGCTGCAGACTGACGCGCGGCGCGAAGGGCTTTGGGATAATGCAGGTATCGCAACGCAGCCGCCTCGCCTGGACGCGGCTGCACCAAGGCATGGAGATGATTGTGATTGCACGCCTAGTAAAAAGCGTTGCTGCTGTAGCAGCGCTGGCGGCCCTGGCCGCTTGTACCAGTACCTCCGGACTCAAGCCGCTGGAAGACCCGAACGAGAAAAAGCAGGATTCCTACGCCACCACCTACAAAGGCCCGCGCAGCCCTGCGGCTGCGTATTGCGTGCAGATGGGCGGCGCCATTCTGGATACGCCCAAGGGCAAGAACACGCTGTGCCGCTGGCCCGATGGCAAGGAGATGGATCCCTGGGAGCTGTTCTGGCGCGACAACCCTTTGAACTGAGCGCTGCGCCCGCGATCGGGCGCATCCAAAAAAACAGCTGCTGGCGCGGTTTGACCGCGCTCCAGCAGCTGTTTTGTTTGTAAAGCCCGGGGTTACACCACGCCCTTGGATTTGAACCAGTCGAGCATGCGTTTCCAGCCGTCGTCTGCAGCGTCCTTGCGGTAGCTGGGGCGGTAGTCGGCGTGGAAGGCGTGGCCCGCGTCGGCGTAGATATGGAAGGTGGAAGCAGCTGCTGCCGCGTTACCTGCACTGCCGGCTTTTTGCAGTGCCTCTTTCATGGCATCGACCGAGTCCAGCGGAATGCCCTGGTCTTTGCCGCCGTACAGGCCAAGCACCGGCGCTTTCAGCTCGGCGGCCAGCTCTACCGGGTGCTTGGGCTGGTTGGCGCTGGCGGCGCCTTGCAGGCGGCCATACCAGGCCACGCCGGCTTTCACCTTGCCGGTGGCTGCGTACAGCCAGGTAATGCGGCCACCCCAGCAAAAACCGGTGATGCCGGCGCGGCTGGTGTCGCCGCCATTGGCGGCTGCCCAGTCGAGCGTGGCGTCCAGGTCTTTGAGCACCTGGGCATCGGGCACCTTGCTCACCAGCTCGGCTTGCAACTGGCTGATCTCGGTGTACTTGCGCGGGTCACCCTGGCGCGCAAACAGCTCGGGCGCTATCGCCAGATAGCCCAGTTGCGCCAGGCGCCGGCAGGTGTCGGCAATGTAGTCGTGCACGCCAAAAATCTCTTGGATCACCAGCACCACCGGCAGGCCGGTTTTGCCCTCGGGCGCGGCGCGGTAGGCGCTGACCTCGAAGCCATCAACCGTGTACTTGACCGTGCCCGCTGTCAGCCCGGTCTCGGGCGTTTTGATGGCGGTCTGCGCCATCACCGGTGCAGCGGCGGCGGCATAGCCTACGCCGAGCGCCATCTGCAGTGCGGTGCGGCGGGTGCTGCCGGCGGCGGTGGAGCGGCCGGGCAGCAGGGAGTCAAATTCGGCGTCGGGCTGGATGGGCATGGAACTTCCTTTGGGGGGGAAAACGCGGGAGGGTGGACGAAAAACGCCTGACCACAGGCCAGGCGTTGTTTTGGGGTGTGCTCAGCTTACTTCCACAGTGGGCACTTGGTTTCGGCCTTGGTGGTGAAAACCTCGGCACCGGGCAGTTGCTTGACGATCTTGTAGTAATCCCAGGTGCCCTTGGATTCCTGCGGCGTCTTCACCTGCACCAGGTACATGTCGTGCTCGTAGGTGCCGTCCGGGCGCAGCTTGCCCGAGCCGAAGAAATCTTTCATCGGCATGGCGCGCCAGGCGGCCATCACCTTGTCGGCATCGGTGGTGCCGGCGGCCTGCACGGCCTTGAGGTAGTTCATGGTGGCCGAGTAGTCGGCAGCCTGGATTTCGGTGGGCCGGCGCTGGGTTTTCTTCATGTAGGCGTCGGCGAACTTGCGCGTCTCGTCATTCATGTCCCAGTACCAGCTGGTCACAAACTGCATGCCGGCCGTGTTCTTCAGGCCCAGGCTGTGGATGTCGCTGTAGAACACCAGCAGCGGCGCGATCTTCATCGACTTGTCGATGCCGAACTCTTTGGCCGCCTTGATCGAGTTGATGGTGTCACCGCCCGCATTGGCCAGCGCCAGCACCTGCGCCTTGGAGCTTTGTGCCTGCAGCAGGAAGGACGAGAAGTCCGAGGCGTTGAGCGGGTGGCGCACGGCGCTCGCCACGCTGCCGCCCTTGGCCTTGACCACGGTGGAGGCGTCCGCTTCCATGGCATGGCCGAAAGCGTAATCGGCCGTCAGAAAGAACCAGCTCTTGCCGCCGCCATCGACAATGGCGCCAGCGGCGCCTTTGGACAGCGCCACCGTGTCATAGGCGTAGTGCACGGTGTAGGGCGTGCACTGCTCGTTGGTGATGGCCGAAGACCCGGCGCCGTTGTTGATCATCACGCGCTTTTTCTCGTCGGCCACCTTGGCCAGCGCCAGCATCACCCCGGAGTTGGTGCCGCTGAAGATCATGGTCAGGTTCTGGGTGTCGATCCATTCGCGCGCCTTGCTGGCGGCAATGTCGGCCTTGTTCTGGTGGTCAACGCTGAGCAGCTCGATGGGTTTGCCCAGCACCTTGCCGCCAAAGTCGTCAATCGCCATCTGGATGGCGGTGGCGCCGCCTTTGCCTTCGAGGTCGGCGTACAGGCTGGACATGTCCGAGATGTAGCCGATTTTCACTTTGTCCTGGGCATGGGCGCTGCCCATGGCGGCGCCGAGGCCGATCATGCCCAGCGCAGCCAAGGCGCGGGCCAGACGAGTACGTTGCATAGTTGCTCCTGGTATAGCTGTGTTCTGTCTCAATGCAGCAGCCGCAGTGCGGCTGTGCTTCGATACTGGCACGCTTGCGGGCGCAACGCATTGGGGCAATCACTGCAGTGTGCGTGTGCTCGGGAGGCCCAATCAGTCAATAAAAATTGCCGCCAAGCTAAATCAGAAAAGCGCTGTTAGCTATCAAAATAATCAGAATATAGGCTTGGGCATCCACGCACAGCGGCGTGGCATTTTTGCCCAGCAACAAAAAACAACCCCGGCCAATGCCGGGGTGGGTGACAGTCCTTTTAGTTCAGACTTTGTTTGCGACGGGAGGCGCCCATTAGCAGCATGCCCAAGGCTCCACTCAGGCCCAGCAGGGCGAGTGGGTGGTTCACAGGCACAGGCTGAACCTTGCCATTGCCGTTACCAATAACGCCGCCGTCCTTGGTCACTGTCAGGCTTACGACTGCGGTCGAGCAATTGTTGGGCTGAGCCTTTTCGCAGACCTTGTAGACCAGCGCATGCGGGCCCTCGGGCGTTCCTTGCTTGACGGTGACAGTGCCGGTGGCCGAGTCGAGTGTGATGCTAGAGGCCTTGGTGGTCGCTTCGGCGGCACGGGTCGTAGACTCGGTCGTCAGCACCAACTGATCGCGGGCGAGGCTGGCAGACTGGCCGTTGAAACTGTCATTGGCCAGTACATCTGCCACGGCCACCTTGTCACCGTCGCTGACATTGACGCTGGCGCTGTCGGGCTGGGCTGTCAGGTTGCCGCTGCCGACAGTGATGGTTGCGGTGGCGGTAGCGCAGTTGTCGGGCAGGGCTACTTCGCAGACCTTGTAGTTCAACGTTTGGTTGCCGGCAGGCGTACCTTTTTTGACGCTGACGGCGCCGCTGTTGGGGTCGAGCGTGAGGTTGGCGTGGCTGGCGCTCACAGTGCTCAACACCAGTTGACTGCGTGCAGTATTGGCTGCCTGGCCGTTGAAACTGTCATTGGCCAGAACGTCGGCCACGGCCACCTTGTCACCGTCGCTGACATTGACGCTGGCGCTGTCGGGCTGGGCTGTCAGGTTGCCGCTGCTGACAGTGATGGTTGCGGTGGCGGTGGCGCAGTTGTCTGGCAGGGCTATTTCGCAGACCTTGTAGTTCAACGTTTGGTTGCCGGCAGGTGTACCTTTTTTGACGCTGACGGCGCCGCTGTTGGGGTCGAGCGTGAGGTTGGCGTGGCTGGCGCTCACAGTACTCAACACTAGTTGACTGCGCGCAGTACTGGCTGTCTGGCCGTTGAAACTGTCATTGGCCAGAACGTCGGCCACAGCTACCTTGTCACCGTCGCTGACATTGACGCTGGCGCTGTCGGGCTGGGCTACCAAGCTGCCACTGCTGACAGTGATGGTCGCGGTGGCGGTGGCGCAGCTGTCGGGCAGGGCTACTTCGCAGACCTTGTAGTTCAACGTCTGGTTGCCGGCAGGCGTACCTTTTTTGACGCTGACGGCACCGCTGTTGGGGTCGAGCGTGAGGTTGGCGTGGCTGGCGCTCACAGTACTCAACACCAGTTGACCGCGTGCAGCACTGGCAGACTGGCCGTTGAAACTGTCATTGGCCAGAACGTCGGCCACGGCCACCTTGTCACCGTCGCTGACATTGACGCTGGCGCTGTCGGGCTGGGCCACGAGCTTGCCTGCTGTCAAAGTGACAGTCAAGGTCACGGTAGCGGTGGAGCAGTTATCGGGCAGGGCGGTTTCGCAGATCTGGTACATCAACTTTTGCGTACCGGTGGGCGTGCCCTTTTTCACGCTGATGGCACCAGTAGTGGGGTTCAGCAAGACGTTGGCGTGGCTGGCGCTCAAGGCGGTCAGACTCAGCAAGCTGCGGGAGCCAGAGGCAGGCTGGCCATTGAAGCTGTCATTGGCCAATACGTCGGGTACGGCAATCTGGTCGGCGCTGGTGATATCGGCAGTGCCACTGTCTGGTTGGGCCACGATGGCGCTAGCTGTCACCTTTATCGACGCGGTCGCAGTGGAGCAGTTATCGGGCAGGGCGGTTTCGCAGACCTGGTATTTCAGGCTGTGATCGCCGGCGGGCGTGCCTTTTTTGACGGTGATGGCGCCCGAGCTCGAGTCGAGGCTGATATTGGGGTGGCTGGAAGACAGCGTGCTCAAGGTCAGCAGCCCACGAGCGGCAACTGCACTTTGGCCGTCAAAGCTGTCGTTGGCGAGCACATCGGCTACCGCAATCTGGTCGGCGTTGGGGTTGGTTGCACCCACGTCGTCTGTGGCAGCGATGTCGCGCTTGACTACTTCCAAAACCTCATCGATCACCATGTTGGCGATATTGACCAAGCTCGTGATGTTGTCCGTCTTGTTGTGGTACCTGCCCGGTTGCGTAGCGACCACATCGACGGCGATTTCGCAGTGCAGCTCATCACCTGCAATGGCAACCTTTTGCAAAGTAGCGTTGGAGACTTTGATGCTTGCGCTTCCTGCGGTTGCCTCGACCGCCATACCCGCAGGCAGGTTTGCTGACATGGCTGTGCCTGCAGGGCAACTGGTCTGGATGTTGGGGGTGGGCGCTACGGTAACGCCTGTCGGCAGGTTGTCGGTGAAGCCCAGGCCCACAACATCCGTGGTCTGTCGGTTGGCCAGGCTAAAAGTCAGTCTGGACGCCTCTGCAGTTTTGACCGTTGCAGGCGTGAATCTTTTGAACAGATCGACAGGACTGTAGGTGAAGGCGACACGGTACTGCACCACAAAACTTGGAGCACCAGATGGCACGTTCCACTGCACGCCCAATCCATTGTCTACATCGGAGTTGGGCTCAACTGTGTTGGACAGATCTCCAGTGCTACTACCCATCTCGGTGAGCGGGGTGCTATATCGGCCCGTGAAATAGCGGTCCCAAATAGGTGTTTGGGCCGAAAAATCGTGCACCAAGGTTTCCATTTGTGCACCTTTTACTACGCCCACATAGTCCGGCACATTGGTCGTATTGTTCGGCGTTGTGCGGATGAAGCCTGGACCTTGGTCGTCATTGCTGGTTGCTGGATTGCGGTCGTCCAAGAAGGTGTCGATGAATTGGTAGAGCTTGAACTTTTCGCCGCTGGCTGGGAGGCCACTGATCTCGATACGTCGGGTCAACCATAGCTGTGACTTGACATAGCTGTCGATAACTTTGATTTTGATGTCAGGGTAAGACTGTAGTGGGTCGCTTCTCACCGGAAGCAGTTCAGTCACCACTGTCCAAGGGGCTGCTGCGCTACCGTCGCCGCTAACAGGTGTTTGGGTGGACAGCCCGTCGCTGCCGAGAGGCTGCTTGAACCCACGCCCTCCTCCATTGTCTCCGGCCGCATAGATGGCTTTTTGGGCGCCAGTCGCATCTTCAATCCGCAAGGCAGGGCCGTTATAAATACTGCCGTTTTTGGGATAGGAGGTTTGGCCGTAGGTTTGTCCAGTACCGCCCAGAATCACTTGGAATTGGCCATTGCTGCCAATATGCCACTTCAACCCATCTGAAACATCCGCTAGCTGGCCACCTGTGGGGTTGATCACTTGCTCGGAGAGTGCTCCTGATGCCCAGACGTTGCTGCTCAGCCCTGCAGCCAGCAGGCCCAAGGACATCCCCAGACGTCGTACCCACGCAGAACGTGGATTGTCAAACCAACGATGCATCTAACACCTCCCCTCGATTGATTTAAATAAACTATTAAAAATTGGATTTTATTTGATCATTCTTTTTTAAAACAAGTGTTGATTTAATTGAATTTAACTATTCTGTTGGTGTTTGGCGGCATAGCCTGCTTAGGCTGCCGGTAGAAATAAAAAAGCTGCTAACGCACTTATTAAAAGCGTTGGCAGCTATCAAAAATGGAGTGCAGGCGCGTGATGCGCACCTGCAATGTGTTACGGCGTCATCTGGCTGCGCAAACAGGTTTGCACAATGGCCTGCGCATCCACGGCAAAGTGGCGGCGCAGTGCGGCGCGCGAATCGCTGCGGCCAAAGCCGTCGGTGCCCAGCGTGTAGTAGCGCTGGCGCGGCAGGCCACGTTCGTCGCAGGGCAGGTAGGCGCGCACCAGCTCAGGCAAGGCGCGCACATAGTCGCTGGCGGCGATGACCGGGCCTTGCGTGGCCGCCAGCTGCTGCGCAAACCAGCCCGGCTGCAGGGCTTGGCCGCTGCTGCTGTTGCGCCAGGCTTCCAGCTGGGCCTCGCCGTCGCGGGCCAGCTCGGCGTAGCTGGTCACGCTCCACACATCGGCGGCTATGCCGTGCTCTTCTTGCAGAATGCGCGCGGCCTTCAGCACTTCGCCCATGATGGCGCCGCTGCCCAGCAACTGGGCGCGCTGTGGCAGATCGGCCGGGCCGGCCTGCAGCAGGTACATGCCGCGGATCACGCCTTCGTGCGCCTGGGCCGGCAAGCTGGGGTTGGCTACGTTCTCGTTGGTGACGGTGATGTAGAAAAACTCGTCGCGCTGCTCTTGCAGCATGCGCTGCATGCCGTGGTCGATGATCACGGCCAGCTCGCCGGCAAAGGCCGGGTCGTAGCTCTTGCAGTTGGGCACGGTCGATGCGGTCAGCAAGCTGGAGCCGTCCTGGTGCTGCAGCCCTTCGCCGCCCAAGGTGGTGCGGCCCGAGGTGGCGCCGATCAAAAAGCCGCGGGCGCGCTGGTCGGCGGCGGCCCAGATCAGGTCGCCCACGCGCTGAAAGCCGAACATGCTGTAGAAGATGAAGAACGGCAGCATGGCCGTGCCGTGCGTGCTGTAGCTGGTGGCGGCCGCCGTCCACGACGAAATGGCGCCGGCCTCGCTGATACCTTCTTCCAGAATCTGGCCCGTGGTATCTTCGCGGTAGAGCAGCATCGAGGCGTTGTCTTCGGGTTGGTAGAGCTGGCCAAACGGCGCGTAGATGCCTACCTGGCGGAACAGGCCGGCCATGCCGAAAGTGCGTGCCTCGTCGGCCACGATGGGCACGATGCGCGGGCCCAGCTCCTTGTCTTTGAGCAGGTTGCCGAGCTGGCGCACAAAGGCCATGGTGGTGCTCATGGGTTTGCCATCGGCCTCCAGCGCGAACTGCGCGGTGGCTTGCAGGCTGGGCACGGCCACCACGGGCGCCTGGGTTTTGCGGGCGGGCAAAAAACCGCCCAAAGCCTGGCGGCGGGCGTGCAGGTAGCGCATTTCGGCGCTGCCATCGGCCGGCTTCAAGAAAGCGGCGGCGGTGGCTTGCTCGTCCGTCAGCGGCAGCTGGAAACGGTCGCGGAAAGCGAGCAGGTCTTCCGCGCCCAGCTTTTTCTGCTGGTGCGAGGTCATGCGCCCCTGGCCGATGCTGCCCATGCCGTAGCCCTTCATGGTTTTGGCCAGCACCACGGTGGGCTGGCCGCTGTGCGCGGCAGCGCTGGCAAAGGCGGCGTGGATCTTGACCGGGTCGTGGCCGCCGCGGCGCAGACGGTCGATGTCGCTGTCCGACAAATGGGCCACCAGCGCGGCCAGTTCCGGGCTCTGGTTGAAGAAATGCTCGCGGTTGAAAGCGCCGTCGTTGGCCGACAAGGTTTGGAACTCGCCGTCCACCGTGTGCGCAAACGTGCGCGCCAGAACATGCGTGTGGTCGCGTGCCAGCAGCGCGTCCCACTCCGAGCCCCAGAGGCATTTGACGACGTTCCAGCCCGCGCCGCTGAACAGGGCTTCGAGCTCGTCAACAATGCGGCCGTTGCCGCGTACCGGGCCATCGAGGCGCTGCAGATTGCAGTTGATGACGAAGATGCAGTTGTCCAGCCCTTCGCGTGCGGCGAGTGTCAGCGCGGCAATCGATTCGGGCTCATCCATCTCGCCATCGCCAAAAAAGCCCCAGACCTTGCGCCCGGCCGTATCGGCCAGGCCGCGGTGCGCCAGGTAGCGCATGAAGCGCGCCTGGTAGATGGCGTTGATCGGGCCGATGCCCATCGAGCCGGTGGGGAACTGCCAGAACTCGGGCATCAGATACGGGTGCGGGTAAGAGCACAGGCCCTGGATGCCCTGGCTGGCGGCCACCAGCTCTTGCCGGTAGTGGCTCAGGTTGTCTTCGCCCAGGCGCCCTTCGAGAAACGCTCGCGCATACACACCGGGCGAGGAGTGCGGCTGAAAATACACCAGGTCGGCGGCCTGGTGGCCGTCGTCGGCGCGGAAAAAGTGGTTGAAGCCGGTTTCGAACAGATCGGCGGCCGAGGCATAGCTGGCAATATGGCCGCCCAACTCGCCATGCGCGGCATTGGCACGCACCACCATGGCCAGCGCGTTCCAGCGCAGGATGGCGCTGAGCTTCTTCTCCAGCTCCACATCGCCAGGGTAGGGCGGTTGCTCGTCAACGGTGATGGTGTTCAGGTAGGGCGTGTTGCCCGATGGCTTCCACGGCACATGGCGCTTGCGGGCGTGGGCCAGCAAAGCGTCCAGCAGTGCCGCAGCTTGTTCTTTGCCTTGCGCGTTGCCATAAGCGGCCAGCAGGCCGTCGAAGGCATCGCACCACTCGGCCAGCTCGGCGGGGTCGGCATTGGTGGGGGCGGGCTGCTGGCGCATGGCGGAGTCTCCTGTCGGCATCGGTTGTGGGGGGCAATGGCGGGCCATCATGCCATGAGTGCAGGCGGCATGAAGCAGGCTGCGCGACAGCCACAGGCAAGGTCGCTGCAAGTGCCCGCAGGCACGGCGAACCAGGGAGACGGAAGGCGCGGAAGCCGGAGAAGCCGTCGCCGGATCAGCGCACCGGGCTGAGCACCACGCGGTCGCGGCCGCCGGCCTTGGCCTGGTAGAGCGCCACATCGGCGTCGCGCAGCAGGTTCTCTATCGAATCCTGCGAGGCGAGCTGCGTGATGTAGGCCACGCCAATGCTGACGGTGGCGCGCAGCGGCTCGTTTTGCGTGGTCTGGAAATTACCGCTGCGCACGGCGTGGCACAGGCGTTCGGCAATGGTGGCGGCATCGGCCGCGCTGATGCGTGGCAGCACCACGGCAAACTCTTCGCCGCCAATGCGGCCCAGCACATCTTGCGGGCGCAAGGTCTGGGTCATGGTGCGGGTGAACTCGCGCAGCAGCAGATCGCCCGTGGCGTGGCCGTAGCTGTCGTTGACGCGCTTGAAATGGTCCAGATCGAGCATCAGCACCGCCACCGAGCCGCTCTCGTGCGTAAGCCGCTGCAGCAGGGAGTTGCTGGCCTGCACAAAGCCGTTGCGGCTGAGCACATCGGTCAGGCTGTCGTGGTGGGCCTGGTAGCGCATGCGGTGCAGCAGTTCGGAGCGTGCGGCGTGCGCGCCTGCCACCGACAGCGGGCCGAGGATCAGCATGGTGATGCCCAGTCGCAGCGTGGCCACATCCACATAGTGCGCGGGCGTGAAATCCATGCTGCCCGCCGATGCGGCGATCACCTTGGTGGCAAACACCAGCATGGTGATCATGGTGGTCGTGATGATGCGGTAAGTGAGTGCGCACCAGATCAGGGCCGGCAGCGAGAACACCAGCGAGCCTACTTTGCTGCCCACGGTATAGCTGGCCGCTTCGAGCAAGACCACAGCCACCACGGGCAGCACCAGCGCCAGGCCTTGGGCTCGGTCGTGCGGCAACGCCGTTTTGCGCACCGTCGGCAGAGCCAGCAGGAAAGGGAGGATGATCATGGCGTTCATCCACTCGCCGGTCCACCACATCACCAGGCCTTTGACCAGCGGGATGTTGAAGGCGTAAACGCTGATGGTGCCGCCCAGCAGGGCCGAGACGATGGAGGCCACGCCGCTGCCGTAGAACACCAGCAGGCCCGAGTACTGGCCTTCCATCTGCAGGTCGCGCTCGGACTGTTTGTGCAAGATCAGCCAGGCCACCGCAGCACCAGCCATGTTGGCCAGCGTAAAGCCCACCGACACCCAGAGCGCGCTGCCGGTGATGAGGTCGGCCAGCACAAAGCTGGCAAAAATGGCGAGCAGGCTGAGCGGCTGCAACAGCACGCGCGGGTAGCGCAGTATCAGCACCAGCAGCAATTGGTTGGCCGGCCAGAAGACCGACAGATAGCCGATCGGGCGCAGCAAAATGCCCATCATGCAAGCCACAAAAATGCCCAGGCAGGCGAGAGCGAGCAAGCGGCCGCTGTGCGACTGGCTGGTGGAGGTGGCGGTGGATGCGAGCAACATGGCTTGTAAGCAGATGTGTTGAATATACCTGCTTGCCCGGCTTTCCTATGTATCCCAACCCTGCGCCCAGCTCACGCTTTTTTGGTGCAGAGCTCGCCTGCAAGCGCGCTGGTCGGAGCGGGCGCCAGTGCAGCAGCGCCATTGCTGAGCCCATGTTTTGCTCTTAAATTGATAGTGTTGCAGGCTCGCAGGAGTAGCTCTTGGCTTCGGTTTGGTCCTGCCCGCAGCGGCCTTTCCGGTTGCCATGCGCAGCGCTGATGCAGCGGTTCAACCGCTCTGCGCACGGTCGCCAAAGCGCTGTTGCAGGAATGTCAAACCTTGTCAAAGCTGTATCGCGCAGCGGACGCCGACACCCGGTCAGCGCCCGTATACAGCTTTACAAATCGGCTTATACGCCGCGTGCGCGGTCGGCCTTGAACTGGGCACGGAACTGGGCAAAGGTGCCGGCATCGAGCGCGTTGCGCACTTCCTGCATCAGGTTCAGGTAGTAGTGCAGGTTGTGGATGGTGGTCAGCATCGGGCCGAGCATTTCGCCGCAGCGGTCGAGGTGGTGCAGGTAGGCGCGGCTGAAGCCGTCGCGGCCGCCAGCGTCCCAGCTCACGCCGCTCTTGCCGGCGCAGGCGTGGCAGGTGCAGGTGGTGTCGATGGGCTGGTGGTCGGTCTTGTGGCGGGCGTTGCGGATCTTCAAGTCGCCGTAGCGGGTGAAGATGGTGCCGTTGCGTGCGTTGCGCGTGGGCATCACGCAGTCGAACATGTCTACGCCGTCGGCCACGCCTTGCACCAGGTCTTCGGGCGTGCCCACGCCCATCAGGTAGCGCGGCTTGTGGGCGGGCAGCAGGTGCGGCGTGTGCTGCATGATGTCGAGCATCTCATCCTTGGGCTCGCCCACGGACACACCGCCCACCGCGTAGCCGGGGAAATCCATCTCCACCAGCGCTTGCAGCGATTCCTCGCGCAGGTTCTTGAACATGCCGCCTTGCACAATGCCGAACAGCGCGTTGGGGTTGCCCAGGCGCTCGAACTCGTCTTTGGAGCGCTGGGCCCAGCGGCGGCTCATCTCCATCGACTTGCGCGCTTCGGCCTCGGTGGTCTTTTTGCCGTTGGTCTCGTACGGCGTGCATTCGTCGAGCTGCATGACGATGTCCGAGTTCAGGATCGTCTGGATCTGCATGCTCACCTCGGGCGACATGAACAGCTTGTCGCCATTGACCGGGCTTTGGAAGTGCACGCCTTGCTCGGTGATCTTGCGCATGGCGCCCAGGCTCCAGACCTGGAAACCGCCCGAGTCGGTGAGGATCGGCTTGTCCCACTTCTCAAAACCGTGCAGCCCGCCGAACGACTGCATGATGTCCAGCCCCGGGCGCATCCACAGGTGGAAGGTGTTGCCCAGGATGATCTGCGCGCCCATCTCTTCGAGGCTGCGCGGCATCACGCCTTTGACGGTGCCATAGGTGCCCACGGGCATGAAGATGGGGGTTTGCACCACGCCATGGTTGAGCGTGAGCGTGCCACGGCGGGCGTGGCTGGTCGGGTCGGTTTTGAGAAGGTCGAACTGCAGCATAACCGCGCATTTTCGCAGATGTGCCGGAGGCAACGCGTGCGGGCAGACTTTCCCGGAGCCCGGCTGGTGGCTTTGCTTTGGGCCTCTACACTGTGCTGACAGGTTTTCTCGAACTCAATCGTTTCAGGAGAGTGAATATGTTGACGATCATGATTGCCGTTGATGGCTCGGAACCATCGCTGCACGCCGTGCGCCACGGCATCTGGCTGGTAGCGCAGGGATTGCCCGCGCGCGTTTTGCTGGGCCATGTGCAAAAAAGCGCCAGCCTGACCGAGCTGGCCACCATTGGCCCGGCTGGCACGGCAGACGCCAGCCTGCGCGCCGGCATGGATTTGCTCACGCCCGCCATCGCCTTGCTGCGCGATGCGGGTGTGACGCACGATGTGGACGTGCGCATGGGCGATGTCTACCCCACCTTGCTGGACATTGCCGAAACCCACGAGGCCGAGCTGATCCTGATCGGCGCCACGGACGAGGGCGCGCTCTCGCGTATCTTCCTGGGCTCGATCGGTAACGATCTGGTGCGCCACAGCCGTGTGCCCGTCACCATTGTCAAAGCACCCGAAGTGCTGGAGGCCGACGACGAAGAAGAAGCCGCGCAAGACTGAGGCGGCTGCGCGCATTGGTGTGCGCACTTTAGCCCGCCCCTGTGCCAGCTAGCGCCTGCAGCGCCTGGCACGGTGGGCTTTTTGCTTTTTAGCTGTCTTCCGCACCACTGGCGGCCGCATCGGTTTGCGCCAAGGTCTGGCGCAGTTGGCCCAGCTGCGCATACAGCTCGCGCGCCGTGGCTGCGCCCAGTGGGGCCAACAGTTGCTCCAGCCATTGCTCGTGCGCCTGGGCCATGGCGCTGAACTGCTTTTTGCCGCTGCGCGTCATGCGGATGATCATGGCGCGGCGGTCCTCGCCATCGGCCACCCGCTCCACCCAACCTTCGGCCACCAGTTGGTCGGTCAGCCCGGTGATATTGCCGCCGGTCACCATCAGGTACTCCGACAGGGTTTTCATGCGCAAACCTTTGGGGAAACGGCTGAGCTGCGCCAGGTAGTCAAAGCGCGGCAAGGTGGTGCCAAACTGGGTGCGCAAATTGCTGCGAATCACTTGCTCGATCTGCGTGCTGCAGGTCAGAAGGCGCAGCCACAGACGCACGGCCTGGTGGTCGTCGTGCGACAGGCCGGCCTCGCGTCCGGGGACATGGGGCGCTGCAATCAAAGGCTTGTCTGGTGTGGTGTCCATGGCGATATCGTGCCCGCTGCCGTGCAAAAAAGTCCTAGGGTAATTGCGAATTTTATTCCAATCTTCATACATAAATAATTTAGGTGTAAAGCAATTTGCCGGAGCCTGAATTCCATGAAAATTGTCTGCATTGGCGGTGGCCCCGCCGGTCTGTATTTCGCGCTGCTGATGAAGCAGATGAATCCGGCGCATGACATCCGCGTGGTCGAGCGCAACAAGCCCTATGACACCTTTGGCTGGGGTGTGGTGTTCTCGGACGCGACCATGGACAACATGCGCCAGTGGGATCCGGCTACGGCTGCCGAGATAGAGCAGGCTTTCAACCACTGGGACGATATCGAGCTGCTGTTCAAAGGCCGCAAGATCCGCTCGGGCGGCCATGGCTTTGTCGGCATCGGGCGCAAGCACCTGCTCAATATTCTGCAAGCCCGCTGCGAGGCCTTGGGCGTGCAACTGGTGTTCGAAACCGATGTGAAGAACGACGAGGATTACGCCGACGCCGACCTGATCATTGCCTGCGACGGCGTCAACTCGGTCATCCGCAGCAAATACCAGGACATCTTCAAACCCGACATCGTGGTGCGCCCCAACCGCTACATCTGGCTGGGCACGAACAAGGTCTACGAGGCCTTCACCTTTGATTTTGTGCGCACCGAGCACGGCTGGTTCCAGGCGCATATCTACAAGTTCGACGACCAGACCTCGACCTTCATCGTTGAAACCACCGAAGACACCTGGAAAGCCAGCGGCCTGGATAAGGCCGACCAGGCGCAGTCCATCGCCTTCTGCGAAAAAATCTTTGCCGACAACCTGCAAGGCGAGAAGCTGATGACCAATGCCCGCCACCTGCGCGGCTCGGCCTGGATCAACTTCAACCGCGTGGTGTGCGAGCAATGGTGGCTGAAAAACCCGCAAGGCAGCCATGTGGTGCTGATGGGCGACGCAGTGCATACGGCGCACTTCGCCATCGGCTCGGGTACCAAGCTGGCCATTGAAGATGCGATCGAGCTGGCGCGGCAGTTCCAGATCGCGGGCGACAGCAAAGACCAAATTCCCGAGGTGCTGGCTGCCTACCAAGAGGTGCGCCGGGTGGAGACGCTGCGCATCCAGAACGCCGCCTGGAACGCGATGGAATGGTTCGAGGTCTGTGGCCAGCGCTACTGCGACCAACTCGAACCCGAGCAGTTCATGTATTCCATGCTCACCCGCAGCCAGCGCATCAGCCACGAAAATCTGCGCTTGCGCGATGCGCAATGGCTGGGCGGTTACGAGAAATGGCTGGCCGAGAAGAATGGCGTTGCTGTGGACGGCAAGGCGCCGCCACCGATGTTTTTGCCATACACGGTGCGCGGCCTCACGCTGAAAAACCGCATCGTGGTTTCGCCCATGGCGCAATACTCTGCCGTCGATGGCGTGCCCGGCGACTACCACCTCATGCACTTGGGCGCGCGTGCCATGGGCGGCGCAGGTCTGGTGTTTGCCGAAATGGCCTGCGTCAGCCCGGAAGGCCGCATCACGCCCGGCTGCCCCGGCACCTACAACGAAGCGCAAAAGCAAGCCTGGAAGCGTATCTGCGACTGGATCCACCAGAACACCGATGCCAAGTTCGCCATGCAGATCGGCCACGCTGGCGCCAAGGCATCGACCCGCCTGGCATGGGAAGGCACGGATTTGCCGCTGGAGCAAGGCAATTGGCCGATCATGGCCGCGTCCGAGCAGCAATACCTGCCCGGCACCAGCCAAACGGCCAAGGCCATGACACGCGCTGACATGGACGAGGTCAAGCAGCAGTTCGTGCACGCCGCGCAAATGGCTGCCGACATTGGCGTCGATTGGCTGGAGCTGCACTGCGCCCACGGCTACCTGCTGTCCAGCTTTATCTCGCCGCTCACCAACCATCGCACGGATGAATACGGCGGCAGCCTGGAAAACCGCCTGCGCTATCCGCTGGAAGTGTTCCGTGCCATGCGCGCCGTCTGGCCGCAAGACAAACCCATGTCGGTGCGTATCTCGGCCACCGACTGGGTACCCGGCGGCACGACGGCTGAAGACGCAGTGCAGATAGCGGCCGCCTTCAAGGCAGCGGGAGCGGATGTGATCGACGTGTCGTCCGGCCAGGTGAGCAAGCAGGAAAAGCCGGTCTACGGCCGCATGTTCCAAACGCCGTTTGCCGACCGCGTGCGCCAGGAAGCGGGTATCGCCACCATCGCCGTGGGCGCCATCAGCGAGGCGGATCATGCCAATTCCATCATCGCCGCTGGCCGTGCCGATTTGTGCGCAGTGGCTCGCCCGCATCTCGCCAATCCTAACTGGACGCTGACCGAAGCCGCCAAAATTGGCTACACGCCCATCAGCTGGCCCAAGCAGCTGTACCAAGGCAAGCGCCAGATGGAAAGCCTGTTCGAGCGCGAGAAAGCCCAGCAGGCCGCTGCGGCGGCGGGGCACTGACATGGCGGGAAAGCTGCACAAGCAACATGCGCTGGTGACGGGCGCTGGCCAAGGCATTGGTGAAGCGATTGCGCGCGATCTGCTGGCGCAAGGTGCCAGCGTCACCGTGCTGGGGCGCCGTGCTGAGCCCTTGCAAAAACTGGTGCAAGAGCATCCCGGCCGCTGCCAGATGGTGTTGGCCGATGTAGCCAACGCAGAGCAAGTGCAAGCTGCGTTTGCGCAAGCGGTGGCTGCGCAAGGCGCCATCAGCATCTTGGTCAACAACGCCGGCCAAGCCAGCAGCACACCGTTTTTGAAGATGGATGCTGCCCACTGGCAGAACATGCTCGATGTGAACCTCACCGGCACCATGCTCTGCATTCAGCAAGCGCTGCCAGCCATGCTGCAAGCGGGTTACGGCCGCATAGTCAACGTGGCCAGCACGGCTGGGTTGACGGGTTATGCGTACGTGTCTGCCTATGTGGCGGCCAAGCATGGCGTAGTGGGTTTGACGCGCGCGCTGGCGCTGGAGCTGGCGCAAAAAGGCATCACGGTGAATGCCGTGTGCCCCGGCTATACCGAAACCGAGATTGTCAAAACCAGCATCGAGCGTGTGGTGGCCAAGACCGGCCGCACGCCCGAGCAGGCGCTGGCCGAATTTGTCAAAGGCAACCCGCAAGGCCGTCTGGTGCAACCGCAAGAAGTGGCCGATGCGGTGCTGTGGCTGTGCGGCACGGGGGCAGCCGCCATCACCGGCCAGGCGATTGCCGTTGCCGGTGGCGAAATCATGTGAACGAGGAAGCAAGATGAGCGCATACAACATCGATCCCGGCCTGGTTGCCGGCAACCACCAGCAACTGGCCGGCTACCAGGCCGAGCATTTTTTGTGGCAGGTCAGCGACCAGGTGGCCACCATCACGCTCAACCGACCCGAGCGCAAAAACCCGCTCACTTTCGACTCTTACGCCGAGCTGCGCGATCTCTTCCATCGCCTCAAGTGGGCGCAGGATGTGAAGGCCGTGGTGCTGGTGGGCGCGGGCGGCAACTTCTGCTCGGGTGGCGATGTGCACGAGATCATCGGCCCGCTGGTGCAACTGAAGGCGCCCGAGCTTTTGATGTTCACCCGCATGACGGGTGAGCTGGTGAAGATGATGCGCGCTTGCCCGCAGCCCATCGTGGCAGCGGTAGATGGCATCTGCGCTGGCGCGGGCGCCATCATGGCCATGGCATCGGACATGCGCCTGGGCACGGCGCGCAGCAAGACGGCTTTCTTGTTCAACCGCGTCGGGCTGGCCGGTTGCGACATGGGCGCCTGCGCATTTTTGCCGCGCATCATCGGCCAGGGCCGCGCCAGCGAACTGCTCTACACCGGCCGCAGCCTGGGCGGCGAAGAAGGCGAGCGCTGGGGCTTTTTCAACCGCCTGTGCGAGCCTGATGCCGTGCTGGCCGAGGCGCAGAAGCTGGCCGCCGATCTGGCTGCCGGCCCCAGCTTTGCCAACGGCATCACCAAAACCATGCTGCACCAGGAATGGGCGATGACGATCGAGCAGGCCATCGAGGCCGAGGCGCAAGCCCAGGCCATCTGCATGCTGACTGAGGATTTCTCGCGCGCCTACCACGCGTTCGTGGCCAAGCAAAAGCCCAAGTTCGAGGGCAACTGACATGGCCGATACCAGTTACCTCCAATGGCCGTTTTTTGCGACCGCGCACGCCCGCTTGGCTACCGAGCTGGACGCCTGGGCCGCCCAAAACGCAGCCCATGTTCACAGCGATGACAACGACGCCGATTGCCGCCAATTGGTACGTGCACTGGGCGCTGCCGGCTGGTTGCGCCACGCGGTGGCAGGCACGGAAAACGGCGGTGCCAGCGCACAGATTGACACGCGGGCGATTTGCCTGATCCGAGAAACGCTGGCGCGCCACAACGGCTTGGCCGATTTTGCCTTTGCCATGCAAGGTTTGGGCTCGGGCGCCATCTCGCTGGCCGGCACGGCCGAGCAGAAACAGCGTTACCTGCCCAGAGTAGCCAGTGGCGAGGCGATCGCGGCCTTTGCCTTGTCCGAGCCCGATGCCGGGTCGGACGTGGCGGCCATGGCTTGCGAGGCGCGATTGGAAGGCGATCACTACATCGTCAACGGCGAGAAAACCTGGATATCCAACGGCGGCATCGCCGATTTCTATGTGGTCTTTGTGCGCACGGGCGAAGCACCGGGCTCGCGTGGCATCTCGGCGCTGATCGTCGATGCGGGCACGCCCGGCTTTGAGATTGCCGAGCGCATCAACGTGATTGCACCGCACCCCTTGGCCAAACTGCGCTTCAGCGATTGCCGCATTCCGGTGACGCAGCGCGTGGGCGCTGGCGGCGAAGGTTTCAAGGTGGCCATGCGCACGCTCGACGTGTTTCGCACCTCGGTGGCCGCAGCGGCGCTGGGCTTTGCGCGCCGCGCCATGGACGAGGCATTGCACCGAGCCACCACGCGAAAAATGTTTAACGGCGTGTTGGCCGATTTTCAGCTGACGCAGTCCAAGCTGGCGCTGATGGCGACGCAGATCGACAGCGCCGCGCTGCTCACCTACCGCGCCGCCTGGCAGCGCGACCAGGGTGAGAACGTCACCCGCGCTGCCGCCATGGCCAAGATGACGGCCACCGAGAACGCGCAACAGGTGATAGACGCAGCGGTGCAGATGTGGGGCGGTTTGGGCGTGGTCAGCGACCAGCCGGTAGAGCGCTTGTACCGCGAGATCCGGGCCTTGCGCATTTATGAAGGCGCGACCGAGGTGCAGCAGCTCATCATCGGCCGCGATCTGATCAAGAACCACAGCTAGAGCTGGCAAGCTTTGCCTGCCCACTCAGAAACACGGTTTTGTTCGAAAGGTTGGGTTCATGTCGTATACCGCGCATATCGACCGCTTTACTGCCAACAATCTGCCGCCACCCGAGCTGCAGCCAGACTACATTTTTGAGCTGCCCGAGCTGCAGTTTCCCGAACGGCTCAACTGCGCCGCGGAGCTGCTCGACAAACATGTGGCCCAAGGCCGTGGCGGGCGCTTGTGCATCCAGGCCGAGGGCGTGCGCTGGAGCTACGCCGAGCTGCAGGCCCAAGCCAACCGCATTGCCAATGTGCTGACGCAGCAGCTCGGCCTGGTGCCGGGCAACCGCGTGCTGCTGTGCGCACCCAATAACCCGATGCAGGTGGCTTGCTGGTTTGGTGTCATCAAGGCGGGCGGCGTGGCGGTGGCGGCCATGCCTTTGCTGCGCGCCAAGGAGCTGTCGACGATTGTCGATATCGCGCAAATCAGCCATGCGCTGTGCGACGAAGCCTTGCGCACCGAAGTGCTGGGCGCGCAAGAAAAATCGCCGCAGTTGCAGGTGGTGCGCTTCTTCAACAGCCAGGGCGAGCAAGCGCTGGAAAGCCTGATGGCGCAGGCCTCGGACCAGTTCACGGCGGTGGACACCGCCGCCACCGACACCTGCTTGCTCGGTTTTACCTCGGGCACTACCGGCGTGCCCAAGGCCACCATGCATTTCCACCGCGATGTGATGGCCATCTGCGCTTGCTGGCCGCAATCGACCTTGCGCGCCCATGCCGACGATGTGTTTGTGGGCAGCCCGCCCATCGCTTTCACTTTTGGTTTGGGCGGGCAGGTGCTGTTCCCCATGTCGATTGGCGCCTCGATGGTATTGCTGGAGAAAGCCAGCCCGCCGCTTTTGCTCGATGGCATAGAAAAATTCGGTGCCACCGTGGTGTTCACGGCGCCCACTTCTTACCGGGTGATGGCGCAGCAGGGCGAGCGCGTTCGCCAAAGCAAGCTGCGCAAATGCGTGTCGGCTGGCGAGGCACTGACCGCATCGACCCGCGCCTTGTGGCGGGATGCGACGGGCATCGAAATCATCGACGGCATCGGCTCTACCGAAATGCTGCACATCTTCATCTCGCACCGCGAAGAAAATGCGCGCCCGGGCGCCACCGGCAAGGCCGTGCCCGGTTATCGCGCCAAAGTGGTCGACGATGAGGGCAATGAGGTGCCGCCGGGCACCGTGGGCCGGCTGGCGGTGCAAGGCCCGACCGGTTGCCGCTACCTCAACGACAGCCGCCAGACCAAGTACGTCAGCCGGGGCTGGAACCTGACGGGCGACGCCTATCTGATGGACGAGGACGGCTACTTCGTCTACCAGGCACGGACGGACGACATGATCATCTCCGCCGGCTACAACATCGCCGCGCCCGAGGTGGAAGAAGCGCTGATGGCGCATGCTGGCGTGGCCGAGTGCGCCGTGATTGGCGTGGCCGACAGCGAGCGTGGCCAGATTGTGAAGGCATTTGTGGTGCTGCGCTCCGGCCATGCGGCGGGAGAGGCCATGGCCAAGGAGTTGCAGGACTTTGTCAAAAGCACGGTGGCACCCTACAAATACCCGCGGGCGGTGGTTTTTGTCGAGCAGCTGCCGCGCACGGCTACGGGAAAACTACAACGTTTTCGCCTGCATAGCTCGGTTCAGTAACGGGGTTTTGCTTTTAACCTCAAGCCATCATTCAACCAGGAGATCGCCATGCAGTACCCCTCTTTCCGCCGCCCTTTGTTGGCCTTGTCCATCAGCGCCTTGCTGGCCACGGCAGCGCACGCTGCCGACCAGGTGAAGGTCGGCATGCTCAGCACCTTGTCCGGACCGGGCGCGGGGCTGGGTATTGATATCCGCGACGGCTTCAACTTGGCGCTCAAGCACATGAACGGCAAGATCGGCAATCTGCCCGCCGAGGTGATCGTGGCCGACGACCAGCAGAACCCGGAAGTGGCCAAGCAGACGGCCGAGCGTCTGCTCAAGCGCGACAAGGTCGATTTCATGACCGGCACCGTGTTCTCCAACGTGATGCTGGCCGTAGGTACACCGGCTTTCCAGAACAAGACCTTCTTCATCAGCCCCAATGCCGGCCCTTCGCAGTACGCGGGCGCGCAATGCAATCCGTACTTCTTCAACGTCTCGCAGCAAAACGATGCGCTGCACGAGGCTGCGGGCAAGACCATGCAGGACAAGGGTTTCAAGCGCGTGGCACTGATCGCGCCCAACTACCCGGCAGGCAAGGATTCGATTGCCGGCTTCAAGCGCTTCTACAAAGGCGAGATCGGTATGGAAACCTACACCGCGCTGAACCAGCTCGACTACGGTGCCGAGCTGTCCAAAATGCGCGCAGCCGGGGTGGACGGCGTCTACATCTTCCTGCCCGGCGGCCTGGGGGTGAACTTCATCAAGCAGTTTGTCGGTGCTGGCCTGGCCAAGGACATGACCTTGTACGCGCCCGGCTTCTCGGCCGATGAGGACGTGATCCGCGCCGTGGGCGATTCCATGCTCGGCACCTTCAACACCACGCAGTGGGCGCACGATATCGACAACGCGGCCAACAAGAGGTTCGTCACCGATTTCCAGAAAGAATTTGGCCGCATGCCTTCGCTGTACGCATCGCACGGCTACGACGCTGCACGTTTGATGGATTCAGCCGTGCGCGAGGTCAAGGGCAAGCTTGACGACAAGGCTGCGCTGCGCAAGGCGCTGGAAGCGGCCAAGTTTGACTCGGTGCGCGGCGCCTTCAAGTTCAACAGCAACCACTTCCCGGTGCAGGATTACTACCTGCGCGTGGTGAGCAAGGATGCGCAGGGCCGCCTGACCAACCGCACGGTGGGCACGGTGTTCAAAAACCACCAGGACGCCTACGCCAAAGACTGCAAGATGCCCGGCTGATGCCGTTGCCTCTGTACTGCTGCACCTATCTGCCTGACCCTTTGCGATGAACTCGATCCTGATTCTGGAACAACTGCTCAACGGCCTGCAGTTCGGGCTCATGCTGTTTTTGCTGGCGGCGGGCCTGACGCTCGTCTTCGGCATCATGGACATGATCAACCTCGCCCATGGCTCGCTCTACATGATCGGCGCCTATCTGGTGGCCACGCTGACTCAGGCCACCGGCTCGTTCTGGCTGGGCCTGTTGCTGGGCGTGGTGGCCACGGTGCTGGTGGGCATTGTTCTGGAATACACGGTGCTGCGGCGGCTCTACCACCGCGACCATCTGTCGCAGGTGATGGGCACCTTCGCCATTCTCCTGATGAGCAATGAGCTGGTGCGCATCATCTGGGGCGCCCAGCCTTTGCAGCTGAACCCGCCCGCCAGCCTGGCCGGTCCGGTGGAGCTGTTCGCCGGCTTCTCTTACCCGGCTTACCGGCTGCTGATCATTGCCGTAGGTTTGGTGGTGGCGGCGCTGCTCTACGTGCTGGTCACGCGCACGCGCTTTGGCATGCAGGTGCGTGCGGGTGCCGCCAACCACGAGATGGCTACCAGCATGGGCGCCAATGTGCGCCGCCTGTTCACCTTGGTGTTTGCCTTGGGCGCGGCCTTGTGTGCGGTGGCCGGCGGCATGCTCGGCCCGCTGCTGGCCGTGCAGGTGGGTATGGGCGAGAGCATCCTGATTCTGGCCTTTGTGGTGATCGTGATTGGCGGCATTGGCTCGGTGCGTGGTGCGCTGCTGGGCGCTTTGCTGGTGGGCCTGGTCGACACGGCTGGCCGCACCGTGGTGCCCATGTTGTTCGAGCACACCATGGGCCCAGATATTGCAGCCAACGCCGGCCCGGCGGTGGCCTCGATTCTGATCTATGTGTTGATGGCCGCTGTGCTGTTCTACAAACCCCAAGGCCTGTTCCCAGCCCATGACTGAAAACACTTCCTCCCCGGCGGCGGCCAAGCCGCCCGTGCTGGCGCTGCACAGCATTCTGGATCACCGTTTGCACTGGCGGCTGATGCTGCCGCTGCTGGTCTTGCTGGCGCTGTTTCCCACCATCGCCAACGCTTTGAACGAAAGCTTTTACATCGGCGTGGCCAGCCGCGTGCTGATCTTTGCCTTGGCGGCGGCCAGCCTCAATTTCATTCTCGGTTTTGGCGGCATGGTCAGCTTTGGCCACGCGGCTTTTGTGGGCCTGGGGGCCTACACGGTCGGCGTGCTCGCGCAGCAAGGGCTGACCTCGGCCTGGCTGGCCTGGCCGCTGGCGGCCTTGATGGGCGCCTTGTTTGCCTTGCTGGTGGGGGCCATCAGCCTGCGCACGCAGGGCGTGTACTTCATCATGATCACTCTGGCGTTTGCGCAAATGCTGTTCTATCTGATCATGTCGTTCAAATCGCTGGGCGGTGATGACGGCCTGTCGCTGGCTGCGCGCTCCAGCGTTGGCCTGGGCCTGGATCTGGGCGACGACAGCACCTTCTACTACGTGGTACTGGCCGTGGTGGCGTTGTGTACCTTGCTGATGGCGCGCATGCTCAACGCCCGCTTTGGCCATGTGCTGCAGGCCATCAAAGAGAACGAGACCCGCATGCTGGCGATCGGCTTTCCGGTCTACCGCTTCAAGCTGGTGGCTTTCACGATTGCCGGCGCTTTTGCCGGCCTGGCTGGCGCCATGCTGGTGAACCAGAGCAACTTTGTCGGCCCCGGTGTGCTGCAGTGGACGCAGTCGGGCATCTTGCTGATCATGGTGATTCTGGGGGGCGTGGGCTACCTGTATGGTGGGCTGGTGGGCGCTGCGGTGTTCTTGCTGCTGGAAGAGTTTTTGGCCGCCTACACCATGCACTGGCAACTGGGTCTGGGCGCAGTGTTGCTGCTGGTGGTGCTGGTGGCACCCAACGGCTTGCTCAGCCTGCGCCGCGGCCTGTGGAGAAAGCCATGACAGCCAACACGCCCTTGCTGGAAGTACGCCAGCTCGTCAAACGCTTTGGTGGGTTGACGGCCACCGATCACGCCAATTTCAGCGTACAAACCGGTGAGATCCACGCGCTGATCGGCCCCAACGGTGCGGGCAAAACCACGCTGATCCACCAGCTCTCGGGCGCGCTGGCGCCTGACAGCGGTGACATCGTTTTTGCCGGCGAGCGCGTGAACGCGCTGAGCATGCCGGCGCGCGTGCAGCGCGGTCTGGTGCGCTCGTACCAAATCACGAGCATCTTCAAACGTTTGTCGGTGCAGGAGAACCTGGCGCTGGCTGTGCAGGCGCGCGATGGCTCGAACTGGCGCTTTTGGCGCCCGGCACGGGCCGAGGCCGAGCGCTATGCGCAGGCCGCCGAGTTTGCCGAGCGTGTGGGCCTGCAAAAGCAGTTGCACCACCTGGCTGGCATGTTGGCGCACGGCGAGCAGCGCCAGCTCGAAGTGGGGCTGGCGCTGGCTTGTCAGCCGCGCATGCTGCTGCTCGACGAGCCCATGGCCGGCATGGGGCCGGACGAGTCGGAGCGCATGGTGGAGCTGCTGCTGCAACTGCGCCAGCACACCACCATCTTGCTGGTGGAGCACGACATGGACGCGGTTTTCCGCCTGGCCGACCGTATTTCTGCCCTGGTGTTTGGCAAGGTGATTGCCAGCGGCACGCCGGACGAGATTCGCCGCAACGCCGATGTAAAACGGGCCTACCTGGGCGATGAGGAGCTGGCATGAGTGCCTTGCTGGAAGTAGAACAGCTCGACACCGCCTACGGCAGCAGCCAGGTGTTGTTTGGCATGCAGCTGGCCATTGGCCAAGGCGAAGTAGCCAGCTTGCTGGGGCGCAATGGCATGGGCAAAACCACCACGGTGCGCAGCCTGCTGGGGTTGACGCCGGCGCGCGCTGGCAGCATCCGCTTTCGCGGTGAGCGTATTGAGCGTTTGCCGGCCGATCGCATTGCCCGCATGGGCATGGCCGTGGTGCCTGAAGGGCGGCAGATTTTTGCCAACCTGACGGTGCAGGAGAACCTGCTGGCCTTTGCCGCACAGCGCAATGCATCGCCCACGCCGTGGACGCTGGAGCGCGTGTACGCGCTGTTCCCGCGCTTGGCCGAGCGCTCGCGCAACCTGGGCAACCGGCTCTCGGGTGGCGAGCAGCAAATGCTGGCCATCGGCCGCGCGCTGATGACCAACCCGCACCTGCTGATTCTGGATGAGGCCACCGAAGGCCTGGCGCCGCTGATCCGCGAAGAGATCTGGCGCTGCCTGGCGGCCTTGCGCGCTGAAGGGCAGACGATTCTGGTGATCGACAAATACGTCAAGCGCCTGGTGGCTTTGGCAGACCGCCACACCATCATTGAGCGCGGTCAGGTGGTGTGGCAGGGCGATTCGGCCAGCCTCGAAGCGCAGCCCGAGCTGTGGCAGCGCTATATCGGAATTTGAGGCGGCCATGCAAGAAGCACAAGACAAGACGAGCCCGCGCTGGTTCAGCACGCAAATGCCGATCCGCTTTGCGCACTGTGATCTGGCAGGCATCGTGTTTTTTCCGCAGTATCTGGTGCTCTTCAACGGCTTGGTGGAAGACTGGTTCAACCACGGCCTGGGCTACGGTTATGGCCGCATGCTGCAGCAAGAGCGCGTGGGCCTGCCTATCGTGCACCTGGATTGCGATTTCAAGGCCATTGGCCGCATGGGTGAGGTGCTGCAGCTGCGCCTGGCGGTCGAGCATTTGGGCAGCCGCTCTTTGCGCTTGCGCGTAGAGGCGCTGGGCGCCGATGGCGAGTTGAAGGTTTCGGCCCACAAAGTTTTGGTTTTTACCAGCCTGGACACGCACCAGGCAATTGCTGCGCCAGCGGCTTTGCGCAGCAGCATCGAGCAATGGATGGGCACTGGGCCCACGGTTTTTTGAGGAAAGGAAGCGCAATGCAAGTTCTACTGCCACCGGGATGGCCCCGCCCCAAAGGCTATGCCAACGGGGTGACTGCCAAAGGGCGCATGGTGTTTGTGGCCGGCATGATCGGCTGGGACGCTCAGGGCGTATTCCACACCGACGATCTGGCCGGCCAGGTGCGCCAGGCGCTGCAAAACATTGTCGAGGTGCTCGCCGCGGGCGACGCCAAACCTGAGCACATTGTGCGCATGACCTGGTACGTGACCGACCGCAAAGCCTATGAAGCGGCTTACCCGGAAATCGGCAAGGCTTTCCGCGAGCTGATCGGCTCGTTCAACGCCGCGATGACAGCGGTGGAAGTGGCCGCGCTGATCGAAGACCGCGCCAAGGTGGAGATCGAGGTGACAGCTGTGGTGCCGGACTGAGCCTTTGGTTGCTGAGTACACAGGCTCAAAAAACAGGGCGCTGCCGTGGCAGCGCCCTGTTACGTTTTGCGCTGAGCGGCGTCAGTGAAAGCGCTTGGCGGTTTGCGAGGGCAGCTCGCCAAACAGCGCCTTGTACTCTTGTGAGAAGCGCCCAAAATGCCAAAAGCCCCAGGCGGCTGCCGCGTCTGACACGCTGCTGCTTTGCTTGATGGCGCGGCGCGCACCATTCAAGCGGACAGCGCGCAAATAGTTTTGCGGCGAGATGCCCAGCACCTCCTGGAAAGAATATTGCAGCGCTCGGCGGCTCACCGCCAGCTCCTTGCACAGGCTCTCTACCGTTGCCGAGCCATCGGCGCCGCTGCCCACCACCTGGTCGCGGGCCATGCTGACGATGTTGGCGCGACGCTGGTAGCAGAGCGATTCCTGTACATCGCTGCCCAGGCCATCGAGCAGCACCGAGGCCACGCCCGAGAGCAGATCGTGCACCATATTGGCCACCGGGCCTTCTTGCAGGCCTGCTTCGGGCAGGCGCGCCATGGTCTCCTGGGCATCGGCCAGCAAGATCGGCAGGCGCTTTTTCTCGTGTGCGCTCACCGTGCGCAGATGCGGCTTTTCCAGCTGCGCCAGCAGCGCGTCGTACTCGCCGGGCGTGAAACAGCTGTGCAGGCTGTGGGCGTCCACCACGAAGTTGAGAATTTTCAGCCCGCCGGGGGAGACAAATTCAAACGGTGTCTCGCCCGAGAACACGATCGCATGCTCCAGGCTGCAAGCCTGGTTGCAGAACATGGTGTTGCCCTGCAGCTCCAGCGGCAGGCCGACGGCGACCTGGCCTTTGCCAAGCTCACCGGTCTGGTGCAGGGCCTGGTTGGTAAATTCTTGTAACGCCAGAATTGGCCCCAGGCTCAGGGTTTGGACGCTGCCCTGAAATGGCCCGGAGGAAATCTGCTCGTAATTCTGGTTCCAGCCCTGCAGCAAGGCTGCTTGTTCGTCGACATCGCAGGTCTGGGCCACCTGCAGGCGCGCGCCAAGCCCGCTGGCAGCAGCGGAACTGAAGAGGGACGTGGCTTCTAGGGTCATACGGCGTTCCCGGTGGAGGGTGGGCAGGCGCTGGTGGCGCGATGTTGCCATGGTCAGCCAAAGGCCAGGCAGGGTCAATGCAGCATTCTCCCCATCGAAATTTGCCGAAAGTGGATAGAGCGCTATCGCATTTATCGCGACGATGAATGCAAGCGATCTTATTTCAGGTCTTATTCATCCACTCTATGTGAGGCTGCTATGGCAAATGAAACCAGTGTCTCCGGAACCGGCCAGGCGGTCGGTGCTGATTATTTTGACCAGCGGCAGCTCAAGCGCGGCGCGGCCGGCTGGTTGCTGCTGGTCGGTCTGGGCATCGCCTATGTGATCTCCGGTGATTTCGCCGGCTGGAACTTCGGCCTCAAAACCGGCGGTTGGGGCGGTCTGATGATCGCCTCCGGCCTCATGGCCACCATGTACACCTGCATGTGTTTTGCCCTGGCAGAACTGGCCACGATTGCGCCCACCGCCGGTGGCGGTTACGGCTTTGCCCGGCGCGCTTTCGGGCCCTGGGGCGGGTTTTTGTGTGGCGTGGCGATCTTGATCGAATATGCGATTGCGCCGGCGGCGATTGCGGTGTTCATCGGCGCGTATTGCCAGTCGCTGTTCGGTATCGACGGCTGGATGGTCTACCTCGGCTTTTACGCGGTGTTTCTGGGCATCCACATCTACGGCGCAGGCGAGGCCTTGCGTCTGATCTTTGCCGTGACCGCGCTGGCGGTGGTGGCCCTGGTGGTGTTCATCGTGGCCATGGTGCCGCATTTCCAGGTGCAAAACCTGTTCGACATTGCGCCTACCAATGCCTGGGGCGCCAGCTCTTTCCTGCCGTTCGGCTATATCGGCATCTGGGCTTGCATTCCTTATGGCATCTGGTTTTTCCTGGCGGTGGAAGGCGTGCCGCTGGCCGCTGAAGAGGCCAGCGACCCCAAGCGCGATCTGCCGCGCGGCCTGATTGGCGCCATCTTGGCGCTGGTGCTGTTCTGCGGCCTGATTCTGGTGCTGGCACCGGGCGGTGCGGGCGCTGCGGCGCTGATGAATTCGGGCAATCCGCTGGTGGAAGCGCTGGAGTCGAGCAAGGTGTTTGGCGGCCCCAACTGGATCAGCCGCTTCGTCAACTTTGTCGGGCTCGCCGGTTTGATTGCCAGCTTTTTCTCGATCATCTACGGCTACTCGCGCCTGGTGTTCGCCATGTCGCGCTCGGGCTATCTGCCGCGTTCGCTGTCGCTGACCACCCAGCGCAAGACGCCGTTTCTCGCGCTGCTGGTGCCCGGCATCATCGGCTTTGCGCTGTCGCTCACCGGCCAAGGCGATCTGCTGATTCTGGTGGCCGTGTTTGGTGCCACGCTCTCCTACGTGATGATGATGGCCTCACACATCTGGCTGCGCATCAAAGAGCCGAATCTGCCGCGCGCTTATCGCACGCCCGGCGGTGTGGTGACATCGGGCATTGCCCTGGTGCTGGCTTGCATTGCGGTGGTGGCGGGCTTTCTGGTTGATCCTCGGGTGCTGGTGGGCGCGCTTATTGTCTACGCCATCTTCGTGGCCTACTTTGCGTTCTACAGCCGCCACCACCTGGTGGCCGACGCGCCCGGCGAGACCGATTGACACGCCTGACCGAGTTTCGAGGAAAGCATGAGTTACTCCCATATTGCAGGCGGCGAACGCCACCAGTTTGCATCGTTGCGCGAGGTGATGGCCAAGGCCACGCCAGCGCGCTCGGGCGACTGCCTGGCCGGCGTGGCTGCCGCCAACGACGAAGAGCGCGTAGCTGCGCAGATGGCTTTGGCCGATGTGCCGCTGAAGCGTTTTTTGAGCGAGGCGCTGGTGCCTTACGAGTCGGACGAAGTCACGCGGCTCATCATCGACGAGCATGACGCCAAGGCCTTTGCGTCGGTAGCGCATCTGACGGTGGGCGGCTTTCGCGACTGGCTGCTGTCCGATGCGGCGACCGAAGCCAGCCTGGCGGCGCTGGCCGCCGGTTTGACGCCGGAGATGGTGGCCGCCGTCTCCAAAATCTGCCGCAACCAGGACCTGATCCTGATTGCGCAGAAATGCCGGGTGGTGACGCGCTTTCGCAGCACGGTCGGGCTCAAAGGCCGCATGTCCACACGCTTGCAGCCCAACCACCCGACCGATGACCCGACCGGCATTGCTGCGAGCCTGGTCGACGGGCTGATGTACGGCAATGGCGACGCGGTCATTGGTATCAACCCGGCCACGGACAGCATCGCGGCGGTGACCACCTTGATCCACATGCTCGACGAGGTGATCCAGCAGTACAACATTCCCACCCAGTCTTGCGTGCTCACCCATGTGACCACCAGCATCGAGGCCATTCGGCGCGGCGCGCCGGTGGACCTGGTGTTCCAGTCGATCGCAGGTACGCAGGCCGCCAACCGCAGCTTTGGCGTGGATTTGGCGGTGCTGCAAGAAGGCTACGACGCTGCGCAAAGCTTGGCCCGCGGCAGTGTAGGCAACAACGCCATGTACTTTGAAACCGGGCAGGGCAGCGCGCTGTCGGCCGGGGCCAACCACGGGCTCGACCAGCAGACCTGCGAGGCCCGCGCCTATGCGGTGGCGCGCAAGTTCAAGCCGCTGCTGGTGAACACGGTGGTGGGCTTTATCGGGCCCGAGTATTTGTACGACGGCAAGCAGATCATCCGCGCCGGTTTGGAAGACCATTTCTGCGGCAAGCTGCTGGGCCTGCCGATGGGCTGCGATGTTTGCTACACCAACCACGCCGAGGCCGATCAGAACGACATGGATGTGCTGCTGACGCTGTTTGGCGTGGCGGGGATCAATTTCATCATGGGTATTCCGGGCTCGGACGACATCATGCTGAACTACCAGACCACGTCCTTCCACGATGCGCTCTATGTGCGCAAGGTGCTGGGGCTGCGGCCTACACCCGAGTTCGAAGCCTGGCTGCACGGCATGGGCATTGTCGAAGCCGGGCCTGAGCTCCGTCTGGCACCGGGCTTGCCGGCGCCGTTTCAGCGCGCTTTGGCGCAACTGGCCTGAGAGCGGAGGGCAGCATGGCATCTGATTTGAACGATTCCACCACCGCCGCTACCACCTCTGCGGTGACGCCCAATCCCTGGGAAAAGCTGCGCCAGTTCACGGCAGCGCGTATTGCGCTGGGGCGGGCCGGCACCAGCATGCCGACGCAGCCGCAATTGGCTTTTGCCCAGGCCCATGCGCAAGCGCGCGTAGCGGTGCACCGCGAAGTGGATTTTGACGCGCTGGAGCGCGAGCTGCAGGCTTTGGGCGCGGTAGTGCGCTTGCATAGCGCAGCGCACGACCGCCCCACGTATTTGCAACGCCCGGACCTGGGCCGGCGCTTGAGCGAAGACTCCCAAGCGCTGTTGCAACAGCAAGCGGCAGACTCGCCCGATGTGGTGTTTGTGATTGCCGATGGCCTGTCTTCGTTGGCGATTGAGCGCAATGCGCAGGCGTTTTTGCAGCGCCTGTTACCTGCCATTGAAAAAGACTGGCGCGTGGGCCCGCTGGTGCTGGTGAAGAACGCCCGCGTGGCCGTGGGCGACGAGGTGGGGGCCGCGCTGGACGCCGCCTTGGTGGTGGTGCTGGTGGGCGAGCGGCCGGGCCTGAGCTCGCCCGACAGCATGGGCATCTACCTCACCTGGAGCCCGCGCGTGGGCCTCACCGACGAGTCGCGCAACTGCATCTCCAACGTGCGCCTGGAAGGCATGTCTTATGCGCAAGCGGTGCACAAGCTGCGCTATCTGATGGAGCAGGCGCGCGAGCGCCAGCTCTCGGGTGTGCGGCTCAAGGACGAATCCGATGCGCTGATCACCTCGCAAGAGGCGCCGGCGCGGGCCTTTCTGGTCAGCGCGCCACCGCCCTGAGCACGTCTCAGCCCCTGGAGTGTTTTTTCCTGGTTTCTGTTTTCCCCTCACCCACCCTTGCAAAGGAAGCATCATGGATAGACGTGTTTTTCTCTCCACCGCCGTGTCCAGCGCTCTGCTGGCAACGGGCTGCGCCAGTACCGCCACGGGCAGCAGCTCGGCCTCGTCATCGGGCGCCATGCCGCTGGGCAACTGGGACCTGTTCAACCATGGCCAGCTCCAGCAGATGATTGCTGGCCTGGGCAAGGCATCGAAGGACTACCGCGCCGACAAACCGCCATATGTGGTGTTCGACTGGGACAACACCAGCATCTTTCTCGACATCCAGGAGGCCTTGCTGGTGTACCAGCTGCAGCAGCTGGCCTTTGGCGCCACGCCCGAGCAGCTGAACAAGGCCTTGCGCATGAACATACCTGGCAAGGCGTTCAACAAGGAGTTCAACAACGCGGCGGGCCAGCCCGTGGCGATCGATGCCATCGCCACCGACATCGTCGCCAGTTACACCTGGCTGTACGGCCAGTACTCGGGGCTCAAGGGCAGCAAATCGCTGCAAGAAGTGCAGGGCTCGGAGCACTACCAGGCCTTTATCACCAAGCTGCGTTATTTGTACGAAGCGATTGGCGGTACCTTCGACCATGACACCTCGTATCCGTGGGTCACCTATCTGAGCACCGGTCTGACTGAGCAGCAGGTGCGCAAGCTGACGGCCGAGACTGTGCGCTGGCAGCTCAAGCAGCCGATCGAAGCGGTCAAGTGGACTTCGCCGGCCAGCTTGCCGGGCCAGGCCGGCGTGGTGTCGGTGAGTTGGAAGAACGGCCTGCGCCTGGTGCCCGAGATGCAGGGGCTGTACGCCAGCTTCCGTAACGCCGGCTGGGACGTGTGGATTTGCTCGGCATCGTTTGTCGACGTCATCAAGGAGATCTCATCGAACCCCGAATTCGGCTACGGCCACCGCGATGACCGCGTGCTGGCCATGGAGCTGGAGCGCAACGCCCAAGGCCAGCTGCAGGCCGAGTTCCGCCGCGGCTACGACCAGACCCAGGGCCCGGGCAAAACCGCGTCGATCAAGCGCTTCCTGGTCAGCAAGTACGGCTACGGCCCGTCCTTTATTGCCGGCGACAGCGAAGGCGACCAGAACATGATGGTGGACTTTCCCTCGCTGCGCAAAGTGCTCATCATCAACCGCCTGCGCGCGCCTGACACCATCATCGGCAAGCTGTCGATCAAGGCGGTGGAGACGTACCAAAAGCCGGACAGCGTGTACCTGCTGCAGGGCCGCAATGACAATACGGGGCAGTTGATGCCGATGCAAAAATCGATCCCGTTGGGCAAGAAGGATGCAGTGGCACTGAAGTCCTGATAGCCAACCCGAAGCCCATAAAAAAACTCGCAGTGCGTGACAGCGCTGCGAGTTTTTTGCCCTGCGCAGTGCGCGCAGGCTCAACCGATCAGAAATCCAGCAGGCTGAAGCCGACGGAGACCACGGTGCGCTTCTTGTTGTAGTCGATCAGGCTGTCGCCATAACCGTGGAACAGCTGGGCATGCAGGCGCAGGTTGCTCTTGCCGCCCATCCAGCCGTCGCCGAGTGTGCGCATCCATTCGATGCGGCCCGAGCCCTTGCCGTGGCCGTTGAGTGAGCCGCGCGCGGTCAGGCCCAGCCAGTGGGCCTGGTTCACGTTCCAGCCGAGCTTGAGCTCGCCGCGGCCGATGTAGTTTTCGATGCTGGGGTTGTTGTCCTCGTTGGCGCCTTCGCTCATGCGCTTCCAGAGCTTGGCCTGCACTTGCCAACGGTTGTCCAGCTCCAGGCCGGTCATCAGGTAGTAGCGGTTCCAGCTGCGCGAGAGCGGGTCGCTCTGGCCGTTGGATTGGTGCACCAGGCCCACGCCCGAATAGCGCCAGCGCCAGCCAAAAGGCAGTTGCGCAGTGGTGGGGTAGACGTAGAAGATTTCCGGCTCGTGGTCGGTGGTGCGGAAGGGGCGCGAGAGGTCGGAGTTGAACACCTGCCAGTACGACAGCCCGGTGTAGCCCAGCCACAGCGAGTCGCGCAGGTTGGAGCTGGAGTCGGTCAGCAGGTTTTGCGCCAGCTTGGTACGCACCGACAGCTGAATGCGCATTTCTTGCTTCTGGTAGTCCTGAGCCACCGTGGACGAGTTGTTCGGGTTGCCCGAGCGGGGTTGGGTGTTGACCGAATCACCCGCCGAGATCGACACCGACAGCGGGCGGAAGCCACGGAAGCTGAAGGTGCCGCAGTCGGTGCCAGCTTCCAGCTCCCAAAAGCGCGACATTTCGGTGTAGTCCGCATCGCGGCAACCGCCGATGGCGCTGCTGGTTGGAGTGGCATCGGCCAGGCTGGCGGGCGGCTGCAACTGGGGCTGGCCCGCTGCGGGCAGCGTGGTGTTGACGCTGGCTGCTGCGCTGGTGCCGGTGGCGGCCACGGGCGCTTGCTGGTGCGCCAGCTGGTCATAGCAGGCCAGGCGGGCAGTCGGGTCTTGCTGCATGCGGCACTGGCGCAGGGCTTCGTGCGCGCTTGCTGCGCTGGGCGCGCTGCTCTGGGCCATGGCGGCTGCCGGCCACAGCAGGCTGGCCAGCAGGCCGCTACAAGCCCATTGGACCGGGGAAAAAACGTTGGTGTTCATGGTGTTGGAAGAAGAGGGCGCGGCCGCTGCGGGCCGCGTGGACGCACATTATTGCGACTGTTTGCGCATCACGAAAGGGGTGCTGTTGTCTTTATCATCCAGCCACTCGCCGCGGATTTCGCGTGCGCAGCTGCCGTCCACCACATCGCCAAGCCAGGTGCCGCTGACCTTTTTGCCATCGGCCGATTCTTCCATGGTGAGCTTACCCTGGTTCACGTCGCCCACCACGATGGCCTGGCCCGTCGGGCGCGTGATCGTGCCTTTGACGGTGCCGTTCCACTCGGGGTGTGGGCCCAGCTGCAAGCTGGTGGGCTGGGCCTGGCCGGCCAGGGTGGCTTGCCAGCGGCCAAGCAGCTCGGGCTGCTCCATTTGCTGGGCCGTGGGGCAGGCCGGGCGTGGTTGGGGCGCTGGGGAGCTGGCGCAGGCGCTCAGCAGTGCGGCGCTGGCGGCGATCAGAATGAAAATTTTGGTCATAGGTGTGAAAGGCTAGGCAGTGCCGCTGCCCTGTGTGGCGGCGTCTTGCGCTTTGCGGGCAAATTCTTCGCGCAGCTTGCGCAGTTTCTCGCGCGGGTCTTCGCGGGCGGTGCTTTGGTCCAGGCCCATTTCGGCGATAAAGCGGCTGGGCAGTGCGGCCACCAGCTCACGGCCTTTTTTGCGCCGCTTGGTCCAGCTCACGGCCAGCGAGCGCTGGGCGCGGGTGATGCCCACGTACATCAGGCGGCGCTCTTCCTGCAGGCGCAGCGCGGTGTCTTCGGTGACTTTTTGCTGGCGACCATCGTCGTCGTCCAGTTTGAAAGGGAGCAGCCCTTCGTTGACGCCGATGAGCATGACGTGCGGCCACTCCAGGCCCTTGCTGGCGTGCAAGGTGGAGAGCACCACCATGTCTTGCTCTTTCTCGCGCTCGCTGATGGTGGAGAGCAGCGCAATGGTCTGCGAGACTTCGAGCAGGCTCTTGGCCTCGGCCGTGGTGGTGATGTCGGCGCTGGTCGTGGTCTGGCCGCCGGCGCGCTGGGCCATCCAGTCGCAAAACTCCAGCACATTGGTCCAGCGTGCAGCGGCCACGGTTTCGCTGTCCTCGGCGTCGTACAGGTGCTGCTCGTAGCCGATTTCTTTGAGCCATTCCATCAAGAAGGCCAGCGATTGCTCGGCGCCCCGGGTCTGGCGGGCGCGGTATTCGAGGTCGTTGATATAGCGGCCGAACTCCAGCAGGCTCTCGCGTCCCTTGGCGGGCATGGCGTCTTCGAGCATGTGGTTGAACAGCGCGGCAAACATGCTGCAGCGGTGCGCTTTGGAGAACTCGCCCAGGCGGCCGAGCGTGGTGTGGCCGATGCCGCGTTTGGGGTTGGTGATGGCGCGCAAGAACGCCGGGTCGTCGTCGTTGTTGATCCACAGCCGGAACCAGGCGCAGAGATCGCGGATTTCAGCGCGGTCGAAAAAGCTGGTGCCGCCCGAGACTTTGTAGGGCACGTTTGCTTTGCGCAGCGCTTTCTCGAACGGCTTGGCCATGTGGTTGGCGCGGTAGAGGATGGCGAAATCCTTCCAGTCCGGCGGCGGATTGGCGGCGGCGCGCAGGCCCATGATGCGCGCCACGGCTCGCTCAGCCTCGTGCTCTTCGCTGTCGCTGTCGACAATGCGCACCGGCTCGCCTTCGCCCAGCTCTGAGAACAGGGTTTTGGGGAACAGCTTGGGGTTGGGCTGGATGACGTTGTTGGCGGCGCGCAAGATGGCGCTGGTGGAGCGGTAGTTCTGCTCCAGCTTGATGACCTTGAGCTGCGGGAAATCGACCGGCAGCTTTTTCAGGTTGTCCAGTGTGGCGCCGCGCCAGCCGTAAATGCTCTGGTCGTCGTCGCCCACGGCGGTGAAGTGCGCGCGCTCGCCCACCAGCAGTTTGAGCAACTCGTACTGCGTGGCGTTGGTGTCCTGGTATTCGTCCACCAGCACGTGGCCCAGGTGCTCCTGCCATTTGGCGCGCACCTCGGGGTGGTCGCGCAGCAGGCGCAGCGGCATGCCGATCAGGTCGTCAAAGTCCACGCTCTGGTAGGCGGTCAGGCGCTCTTCGTAGCGCTGCATGATGACGGCGATGGCGCGCTCGTTGTCGTCCGCAGCCTGGGCCAGGGCGGCCTTGTAATCCAGGCCCATGTTCTTCCATTTGCTGATGGTCCACTGCCACTGGCGGGCGGTGGCGGCATCGGCCGTGCCGCCGGCCGCGTCTTTGAGGATGCCGACCACATCGTCGCTGTCAAGAATGCTGAACTGCGGCTTGAGGCCGAGTACATGGCCGTCTTCGCGCACCATCTTCACGCCCAGTGCGTGGAAGGTGCAGATCAGCACGTCCTTGGCGGCGCGGCCGATCAGGCCTTTGGCGCGCTCGCGCATTTCAGCGGCGGCCTTGTTGGTGAAAGTGATGGCGGCAATCTTGCGCGGCGCGAGGCCCGTTTCGATCAGCCGGGCGATCTTGTGCGTGATGACACGGGTCTTGCCCGAGCCCGCACCGGCCAGCACCAGACACGGCCCTTGCGTGTAGTGCACTGCTTGGAGTTGGGCGAGATTGAGGCCGGCAGCCATGGGGCAAACACCTTCGACGAAGAAAAAAGCAAAGCCCACAAGAATAGCCGCAAGCGCTGCCTGCTGCAGCCGCGTGGCTTTGTAGAAGTAAAATTGTTACAAAAAGTGCACGTTCTATCGTATCGATTGTCAACCAATGTTGGTAAATCGGCGACAGCGGTCGGAAAGGCTTGCAGGGAACTGACAAGCTTCTAGAATTCCCCATAGCGCCCACTCATATCTGAGTCGGTGTCTTATAAATTTTATCTATAACAGGCTGGTAATCTCTCATGCTCACTGCCGGTATATCCGCAGAATTGCTCACGCCCAGTGTTCGGCATCGCTTTGTGCAGCTGTTCGGCGTGGCAGCGCGTAAATCGGTGCTGTCGTGGAAAGAAGTGCCGCGTGACCGATCGCAGCTGCTGATGATCGACCAGGGCATGGCCGATGCGATTTCCTCGCTGGGCTCTACGCCCTGCGTCATTGCGGTGGGCAATGTCGGCAGCAGCCTGTTGGCCAACGCCTCATGGGTGGGCCGGCTCGAAGTGGGTTATACGCTGGGCGATCTGATCGATGTACTCGACCGCGCCGCCGTTTTCCTGCTCGATTGGGAAGCGCGCCAAAAGGTAATGGCGGCCCGCGCGCCCGCGCCAGTTGCCGAGCCCCAGGCGGGCGCAGCGGCCAAACAGGAATTCCTCTACCAGCTCAAGGCCTGGGTGTCGATGGGTGCGCCGTTCAATAACGGCGCCTGCATCCGGGCGTTGGCTTTGCTCTCGCGCGAGCCGGTGTCGCTGGGCCAGTTGTGTACGCACAGCGGCCTGGATGTCAACACGGCGCGTAGCTTGCTGGTCGAGCTGGGCAACCGCGGTGTGCTGCGTGGCGTAGCCAAGCAAAATCAGCGTCCGGCAGCCTCCGCAAGCACCCGCCAGCCAGTACACTCCAGTGGATTATTAGGCCGACTGGGCCGGTGGATTCGCGGAGGAGGAAAGGCGTCATGACTCAGGAGATGGACTGGGAAGCGCAGCAAAAGCTGTCGCTGCCGCGTATCGCTTTGTGCGGGCCCATGGGCATCGGCAAAACCACCGCAGTGCGTTCACTGTGTGGCGAGCTGATGTCCAACTCTGACGTGCGCAACCTTGACCGCGCCACGCACGCCAAAGATTTCACCACCGTCGGCACCGAGTTCGGTGAAATCGACCTGGGCGGCGGCGAGCGCGTGCAGATCTGCGGCTGCCCGGGGCAGGAGCGCTTCAGCTTTGTGCGCCAGTGGGTGTTGTCGGTGTCGATGGGCGTGTTCATCATGGCCGATATGAACGACCCCAAGGCCCTCGATGAGACCACGCATATCCTGGCCGAAATCAGCCGCCTGGAGACCGCGCCTGTCACCCTGATTTTGAGCGCGCGTGACGCCAACGCTACACAAATTGAAACATTCGCGCAAGGCGTGTATTCTGCGGGCTACGGCGTTGTGCCGATCCTGCAGGCCGATCCGCGCAACCGCGATCAGTTGCTGGAAGTAATGAGTGTGCTAGTTTCCATGCTGTCCCTGCAAAGCGAGAATTCATGACCGCATCTCAACCCATGATCCCTGCCCAGGTGGTAACGGCAGGCCAGCAGGCGCTGGAAAAACTGATTGGTCCGGTAGACGGCGTGCGTGTGGCTTTGCTCAGCACCCCCGATGGTTTCGAGATCGCTTCGCTGCGCACCAATAGCGAGCTGCAGCTTAACCGCCTCTCGGCCATGGCAGGCTCGCTGATGGCCATGGCCCGCGCCGTGGGCCGCGAAATCAACCACGCCGGCTGCAAGCGCCTGACCTTCGAGACCGACAGCGGCGTCGTGGTGTTTCAGATGGTCACCTCCGAATTTCCCTGCATTTTGTGCATGGTGCTCGACACCAGCGCCGTCCTGGGCCGCGTGCTCTGGGCGGCGGCCGAAGTGGGCACCGAGATGAACAAGGCCTGAGGCCACGCTGGCCCGGCGCGCCGGGCCGAAAACTGTTTTTCTGCCAGCAAAAGCTGACCCATGCGTAGCATTGGCCGGGTGGGACCAGCAACGACAAACAGCCAGTGTGTGAAGGGGTGAGATTTATGGCATCGGTACAAGACGCTTTGACCCAACTGCTGACCGTTGATGGCGCCATGTGTGCCGCCCTGGTCGACAGTACCAGCGGCATGCTGCTGGGCAGCGCCGGCTCCGGGCTCGATCTGGAGCTGGCCGCCGCGGGCAACACCGAGGTGGTGCGCGCCAAGCTCAAGACCATGAAGTCGCTGGGTCTGAATGACTCGATCGACGACATCCTGATCACGCTGGGCTCGCAATACCACATCATCCGCCCGATGGCGCAAAAAGAAGGCCTGTTCCTCTACCTGGTGCTCGACAAGCAGCGCAGCAACCTAGCACTGTCGCGCCGCAAATGCGCGGAAGTGGAGAAGCTGGTCACGATCTGAGCGGCCACGCGCCACACGATCAACCCCAAACCTGCCGGTGGCGCCCACCAGCAGGTTTTTTTGCGTCTGGCGCCACAAATTAGTGCCTCTGGTCTCGCGCGCAACAGCGCCGGCCGCCGAGCCTGGGCACAAATCGGCACAATACGCCGGTGCTGTCTGTCTTTCTCGTCACCTTTCCATTTTTTGCCCTGGTGCTGTGCGGCTATCTGGCCACGCGACGCGGGGTTTTCCCGCTGTCGGCGATAGCGGGCGTCAACGCCTTTGTGCTGTATTTTGCGCTGCCTTGCATGTTGTTCAAGGCGGGTTCTTCGCTGCCGTTTGAGCAGCTGATGAACGTTCCGGCGCTGCTGCTGTTCATGCTGTGCCAGGTGTTGATGGTGGCCGGCTGCGTATTGGCGGCCCGCAAGAGCGGAATGGATTGGAACAACAGCGCCTTCGGAGCCCTGGTGACCACTTTCCCGAATACCGGCTTCATGGGCTTGCCGCTGCTGGTGGCGCTGCTCGGCGAGGCGGCGGCCGGCCCCAGCATTTTGGCGATGCTGGTGGACATGGTGCTGACCACGTCGCTGTGCTTGGCCTTGTCGCGCCTGGACGGTGCGGCCGGCAATATGCGGCCGGCGCTGGCCAAGGCATTCAAGGGCGTGCTGAGCAACCCGATGCCGTGGTCGATTCTGCTCGGCGCTCTGGCCTCGTTCATGCAGTGGCGCTTGCCGGTTGCCATCGACAAAACCGTGAGCCTGTTGGCCAGCGCGGCAACGCCCGTGGCTTTGTTTGCGGTGGGCGCGGTGCTGGCGCGTTCCAAAATGGTGCAGGCCGAATATGCCAAGCCGTCCAGCTACGTGCCACTGGCGCTGGTCAAACTGTTCGTCCACCCGCTGCTGGTGCTGGGTCTGGGCCACGCCGCCATTGCGCTGGGTCTGCCGGTGGACCCGTTTGCGGTGACGGTGCTCAGCCTGGTGGCAGCGCTGCCAAGCGCCAGCAATGTCACCTTGCTGGCCGAGCGCTATGGCGCGCACAACGGCCGCATTGCCCACATCATTTTGGTGAGCACGGCGCTCGCCTTTGTCAGCTTCTCCGTCGCGGTGCGCTGGCTGACGCAAGCGGGCAGCTGAGAGCGCCAACCCGCTCCGAGCGCGGAAAGTTCCCGCGCCATCGTTCCATGGGCGGCACCAATGTGTCGCAAGCCCAAGTCCTGAGACATTGATTCAAGTCATGCCCGCCATGGGCGCTCAAACCCACAATCGTTTGGGTTGTTGGTTTAGCACTAGGAGCGCATGTGAAAGAACACAAGGATCTTTGGTCCCTTTGGAACCAGACGCAGCGGGGTATGGAAGACACCTGGGACGACCGGGTGCGCGGCAAGCTCAGCCGCAGCATCATGGGCCTGTCGCCCATGGCGCTGAACCTGTCGGCCGCCGACTGGCTCATGCATGTGGCGGCAGCGCCTGGCAAGCGGCGCGAGCTGGCGCGTTATGCCTTGCATTTGAACAACCGGGTGGCGGCCAGCACTTTCAAACAGGAGCAGGCAGTGCAGGACGAAAGCGCGGGCGAGACCGACCGCCGTCTTCGCTCGGCCGGCTGGTCGCAGTGGCCCTATCGCACCATCAAGGAGAGCTTCAAGGCCTCGGAAGAATGGTGGAGCTCGGCCGTGCAGGTGGAGGGCATGACGCGCCACAATCAGCAGATGGTGAATTTTTTCGCCCGCCAGTGGGTCGATGCACTGTGCCCGGCCAACTGGCCTTGGTGCAACCCTGAAGTGCTGGCCAAAGCCCGTGACACCAAGGGCCAGAGCCTGCGCGATGGCCAGAAGTACCTCTGGCAAGACCTGGGCCGGCTGGCGCAGCAGTGGGTGGAGACACCGGTGGAAAAGCTGCCGCCGCTGGAGTTCGAGGTGGGTAAGGACGTGGCCGTCACGCCCGGCAAAGTGGTGTTCCGCAACCACCTGATCGAGCTGATCTGCTACACGCCGAAGACGGCCACCGTGCACCCGGAGCCCGTGCTGATCGTGCCCTCGTGCATCATGAAGTACTACATCCTGGACTTGTCGCCCAAGAACTCGATGGTGCGCTACCTGCTGGAGCAAGGGCACAGCGTCTTCATCGTCTCGTGGCGCAACCCCACCGCCGAAGACCACGCGCTCAAGATTGAAGATTACCTGAGCAGTGGCGTGCTGGCGGCCATGGCGGCCGTGCAGTCGCGCAGTGGCGCCCAGCGCATCCACGCCATGGGTTACTGCCTGGGCGGCACCTATCTGGCCATTGTGGCCGCCACCCTGGGCCGGCTGGCGCGGCAGAAAAAGCGCGAGCGCAGCGAGCAAGAAAAAGCGCTCATCCCCGAGCAATTGCCTGAGCTGGTATCGGTGCTGCTGCTGGCCGCGCAGACCGATTTCACCGAGCCTGGCGAGCTGGGCGTGTTCATCGACGAAGACCAGCTCGCCACCTTGCGCCAGCGCATGCAGCGCAAAGGCTATATGTCGGGGCAGGACATGGGCAGCTCCTTCCAGTTTCTGTCCTCGCGCGAGCAGGTCTGGTCGCGCAGCATGCGCCGCTACTGGCTGGGCGAGCCCGAAGCCGGTTTTGACCTGATGAGCTGGAACTCCGACCAGACGCGCCTGCCTGCCGCCATGCACACCGAGTACCTGAGCTCGATGTTCCTCGAAAACGCCTTGGCCCGTGGCCAGTACCGCTTTGCCGGTGCCGCCGTGGCGCTGATGGATATTGCGGTGCCGCTGATGGTGGTGGCCACCACCAAGGACCACGTGGCGCCTTGGCGCTCGGTCTACCGCATCCACCTGCAAACCAGTGCGCCGGTGACCTTTGTGCTGGCCGCCGGCGGGCATAACGCCGGCATTGTCTCCGAACCCGGCCGCCCGCGGCGCAGCTACCAGATATCGACCGAAACCGATGAACAGGTCTGGACCGATCCCGACGAATGGGCCGCCACCACGCCGGTGGTGCAAGGCTCCTGGTGGGAAGCTATGCACGCATGGTTGAAGCAGCACTCGGGCGAGCGGGTGGCTCCGCCAGCAATCAAACCCGAATACGTGCTGGCAGACGCTCCTGGCGACTATGTGATGGTGCGCTACTCCGATTGAGCGCCTGCCCGCGCCGCTGCAAGCCCGCTCCGGCGTGCGCAGCGGCGCTGTTTTTTCCCCTCTTCTTTTGATTTTTCTGATGTCCTGGGCGGCTGCTGCCAGCCACCAGGCGGAGAACCTATGACCGATCCTCAAAACGCTGGCAACGCCGGCGAATGGCTGGAAAACCTGACCTATGACGAGCTGCAAGTGGGCCAGAGCGCGCGCTTGCTGCGCACCTTGACGGCAGACGATATCCAGGCTTTTGCCGCTGTGACCGGCGATGTCAACCCGGCACACATGAACCCGGCTTACGCGCAAGACACCTTGTTCCACGGCATCATCGCGCACGGCATGTGGAGCGCGGGGCTGATCTCGGCCTTGTTCGGCACCGAATTCCCCGGCCCTGGCACCATCTATCTGGAGCAGCAGTTGCGTTTCAAGCAACCAGTGCGCGTGGGCGATACCTTGACGGTGGTGGCCACCGTGCTCTCCAAGGACGATGCCAAAAAGCGCGTGGAGATGGATTGCAGCGTCACCAACCAGAATGGCGCTCTGGTCTTGCAAGGCGTGGCCAAGCTGTTGCCGCCTGCCAGCAAAGTGCGCCTGCAGCGCACCAAGGCGCCGCTGTTCAAGGTGTTCGACCCTGAGGCACGTCACAACGCACTGTTGGCCAAAAGCAAGGGGCTGGAGGCGCTGCGCTGCGCGGTGGTCCATCCCTGTGATCCCGGCTCTTTGCAAGGCGCCCTGGATGCCGCACGCCAAGGCCTGATCGTGCCGGTGCTGATCGGGCCTGTTGGGCGCATTCGCAAAGTGGCGGAAGAGGCGGGTATCGAGCTTGAGGGCGTGGAGATCATCAGCGTCGAGCACAGCCATGCTGCAGCGGCCAAGGCTGCCGAGCTGGCGGCCAGCCACCAGGTGGAGTTGATGATGAAAGGCAGTTTGCACACCGACGAGTTGCTGCGTGCGGTGCTGGCCGAACCGGCCCTGCGCACCGGGCGGCGTTTGTCGCACGTCTTCCGTTTTGATGTGCCGCTCTACAGCAAACCGCTGCTCATTACCGATGCAGCCATCAACATCAGCCCCAGCCTGAGCGAGAAGGCCGACATTGCGCAAAACGCCATCGACCTGGCGCGGGTGCTGGGCGTGGAGTTGCCCAAAGTGGCCGTGCTGGCGGCGGTGGAAACAGTGGCCGCCAACATGCCTTCCACCTTGGATGCCGCAGCGCTGTGCAAGATGGCCGACCGTGGCCAGATCACGGGCGGCATGCTCGATGGCCCGCTGGCGTTTGACAACGCCATCTCAGCCGAAGCGGCGCGTATCAAAGGCATCCGCTCCGAAGTGGCGGGCGATGCTGATGTCTTGCTGGTGCCCGATCTGGAAAGCGGCAACATGCTGGCCAAGCAGCTGGAGTATCTGGCGGGCGCCAGCGGCTCGGGCGTGGTACTGGGCGCCAGAGTGCCGATCGCGCTCACCAGCCGGGCCGACGGCCCGCGGGCCCGCGTGGCCTCGGCTTTGCTGGCCTTGCTGATGGCGCATGCACGCCGCCGAATCGAAGCCGACAACGCCTGGAAACGCGGCTGACAGCGCAGGCAAGCACAAGGAGAAAACCATGGCCATCTTGGCAATCAATTCCGGCTCGTCGTCGCTCAAATTCTCGCTCCACCCGGTGGCCCAAGGCCAGGTGCAGGCGGAGCTGCTGGCGGGTAATGTGCAAGGGCTGGAGCCCGGCGGCAAGCCGCATATTGGCTGGAAATACCGCGGCCAGAATGTGCAGCAACCGCTGGAAGTGGCGGCTGGGCGCACGCCTTTTGAAGAGGCGTTGGAGCGGCTGCGCGGGCTGGTGCCGATGCTCGACCAATACGCGCCGCTACAAGCCATTGCGCACCGCGTGGTGCACGGCGGTGGCGAGTTCGACCGCAGCGTGCTGGTGGACGACGCCGTGCTGGAGCGGCTGACACAGTTCAACTCGCTCGCACCACTGCACCAGCCGCACAACGTGGAAGGCATTCGTCGCTTTCGCAAGGCGTTCCCGCAATTGCCGCAGGTGGCCTGTTTTGATACAGCCTTCCATGCCAGCATGCCCGAGCTGAACTACGCCTTTGCCTTGCCGCGCGATCTGCGTGAGCAAGGTGTGCGGCGCTATGGCTTCCACGGTCTGTCGTACCAGTACATTCTGTCGGTGCTGCAGGCGCGCAGCCAGCGCGCCAATGGTCGCCTGGTCATGGCGCATCTGGGCAACGGCGCCAGCCTGTGCGCTTGCCAAGCTGGCGCCAGCATTGCCACCACCATGGGTTTCTCGGCACTGGACGGTTTGATGATGGGCACCCGCAGCGGCAGCATTGATGCCGGCGTGCTGCTGTATCTGATGGAACAGGGCTGGAGCCACGCGCAAATAGAGACCTTGCTCTACAAGCAAAGCGGCTTGCTGGGCGTCTCCGGCATCTCGGCCGACATGCGTACTTTGCGTGCGGATGGCAGTGCAGATGCGCAGCGCGCCATCGACCAGTTCACCCACCGCGTAGTGCGCGAAACCGGTGCCTTGGTGGCTTGCCTGCAAGGCTTGGACGTGCTGGCTTTCAGCGGCGGCATTGGCGAGCGCGATGCCATCTTGCGCCAGCAAGCCTGCGAAAAGCTGGCCTGGCTGGGCGTGCAGATCGATGCCGAGCGCAACCGCCGCGCTGATGGCCGCGAGCCCTGTGCTGTGCATGCCGAAGGCAGTGCGGTAGAAATCTGGGTGGTGCCTACCGATGAAGGGCGGGTGGCGGCCCGCGAAACGGTGGCGCTGCTGCAGTTGCAGTAACGCCTCGGCATTGCTGCTTTTGCAAAGCCGCTGGTGCATTTTTGCAGGCACCAGCGGCTTTCGTTTTGCCTTCGTTTTAGATAGCTTGCGGATCCACGTCTACCAGCCAACGCACCAGCGGTTTGTGCTCGGGCTGGCTACGCAGCCAATGCAGCGTGGGCTGCCAGGCGCGCAGAAACTGCTGCAGTGCCTTGCGCGATGGGCTTTCCACCAGCATCTGAGCGCGCTCCACCTGCGCCACGCGTTGCACGGCCAGCGGTATGGGCGGGTAAACAAAAACCTCGTCCGAACCCGGCAACTGCTGGGCTTGCGCTGCTTCTGAGGCAGCACGAAGAAAGCCTTGTGCTACTTCTTGTGTGCGCGCATCGGCGCGGATGATGGCTTGGTGTGCAAACGGTGGCATGGCGGCATCGCGGCGCTCATGCAATTGCTGGGCGGCAAAACCGGGGTAGTCCCAGCGGCGCAAGGCTTGGTAAACGGCATGCTCGGGTTGCTGGGTTTGCAGCCACATTTCCACGCTGCTGCCGTGCTCGGCCACATAGGCGGCATCGCGCCCGGCACGGCCTGCAGCTTGCAGCAGCAGCGAAAAAAGCCGCTCCGGTGCGCGGAAGTCGCTGGACATCAGCGCGTCATCGGGCTGCACGGCAGCTACCAGGGTGACGCGGCGGAAATCATGGCCTTTGGCCACCATCTGTGTGCCCACCAGTACGTCCACTTCGCCAGCATGCATGCCGGCCAGTTTTTCCTGCAACTCGCCCTTGGCTTTGGTGGTGTCGGCATCAATGCGGGCAATGCGTGCCGGGTCGCCGTCGGGGCGCTGCACGTTGCGCAGCAGGCGTTCCAACTCTTCTTCCAACTGCTCGGTGCCTTTGCCCAGCGGCAGGATGTCGGGGTTGCCGCAGTTGGGGCAGGCATGCGGCACGCGCTGGCTGAAACCGCAGTGGTGGCAACGCAGGCTGCGGTCGTTCTTGTGGAAAACCTGGTGGGCGCTGCAATGCGGGCAATCGCTTTTCCAGCCGCAGTCGCCGCAAAACAGCACGGGCGCAAAGCCTCGGCGATTGAGCAGTACCAGCGATTGTTCGCCGCGCTGCACGCGCTGCGTGATGGCTTGCAGCAGCGCATCGGAAAAAACGGTGCGGCGCGGTTGCTGGCGCATGTCCACCAAGCGCAGGCGGGGCATTTGCCCAGCGCCTATCCGGCTGGGCATGGCCAGCCGTAGATAGCGGCCGCCCGGATCTTCCGGGCCGCCGCTTCCTGCCGGCCGGCTGGCCCACCAGCTTTCGAGCGAGGGCGTGGCTGAGCCCAAAATCACCTTGGCACCCAAGTCATGGCCGCGCCAGATCGCCAGATCGCGTGCCGAATAGCGCGCGCCTTCCTGTTGTTTGTAGCTGGGGTCGTGCTCTTCGTCGACGATCACCAAGCGCAGCTGCGGCATGGAGGCAAACACCGCCATGCGCGTGCCCAGCACCATGCGTGCCTGGCCGGTGTGCGCGGCCAGCCAGCTGTTCAGGCGCTGGGCCGGAGTCATTCCGCTGTGCATGCTGACCACGGCAGCTTCGCCCAACTGCGCGGCAAAGCGGGCGCGAAAGCGCGCTTCGAGCTGCGGCGTGAGATTGATCTCGGGCACCATCACCAGGACCTGGGCCGAGGCGTCTTGCTCCAGCAACTGGGCCGCCTGGTGCAGATAGACTTCGGTCTTGCCGCTGCCCGTGCTGCCAAAAAGCAGAAATGGGCCGCTATGGTTGTCTATTTGTTGGCAAACAGCAGTTTGTTCGTCACTCAGGGCGAGTGCGCAATCGCTGTCGGTTGTGGCGCTGCTGGCCTTGCTTTTGCGTTTGAGGCGGCGCGCCAATTGCTCGGTGCTCAGGTCGCGCAGGGCTGGCGGCAAGGCAGTGATGGCCATTTCGCCCAGGCTGCGCTGGTAATAACGGGCTGCAAACTGCACCAGGCGCAGCCAGCTGGCTGGCAGCGGTGCAATGCCGTCCAGTACCGCAGCAATGGGTTTGAGTGCCTCGGGTGTGCCGCTGTAGGTGCTGTCCTCGCCCCAGGCCACACCTAGCACCTCGCGCTTGCCCAGCGGTACGCGCAGCAAACTCCCCGTGGGAACGGCAGTGTCTGCGCGGTAGGTCAGCAGTTCGCTGCTGGCGCTGATGCTGGCATGGGCAGGGGTTTGGACGGCAACGGAAATCAGAGGCACGGTGGCAAGGGCAAAGAAAAGGGGCAGACGGAAACGGGCAAACGCAAGTTCCAGTGTAGAGGCTGGCAGCAGCTTTTGGCGCCAAGGCACGCCGCTGCCGGCAGCAGATAGCCACGTGGGTATAGGTATTTTTACGGCATGCCTTGGAGCGGGCAAGGCAGGCGCCGGCTTGTAGGAAACTTACTCACAGGGGAATTCTGACGATAAATCAATGGTGCAGCCGAATTTCTGTGGATAACTTTGTTGACTAACTGGCACTGGTTCCGCTGTGTTGGACATAGCACAGATTGTCAGGCGCTGATGCCTTGGCGGCGACAAAAAATTTTATTAATTATTTTCAACAAGTTATATTGATTTACTGCCGGTTTTGAAAAAGCGACCTGGAGATTTGTGCTAAGGGGTCTGCTTTCCACATTGTGTGCATAAGTGCTTGCTCACTGCAAATGCGGCAGAGGGTGTGAGAGATTTTAGCTATTGCGATTATTAAGGCAATCTCTTGTGATGGCTGACTTATCCACTGCAATGGCTTGATCTGTAAAGAAATTCAGTGCCATTCTTTGTTTCTCTTGCAACTTGTTGATAAGCTGGTGGCAGCTTGTGTGCGGTCTGTGGTTTATTGCTTTTTACATGCAAAAAAAATTGTTTTATTCCAATGACTTGGTAATTTTTTGTCGGCGCTGGAGTGTTTGGCGTAAGCAAGGGCAACCCGCAGGCCCAAGCAGGGCAAGATCGGTGCAAGGCCGCCTTGGCTTGTGCGTTATCCCCACGCGGCATGGCTTTGCGCATCCGATATGATGGGCGCTTCTTCACCACTGTGGCGCAGACGTTGCTCGTGCACAAGATCTTTGCCCGGCCAGGCCGGGTTGGGTCCAGGGCTTGGTGAACCCCGCATTTCCCCCGCTAGCCATTCATGTCGCTGATTCGATCGATTTTGCATGCGCTCTTCATGAGCCTGACGGTGATTCCGTACACCTTGACCATTTTGCTGCTGCGCGTTTTTGGCGCGAGCAGCCTGACGCGCTACAAAGTGGCGCGTGCCTGGCTCAAGCTGGCCGCTGACAGCACGGGCTGGATCTGTGGCCTCAAGGTGCGCACCCAGGGTATGGAAAATCTGCCGGTCAACAGCGAGCAGGGCGTGGTGCTGCTGTGCAAGCACCAGTCCACTTTCGAGACCTTTTTGATGCCGGCCATCATGCCCAAGCCGCTGGCCTATGTGTTCAAGAAAGAGCTGCTGAAGGTGCCGTTTTTTGGCTGGTCGATCGGTTCGCTGGACATGATCCACATCGACCGCAAGGACGGCAGCCGCGCCTTCCACAAGGTGGTTGAGCAGGGCAAACGCCTGCTGGGCCAAGGCATCTGGGTGATCATGTTTCCCGAAGGCACGCGTATCGCCCGTGGCGAAGCTGGTGATTACAAAACCGGCGCCACTCGCTTGGCCATCATGACGGGCGCGCAGGTGGTGCCGATTGCGGTGACTTCGGCCAAATGCTGGCCGCGCAAGGCGTTTATCAAAACGCCAGGCATTGTGGATGTGTCTGTGGGCAAGCCGATCGACAGCAAAGGCCGCAAGCATGATGAGCTGATGGCCGAGGTGGAGTATTGGATTGAATCCGAAATGCGCCGCCTGGACCCGGAAGCCTATGTGGGCAAGCCTGCCTTGGTGCCGCCTGCCGAGCGTGCAGCCGCCACCGCAGTGGCCGATTGACAGACAGGAGACGGCCGACTTGCCTGCTTGCGATCTCCCACTTTTGTCGCAAAAAATGAGAAAAATCAGAGCTGCCAGTGCTTGCCTGCCAAGTGCTGGCAGTAGTTTTTTCTGCCCGATGTGCCGCTGGGCTTGGCTGGGAGGCAGGGACTGATGGTCGATGTGCGCCGCCTGGTGCAGTTGGCACTGGATTTGTGGGACCGCAGCGAGCCCGAGGCCGCCAAGGCTGAGCCAGAGAAGCCGGCTCCGGCGCCTGCGCCAGCTGCGCTGCCGCCAGTTGCTCCAGCGCCATTGCAGCCGGTAAAGCCGATGCCGCCCAGTGCACCGCGCGCTGTTCATCCGCTGGGTTCGCCGCCTTCGCTGTCAACAGAGGAGTCGCAAGCCCAGCCTTTGTCTGGCAGCTTGCTGCCGCAATCTTTCGAGCACCCGGCGGCCAATCGAACGGTGCTGCTGGCAGGCACGCATGTCGCCTACCAGTTGCAGCGCGCCAAGCGGCGCAGCATTGGTTTTTTGGTGGGCGAAGACGGCTTGGTGGTGCGTGCGCCGCGCTGGGTCACGCAAAGCGGCATTGATGAGGCCTTGCTGGAAAAATCCGACTGGATCGTGCGCAAGCTCGGAGAGATGCAGCGCCGCCATGCGCACAGCCTGAGTGCCACCATTCGCTGGGAAGACGGCGCCAGCTTGCCGTTTCTGGGCCAGCCGCTGCAATTGGTGATTGACAGCGAGCAGCGCGTGGCGCGCGCAGGCGCGGTCTGGCGGGTGGAGCAAGAGCTGCCGGGCAGCCCCTCGCGCCTGTATCTGGCCTTGCCGCGCCATGCCACGCGCGAGCAGATCCGCGATGTGGTGCAGGCCTGGTTCATGAGAAGTGCACGCCAGCATTTTCTGGCGCGGCTGGCGCATTTTGCGCCGCTGCTGCGCGTGCAGTACACCAGCCTGCGCTTGTCGAGCGCCGAAACGCGCTGGGGCAGTGCCAAATCGGACGGTTCGATCCGCCTGAACTGGCGTTTGATGCATTACACGCCGGCCATCATCGACTATGTGGTGGCCCACGAGTTGGCCCATTTGCGCGTCATGGACCACAGCCCGCGCTTTTGGGACACCGTGGCCGAGGTTGTGCCCGACCATCGCGCCCTGCGCCAGCAGCTCAAGGAAATGCCCGCCCCGCCGTGGGAGCAGGCGCTCTGAGCGCAGTAGAATTTCGCCGCAAACCCTGCCGGTGATGGTGTGCGAAGCGCTGGCAGCCACTCATTCAGACAAAGGATTCGCCATGGCTTTGAGCGCCGAGCAGCAAACCATTCACCCCGCCAGCGGCTACGCGGGCGACATTGCGCCGCAACTGGCCTGGCACTGGGTGCAGACCGGCGAGGCGGTCATGGTGGATGTGCGAACCGACGCCGAGCGCGCCTGGGTAGGCCAAGTGCCGGGTGCCGTGCCCCTGGCTTGGAAGCAATGGCCTGGCATGGCGCAAAACCCGGATTTTGATGCGCAGTTGCAAGCCCTGGCGCAGCAGGCGGCAGGCAAAAAACTGGTGTTGCTTTGCCGCAGTGGTGTGCGCTCGGTAGCGGCGGCCAAGCGCGCGGCGGAGTTGGGTATTGATGCCTACAACATTCTGCAGGGCTTTGAGGGTGATGCTGATGCGCAAGGCCAGCGCGGCAAGCTCGGAGGTTGGCGCTTTCACGGCCTGCCCTGGCAGCAAGGCTGAGAGCGACCCGGATAACAAAAAGGACAACAAAAAAGGACTCCGAAGAGTCCTTTTTGCTGGGTTCCACACTGGCTTACAGCGCAGGAATGCGCAGCTTCTGGCCGGGGTAGATTTTGTCGGGGTGGCTCAGCATGGGCTTGTTGGCCTCGAAGATCACCATGTACTTGTTGGGATCGCCGTAGAACTGCTTGGAGATCTTGGACAGGTTGTCGCCCGAGACCACGTCGTAGTACTTGGCTTCCGGCTCGGGGTTGGTGACGGACATCTGGTTGTCCACATCGCTCACGCTCGAGACGTTGCCGCAGCACAGAGTGACTTTTTCCTTGGCGGCCTGCGTGGGCGCCACGCCGGTCACGGTGACCTTGCCTGCGTCAAATGCCACCTTCACGTCAGACACGCCCAGGTTTTGCGTGCCAATGTACTTTTCAATGGCAGCGCCAGCGGCTGCGTTCAGGTCTTGCGGGGCGGCGGCGGCTTCTTTGCCACCGAACAGTTTTTCACCGGCTTCCTTGATAAAGCTGAACAGTCCCATTGCTTGACTCCTTGAGGGTTGGTTGCAGGAAGCGCTCAATATAAACGCCTTTGTTGACATGGCAAGGCTTGACAGCGGCGCTTCAACAAAATTCACAGTACCTTCCCGGCCCATAGTGAAACACCAAGCATAAAAGACCTGCCAGATGTTGCATCTGCAACAAGCGGTGAGCGCAAAAAGGCTCATAATGCCGCCCATGCATTTTCTGGCCATCGACGTAGGGAACACACGCCTCAAGTGGGCCATGTATGACGCAGCGCGCCCCGGCGCAGACGTGCTTGCGCATGGCGTGGAGTTTTTGGATAACATCGAACGCCTGGCCGAAGGCAGCTGGGCCGAGCTGCCCGAGCCGCAACACATGCTGGGCTGCGTGGTGGCTGGCGATGTGGTGCGCCGCCGCGTGCAAGAGCAGCTGGAGCTGTGGGATGTGACGCCCAACTGGGTGGTCTCCAGCACGCAAGAGGCGGGGCTGACCAATGGCTACGACCATCCCACGCGCCTGGGAACCGACCGCTGGGTAGCCATGATTGGCGCCTGGCACCATGTGCTGGCGCAAGGCCGGCAGCGTCCGGTGGTGGTGGTCATGGTCGGCACGGCAGTGACGGTGGAAGCGATCGATGCCAGCGGCAAGTTTTTGGGTGGCCTGATCTTGCCCGGTCACGGCATCATGCTGCGCGCCCTGGAAGCGGGCACCGCCGGCCTGCATGTGCCGACCGGTGAAGTCACCGCTTTTCCCACCAATACCAGTGATGCACTGACCAGCGGCGGCACCTACGCCATTGCGGGCGCCGTCGAGCGCATGGTGCAGCACGTGATTGCGCATTGCGGTGAAGAGCCGGCCTGTGTGATGACGGGCGGTGCGGGCTGGAAAATGATGCCCAGCATGACCCGCCCTTTTGAGCTGGTGGAAAACCTGATTTTTGACGGCTTGCTGCATATTGCGCACAGCCGCTTTGGCAGCAAGGTCTGATGGCAGGCCCAGGGTTGGGTGAATAAATTTAGAGCAACTACCTTGTAGTCAATCACTGCTCGCTCTTGAATTGATAGCATCTGAGCCCTTCACTCATCGTTCTCTTCGCTTGCTAACAACAGCGGGACAGGCTTTGCCGTTTGTCCAGGGGCTGGATGAAAGGGCAGTGCGATAATGGGCGGTTATTTGCTCTACTACGCTCACTGCCCATGATTCTCGTCACCGGAGGCGCCGGCTTTATCGGCTCGAACTTTGTACTGGACTGGCTGGCTGGCTCGGACGAGCCGGTGGTCAATCTCGACAAGCTGACCTACGCCGGTAATTTGCACAATCTGCAAAGTCTGCAAGGCGACGAGCGCCACCGCTTTGTGCAGGGCGATATTGGTGACCGCGCGCTGTTGGATCGCCTGCTGGCTGAGCACCAGCCACGCGCCATCATCCACTTTGCCGCAGAGAGCCATGTGGACCGTTCCATCCACGGCCCGGAAGACTTTATCCAGACCAATGTCGTGGGTACCTTGCGCTTGCTTGAAGCAGCTCGCGCCTACTGGAACGGTCTGCAGGGCCAAGCCAAGAGCGATTTCCGCTTTTTGCATGTGTCGACCGACGAGGTCTACGGCAGTCTGGAAAAGACGGACCCCGCGTTTACTGAAGACAACAATTACGAACCCAACAGCCCGTACAGCGCCAGCAAGGCAGCCAGCGATCATCTGGTGCGCGCCTGGTTCCACACCTACGGTTTGCCGGTGCTGACCACCAATTGCAGCAACAACTACGGGCCCTATCACTTCCCGGAGAAACTGATCCCGCTGATGATCGTCAATGCTTTGGCCGGCAAGGCGTTGCCGGTGTACGGCGACGGCATGCCGATCCGCGACTGGCTGTATGTCAAAGACCATTGCAGTGCCATCCGCCGAGTGCTGCAAGGCGGGCAATTGGGTGAAACCTATAACGTCGGTGGCTGGAACGAGATGCCGAACATCGAGATCGTCAAGCGCGTCTGCAGCTTGCTCGATGAGCTGCGCCCACGTGCCGATGGCCAGTCGTATGCCGAGCAGATCAGTTTCGTCAAAGATCGTCCCGGCCACGACCGCCGCTATGCCATTGATGCGCGCAAGCTCGAGCGCGAGCTGGGCTGGAAACCGGCCGAAACCTTTGACACCGGTATCCGCAAGACGGTGCAATGGTATTTGGACAACCAGGACTGGGTGCAGCAGGTGCAATCCGGTGCATACAAGGAATGGCTGAACAAGCAGTACGCCTGATCTTGTCCGCCACACGGCAGCAGGTATTGGCTGGCCATGCACTGAAGCCAGAATGGATGCAATGAAGATATTGTTATTGGGCAAGAACGGCCAGGTGGGCTGGGAGCTGCAACGCAGCCTGCAGCCGCTGGGTGAAGTAGTGGCGCTGGATCGCCACAGTGCTCCCCTGTGTGGCGATTTGTTGCAGCCTGATCAACTGGCGCAGACCGTGCGCTCGGTGGCGCCAGACGTCATCGTCAACGCCGCCGCCTACACCGCAGTGGACAAAGCTGAGAGCGACAGCGCAGCCGCCCGCACCATCAACGCCGAGGCGGTTGCTGTGCTGGCCCGTGAAGCGCAGGCCCTGGGCGCCTGGCTGGTGCACTACAGCACCGACTATGTTTTCAACGGCGGTGGCAGCCAGCCCTGGCGTGAAGACGATGCGACCGGGCCGTTGTCTGTTTATGGCCAGACCAAGCTGGAAGGCGAGCAGGCCATCACGCGCAGCGGCGCCAAACACTTGGTGTTTCGCACCAGCTGGGTGTATGCAGCGCGTGGCGGCAACTTCGCCAAAACCATGCTTCGGCTGGCGCAAGAGCGCGAGCAACTGGCGGTCATTGACGACCAATGGGGCGCGCCCACCGGTGCAGAACTGATTGCCGACGTGACCGCGCAAGCTTTGCGCAGTGCCATGGCCAGCGAGCAGGACCTGGGTGGCATCTACCATTTGGTGGCTGCTGGCGAAACTACCTGGAACCGCTACGCCAAGTTTGTGCTGGAGCAGGCTAAGCAGATCAACCCGGCTTTGAACCTGCGCGCCCGGGAGGTGCAAGCGGTGGAAACGGCTGCTTTCCCGACGCCAGCCAAGCGCCCGAACAACTCGCGACTGAATACTGAGCAATTGCAACAGCGCTTCGGGCTGGCCTTGCCGCAATGGCAGGCCGGTGTGCAGCGCATGCTGCAGGAAATTTTGTAAAACATGACTACGCAAGCACGCAAAGGCATCATCCTGGCGGGCGGCTCCGGCACCCGTCTGCATCCAGCTACCCTGGCCGTCAGCAAGCAATTGCTGCCGGTCTACGACAAGCCCATGATTTATTACCCGCTGACGGCCTTGATGCTGGCGGGGATCAAAGAAATCCTGATCATCAGCACGCCGCAGGACACGCCTCGCTTTGAACAACTGCTGGGCGACGGCAGCCAGTGGGGCATTCAACTGCAATACGCGGTACAACCCAGCCCGGATGGCCTGGCCCAGGCATTTCTGATTGGTGAGTCGTTCCTCAACGGTGCGCCGAGTGCGCTGGTGCTGGGTGACAACATCTTTTATGGTCACGATTTCTACAAGCTGCTGGGCAGCGCCATGCAGCGTGAAGCTGGTGCCAGTGTGTTTGCCTACCACGTCAACGATCCGGAGCGCTATGGCGTGGCCGAGTTCGACAAAGAGGGCAAGGTGCTGTCGCTGGAAGAAAAGCCTGCCAAGCCCAAGAGCAATTACGCGGTGACCGGCCTGTATTTTTATGACCACCAGGTCGTGGAGCTGGCCAAGAGCTTGAAGCCTTCGCCACGCGGCGAGCTGGAAATCACCGATCTGAACCGTTTGTACCTCGAAAAAGGCCAGCTCAGCGTCGAGATCATGGGCCGGGGCTATGCCTGGCTCGACACCGGCACGCACGACAGCCTGCTCGAAGCGGGTCAATTCATCGCCACGCTGGAGAGCCGCCAAGGCCTGAAGATCGCCTGCCCGGAAGAAATTGCCTGGCGCAGTGGTTACATCGACGACGCGCAGCTGGCAGCCTTGGCCAAGCCGCTGGCCAAAAACGGCTATGGCCAATACTTGCAGCGTTTGCTCAAGGACCCGCAGGAGTAAAGCGCATGCAAGTGATTGATACCGCTATTGGCGACGTCAAGATCATTGAGCCCAAGGTGTTTGGTGATGCACGTGGTTTTTTCTTTGAAAGCTTTACCCAGAAGGCCTTCGATGCTGCCGTGGGCAAGCACTACGATTTTGTGCAGGACAACCACAGCAAGAGCAGCCGTGGCGTGTTGCGTGGCCTGCACTACCAGATTGAGCAGGCGCAAGGCAAGCTGGTACGGGTAGTGGAAGGCCGTGTGCTGGATGTGGCGGTCGATATCCGCAAAAGCTCTCCCAGTTTTGGCCAGTGGGTGGCGGTGGAGTTGAGTGCTGACAACAAACGTCAACTCTGGGTGCCACCAGGGTTTGCCCATGGTTTTGTGGTTTACAGCGAAACGGCCGAATTTTTGTACAAAACCACCGATTACTATGCGCCTGCACACGAGCGCTGCATTGCCTGGAATGACCCGCAGCTGGCGATTGACTGGCAGTTGGGCGACATCACTCCCCAGCTCTCGGCCAAGGACCAGCAAGGCAAGGCCTTTGCTGCGGCCGAAGTGTTTGCCTGACGCAACCAAACTGCCTCCTCTATCGCCTCCCAAATGTCTCCCTTTGTTGCCCCTAGACTGACGGCCTCGGTGGCATGGACAATAGCCGCCACCATGGGCAGAAAGCATAACAACGCATGACTACCAGCACGATTGACGAGAACCTGAGCAGCGCCGACCCGGCGGTGGCTCAAGTACGCCCATTTTTGGGTGAAATGCTGGTGCAGGCGGGCAAGCTCTCGCCGCGCGACCTGGAGCGTGCGCTGCAGGCCCAGCAGGAAATGGGCAACCTGATTGGCCAGGTGCTGGTGCAGCTGGGTCTGGTCTCCGAGATGGATCTGATGCAGACGCTGGCGCTTCAGCTGCAGATCCCTTTCACCTTGGCCGCGGATTTTCCGACGGAAGTGGTTGAAGTGCCTGGCCTGTTACCGGAGTTCCAACACGCGCAGCATGTGTTCCCGTTGAAACTGGAGAACGGCGTGCTGGAAGTGGCGATGACCTCGCCGCAGGACCCGTTCGTCATCAAGGCGCTGCAAATGTCTACCGGGCTGGAGATCCGCCCGCATCTGGCGCTCGAAGCCGACATCGAAAAAGCCCTGCAAGAGCCCGAGCCCGAAGAGGAAGAGGGCGACGACGACGGCCTGTTTGGCGATGGCGCCGATGTGGGCGACTTTGTCGAGCACTTGAAAGACCTGGCCAGCGAAGCGCCGGTGATCCGTCTGGTCAACAGCATCATTGGCAAGGTCACCGATTTGCGCGCCTCGGATATTCACCTGGAGCCGTTTGACGACGGTCTGCATGTGCGCTACCGCGTGGACGGCGTGATCCACCCTGGCGAGCTGGTGCCGCCGCGCCTGTCGGCCGCTGTCGGTTCGCGCGTCAAGCTCATGGCGCATCTGGACATTGCCGAGCGCCGCTTGCCGCAAGACGGGCGTATCAAAACCCGGGTCAAAGGCCGTGAGTTGGATTTGCGCGTCTCGACCGTGCCCACGGTGCATGGCGAAAGCATCGTGATGCGTGTGCTGGACCGCGCCAGTGTGCGGCTGCAGCTCGAAACCATGGGGTTTGCCAAAGACACGCTGGCCAAGTTCAACGACTTGCTGGCGCGCCCGCACGGCATTTTGCTGGTGACCGGTCCTACCGGCTCCGGTAAAACGACTACCTTGTACGCGGCGCTCTCGAAGATCGATGCAGAGGCCAACAAGATCATCACGGTGGAAGACCCGGTCGAATACCAGCTCGAAGGCATCAACCAAATCCAGGTGCACTCGCAGATCAACCTGACGTTCGCCAACGCCTTGCGCTCCATCCTGCGCCAAGACCCGGACATCATCATGATCGGTGAAATGCGTGACGGCGAAACCGCGCAGATCGCGGTGCAGTCGGCCCTGACGGGTCACTTGGTGCTCTCCACGCTGCACACCAACACGGCCGCTGGCGCCATCACCCGTATGCAGGATATGGGTGTGGAAAGCTATCTGATTACTTCGTCGGTCAACGGCGTTCTGGCGCAGCGCCTGGTGCGTACCCTGTGCAGCAACTGCAAGGAAGCCTTCGAGCCGGGCGAAGAAGTGCGGCGCGTCTCCGGCCTGGCGCGTTTCAGCCAGGTGGGCCAGCCGGTTTACCGCGCAGTCGGCTGCAATGTGTGCCGCCAGACCGGCTACAAAGGCCGAACCGGCATCCATGAGCTGTTTGTGCTCGACGAGCCCATGCGCAATGCCATCAATGCAGGCAAGGATTCGAACGAGCTGTTCAACCTGGCGGCCAAATCGGGCATGCTCAGCCTGCACGAAGACGGCCTGCGCAAGGTTGCAGCCGGCATGACCACGCTGGACGAAGTGGCCCGCGTCACCCAGGACCAAGTCGATGGCTGATTTTGCTTGGCACGCCATCAACGCCAGCGGCGAACAAGTCCGCGGCACCTTCCACGCGCCCAATGTGGCCGCGGTGCAAAAGCACTTGCGCGCGCAAAAACTGACGCCGGTGCGCATTGTCGATGCGGCCGATGCCGCAGCGCTGATGCCTGCAGGCGGCAAGGCGGATAAAAAGGCCGACGCCGGCAATGCCATCGTCAAGGCCAAAGCCACCAAAACGCAAAAAGGCCCGGCCAAGGCAGCCGATGTGCTGTCCATGACCTCGGAGCTGTCGATCATGCTCAAGGCCGGTCTGGCTTTGGACAACGCTTTGCGCGTGCTGATCGACATGGCCTACAAAGACAGCATGCGTGAGCTGCTGACCGGCGTGCTGGAGGCGGTGAAGGGCGGCGTGCCGCTGTCCAAGGCGCTGATGGCACACCAGGAGCTGTTTGGCGACTTTTATATCAATATGGTGCGCTCGGGCGAGGCCAGCGGCCAGATGTCGGCTGTGCTGCAGCGCCTGGTCGAGCACTTGGAGCGCCAGCGTGCGCTCAAGGAAAGCGTGATCTCGGCCACCATCTACCCGATGATTCTGGTGGCGGTGGCGATTTTGTCCCTGATCGCCATGCTTGGCTTTGTGGTACCGCAGTTTGAAAAACTGTTCACCGACATGGGCGACGCACTGCCCACGCCGACCAAGATCGTCATGACCATTGGCCAAGCGTTCCGCAAGAATGGCTGGCTGATTTTGCTGGGCACGGCGCTGTTCGTGTACCTGGTGCGCCGCTGGTTCCAGTCGCCCAAGGGGCGGTTGTGGTGGCAAGGCGTGCTGCTGCGCATGCCGCTGCTGGGGCGCTTGGCGCTCAAATACCAGCTGACGCTGTATTCGCGCTCGCTCGGCACACTGCTGGGCAATGGCGTGCCGCTGCTGACAGCGCTGCACATCGCCACTGACACGGTGAGCAACCGTTTGATTCAAGGTGAGCTGGCCAAGATTCCGCCCATTGTCAAAGAGGGCGGCAAGATGGTTCAGGCCATGAACACGACCACGGTTTTTGAGCCGCTGGCCGTCAATCTGGTGCGCGTGGGCGAAGAAACCGGTCGCCTCGGCCCGATGATGCTGGAGCTGTCGAACATTCTCAACCGCGAGGTGGAGACCGGCATCAAACGCGCACTGACCATGATCGAGCCTATTTTGATTCTGGTGCTTGGCATCTTGATCGCCTCGATCATTGTTTCGATCCTGATGGGCATTCTGTCCGTCAACGATCTGGCTGCTTAATTTATTTACTGCAAGGAGAGCCCGCCATGAAGGCCTTTATGAACCAGAAGCTGCAACGCAAGAGCCGCGGCTTCACGCTGATCGAACTGCTGGTGGTGCTGGCTATTCTGACCCTGCTGGCCGGCCTGGTCGGCCCCAAGGTGCTGAGCCAGTTGGGCGGCGCCAAGTCCAAAACCGCCGGTGTACAGATTGCCGATTTGCAAAAGGCGCTGGACATCTTCAAGCTCGATGTGGGCCGCTACCCCACCTCGGAAGAAGGTTTGGCCGCATTGGCCAAGCAGCCGGGCAATGTGCGCGGCTGGAACGGCCCTTACCTGACTGGTGGCGTGCCCAACGATCCTTGGAACAACCCTTACCGTTACACGCTCAACGGCGGCCAGGTCGAAATATTGACGCTGGGCTCGGATGGCCAGCCTGGCGGTGAAGGCGAAGCTGCTGACATTCGCAACGCCCAGTAAACGACTGCTTTGCTCAATCCACTGAGGCTAAAGTGAACACCATCCGGCCATGGCCGCGCCACACCACACGCACAGCAGAGCGGGGCTTTACCCTGATCGAGCTGATGGTGGTGTTCGCCATCATGGCCTTGGTGGTGGCCATGGCGCCGGTGGCTTATGACAAACTCAAAGAAGGCGTGGAGTACCGCGACACGGTACGCACCATGCTGACCCAACTCCGGGCCGCACGCTTTGGAGCGGTATCGCAGGGCGTGCCGGTGCGCTTTACGGTCGATCTGCAAAACCGGCTCTACGGCACGGATGCTGCGCACAAGGCCATCCCGGAAGCGGTTGAGCTGCGCACCACGGTGGCGGATCGGGAGTTTGATCCCGGCAAAGCGGCCTCCATCGTCTTTCTGGCCTCAGGTGGCTCTACCGGCGGCAGTATTGAAATACTGCGCAAATCCGGTGCCGGCACGCGCCTGCGGGTGGATTGGTTATCCGGCCGCGTCACCCAGGAGCCCTTGTTGCAATGAGGGCGCTCACTGCTATTTCGGCTGCACGTCGCCAGCGCGGGATGACCTTGCTGGAGATTCTGGTGGCGCTCGCCATCATGGCCATCTCTCTGGGCATGATTTACCGTGCCACGGGCAGCAACGCTCGCAGTGTCGGCGATCTGGACCGTTACCAATACGCGGTGCAACTGGCGCAGTCGATCATGGAGTCGCGTGACTCGGTCTATGAAAGCGGTTGGAACGAGGCGGGCGAAAGCAACGGCTACCACTGGAGCGTGCAAAGCGCGCCCTACAAAACCGATGTGGGCGAAAGCCCCAATATTCCGCTTTTGCACCAGGTGCACATCACGGTGAGTTGGGCAGAGGGGGAGCGCGCCCGCAGTTTTGAACTGGACACACTGCGTGCCCAGCGCCGGCCGCCGGATCCATCAGAAAGCGGGCGCCAACCATGATGGCTGTCCGTATGAAACACGCGCGACGTTCGCGCGCCCGAGGTTTTACTTTGGTGGAAATGCTGGTGGCCTTGTCGCTGCTGTCGTTGATCGTGCTCGGCCTGGCGGGCGCCATGGGCACGATGGGCCGCACCGAAACCAGTATCGACAACCGCCTGGAGCGCATGGACGAGTCGCGCACCAGCGCCGATTTCCTGCGCGCCATTTTGGGCCGCATCTCGGCCAAGCGTATAGAAGGCCTGCAAGTGCAGGGCATGCTTGAGCGCAATACGCCGCAATACTTTTTCTCCGGCGCGGCTCAGGCGATGACTTGGGTGGGTGTCATGCCCGCACGCTATGGCGCCGGTGGCCGTTACCACTTCCGCTTGGCCATGGGCGAGTATCTGGGTGCCCCCGCTGTGGTGCTGAGCTATACGCCCTGGGTAGACCAGGAAACCCAGCCCAATTGGGGAGCTGCTGAGAACTATCCGATCTTGCCGCATGCAACAGGTTTGAGCCTTCAGTACCTCAATGCCGCTGTTGATCCGCCCGTATGGGGTGCAAGCTGGGGTGCGCCAGACCAATTGCCACAAGCTGTACAAATTGTGATGGCGACCGAGACCTCCGTGCTGCCACCTGTGGTGGTGCAGATGCGCGTGATGCCTGCGGGTGATCCTCGGGGTGGCGGCGGGGGTGCCTCACTGGGAGGGGGAGCCGGATGACTCGTTACGGTAAGGCAAGAACAGCTTCTGAGCGCGGTATGGCGCTGATCGCGGTGCTGTGGCTGGTTGCTGCGTTGAGTTTGATGGTCACAGGCGTCAGTGGCGTGGTCCGCCAGGAAACGCGCGCTTTAGGCACGGCTAAAGACCGCGTCAACGCGCAAGCGGCAGGTGATGCGGCGGTGATCTTGGTGCTCCAACAACTGACGGCGGAAAGAGTGGTGATTCAGCAGTGGACAGACACCTCCGTGAACTTCCAAGGGGTCGATATTCCAGTCAGCATCATGCCACTGAGTGGACTGATCAATATCAACGGCGCATCGCTACCTCTCTTGTCTGCATTACTGACAGTTGGGGGAGGACTGCCAGAAGGTGCTGCTCAGGAGCTGGCTGTGCGTATTTTGGACAGGCGTGAGCGCTCGTCATTGGAGGGGCATCGCCCCGAGCGTTTCGAGGCGATTGAAGACCTGATGCAAGTGCCCGGAATCGATTATGACCTCTATGCTAGACTCGCGCCCTTGGTCACAACCGCCAGTGCTGGTTCTGGCGGATCTGCGGTCAACCCACTGGCGGCACCGTTCGAAGTCTTGCGGATTCTGACCAACGGCAATGATGGCGCTGCCCAACAAATAGTTGCCAGTCGGGCATCCGGTCCCGATGGTATCGATCTCACCGGACTCGACCCCAGCCTTGCTCGCGCTGGTGGTGGCCAACGGCGTTACCGAGTGACAGCAAAAGTTCCTATGGCGGATGGCAGAGTATTCCTTGTTGATCGCAGCGTGTATTTTGGTGCTCGCAGCCGTGATGGTTTGCCCTGGTACACATTTGAGTCGCGCCAAATGCTACAGCCCACGCTTTGAGAAAGCAGAAGAAACGGTATGGCAATTTCTACAGAGTCGCGATTTTTCGGCCTGGATTTAACCCAGCTGAAGGGCGACTTCCTCAATACTTGGCGAAAGTCTCGCCAGTGGGCCCCTTTGAGCTGGCTGCAGCCAGAGCAACTACTGACTTTGGTGCCGGCAGATGGACAGCCACGTGCCGTTTGGGAGTCGGGTGAAGCGGCGCATGTCAAAAAGCCGGCGGTATTTTGGGCTTTGGAGTTGCCTGAGAGCATGGTTTTGCGCAAAAACCTGCAAATGCCTGCTTTGGATCCCCAAGACTGCTTGAGCGCCATGCAGCTGGAGGCCCAAGCCAACAGCCCATTTGGCGCCCAAGATTCGCTGTGGGGATATACCGAACTGCAGCGCAACAGCAAGCAAGTACGTTTGCAATTGGTTTTGGCGTCGCGTGCTGCGGTCGAGCCCTATGTGCAGCGCAAAATGGCCGAGCTCCAGCAGGCGCAAGCGGACAATAAAGGCATCCCGGCACCGGAAGTTTGGGTTTTCACACCAGATGGCAAGCCGATTGTCTTTGCCGGGTTTGGTGAGAATGCCCGCTACCAAGCTGCGAAAAAGCAACTCAAGCTCAATGTCGCAGGGGCTTTTGTGGCCTTGATGTTACTTCTCGGTATCGCCATTACGCCTACTTCTCAGTTACGGTTGCGCGCGATTGAGGCGGTCAAGGCTTTTGATGGAATGGTAGCCAAGGCGGGTGATGTGGTGAGCAAGCGCGAGCGCTTGATGCAAAGCGCCGACCAGGTGGCTTCGTTGTCTGATTTTTTAGCAGAGCGCATCGACATGGTCAAGGTGCTCAGCATGCTGACCTCTACGCTTGGAGATGATACGGCGCTGCAGACTGTTCGCGTCCAAGGCAATAAGTTGGCGATGACTGGGTTGACTGGTAATTCTTCGGCGCTAATGCAAAAGCTGAGCTCTCAACCAGGTATCAGCGATGTCAAAGCCCCCAGTGCCGCCACGCGCATTCAAGGCACGGACAAAGAATCTTTCTCGATCGAGCTGGCATTGGATCCCAAGGAGTTTGGCCCGACCTTGAAGCAGGAGGCGCCGGTAGAGCCGCCCAAGTCGCCAGTACAAGAGGGTACCGTCGCCGGTGATCCGGCACAGACGGCTGGGACGCCAGCAACCGCTGCTGCCACGACACAGGAAGGAGCAGCCCCGGCGACCCCCCCCAAGCGCAGAGGTGCCTCCTTGGGAGGCGGTGGAGGTGAGGTCGTGGCACCTAGTTCGGCTCCCGCTCCGGCAGCAGAAACCGGAGGGAACAAAAAATGATCGCACTAAAACCAAGCCGAAAAGAATGGACCATCCTGTTAGTCACGGTGGCCGTGGCTCTGATTCCGCTGGTAGTGGTCGGTGGCTATATTGCCCAGAAACACCGTTGGGCACAGTCGCGTCTGGCAGAGCTGGAGCCCCGTTATGCCAGGCTCAATGGTCTCGATTTGCAACGCTCGGAGATCGAAGGCGCGTTGGCGCATGCCAGCGAGATTCGCTCTGCCTATGTATTCCCAGCAGATCAGACAGCGGTGCAAACGGGCAATGCTGTGCAGCAAAAGGTGCGCGACCTGTTGACGACAGCCGGCCTGACCGTAGTGAGCAGCCAGGTATTGCCAGCCAAGAGTGAAAAGGGCTTCGATCGAATTCCATTGTCGGTCCGGGCTGAAGGGGAAATGCTGGCGGTGGCTACGGCTTTGGCTGTGCTCAACGAGCAATTGCCCGTGCTGTTGCTCAACGATGTGGAAGTACGAAACCAAGGCAGCTTGCAAGCGATGAATACCAAGGTAGCTCCGCGTATCGGACTGCAACTGAGCCTGAGCGTTTTGAAGGAGCAACAACCATGAAGCGGCATTTGGGAGTTGCTTTGTTGGCGCTCAACTTGTTACTGGTATTGCTATTGGTTTGGCTGTGGGTTCGCCCTGATGGCGGGTTGAAGAACGTCCATTGGGTTGAGCCCAAAGCGCAGACGCTGAATCTGGACAACTTGGTCCCCTCCCTGGGCCGGCCCATGCCGATGGACCAAAGCCAATTTTTGGCCATGCTCGATCGCCCCGTGTTCTCTCCCACGCGTCGGCCGCCACCACCGCCGCCACCGCCTCCGGTGCAGGCACCACCGCCGCCGCCCGATTACCTGTCAGATGCGACGCTGACGGGCGCTTATGTCTCTGCAGACGGAACGACTGGTGGTGTGATTATTCGCTACCAGAACAAGGACAAATCCTTGCCTTTGCGCGGGGTGTTGGACGGCTGGACGCTGTCCTCCATCGCCGGCAATCGCGTGTATTTCAGCCGCGATGGGCAAACACGAGAAATTACTTTGCAAAAGGCCAAGTTGCAAGGGGGGCCCGAATCGGCTGCGCAAAGACCCAGCGCTGCGCCAGATTTTGGTGCACCTGACCCGTCAGCCAGCGGGCAGCCTGCTGCACCAAGAAGAAGAGGGGCGACGCTCGGTGGTGGTCATCAGTAGGCACTCGCTAGTTTGTACCCGTATTCAGGCATCAGCCATTCCCTGTGAATTACCGTTTTTGGGCTTATTTTTATGACAGCTCCTTCTTATATCCAATCGGCATTGTGCTTGGCACTGGGCCAGTGCTTCGCTATGGCGATTGCCCACGCTCAAGCGCCCGTAGCCCCGAATGCGTTGCCGTCGAGCAATGCGGCTGCGGTAGTGTTGCAGGCGCCAAATATCCTCATCACTCCGCAGCGACCAGGAGGAAACAAAGACGAAGAGCAGGAAACGGATCCCCGTGTGATGCGCGGCACCGACAAAGTGCTCAATATTGAGCCATCGGCCCCCATTGCTAAAGGTGCGCCTGTGAGCTTCCGCTTTGAAGAGGCGCCTGTGGCTGAAGTCGTTCGCACCATATTGGGCGACATTCTCAAGCTGGACTATGTGGTGCATCCACCGCTTCAAGGAACGGTGACTTTGGCGACGCCCTCTCCGATCGATCCGGACAAGGCGGTTTTTTTGTTAGAGGCCGCACTGCAAGCCAATGGCTTGGTCATGGTTCGCGATGCACGGGGAACCTACCAGGTCGGCAGGCCAGAAGCCTTGCGCAGCTTGGTTGGCAATGTGCGTCTTGCCGGTGCGCCGGGCAGCATGGCTCCAGGCTACGGCATCATTGTGATGCCCTTGCAATATATTGGTGCAACGGAAATGTCCAATATTCTGAAGCCCATTGCGCCCCCAGATGCGATTGTCAAGGTTGACACGGTACGCAATGTCCTGATCATGCAGGGCAGCCGTACGCAGTCAGAAGGTTGGATGGAGCTGGTCAAAACCTTTGACGTGGACCTGTTGAAAGGCATGTCGGTGGGTATTTATCCGCTGAAACATGCATCCATTGAAGAGGTATCTGCTGCATTGCAGGTGATCAATGGCAGCGGGCAGGGCCAGGCGCCAGTGGCCGGCGCTAGCGCAGGTGTGGCAGGCCGTGCTACGCCCGGCCGTCCCGTGACAGCACAAGGTGCAGGAGCTGCAGGCGGGGCAAATGTCGGCGCAGGCGCGCAAGGCGCACAACTCAGTGGCAATGCCGCTGCAGCGGCGGCATTGTTGTCCTCATTGGGAGATTCGAATCCGCTGTACGGTGCGTTGCGCGTTCTTCCTATTCCTCGACTGAATGCGGTGATGGTGATCACGCCGCGAGCTGCCTACCTGGAAGAGGCCGAGAAGTGGATTCGCCGTTTGGACGTTCCGGGCTACGGCGGCACGGAGCCGGAACTGTATGTCTACCGCGTACAAAATGGCAATGCCAAGTATTTGGCGCAAGTGCTCAATGGCATTTTTGGTGGGCAGCAAGCGGGTGCTGCTGGCAATATGACTTCCGGGGTGGCCCCGGGACTGGGGGGCACCGCCAACCGCCAAACTGGCTATGGCAACACCAGTTGGGGCAACAACAACAGTTTTGGTGGCGGTTCGGGCTTTTCATCCGGCTTTGGTAACAACAACCGATTTGGCACCAACCAGGGCAACCAGCAAGGCAATGCGCCAGCTATCACGGCCACGGCCATTGGTGATATCCGGGTAGTGGCGGACGAATTCAACAACACCTTGCTGGTGTGGAGCACCGGCTCGCAGTTCCGCAAAATCGAAACATCGCTCAAGCGCCTGGACGTGGCGCCGATTCAGGTCTTGATCGAGGCCAGCATCATCGAGGTGTCGCTTAACGATTCGTTGCAGTATGGCGTTGAGTGGCTGTTCCGAAACAAAGGCCTGGGCGGCAGTGGGCGTAATTACACTGGAGTCGGTCAGTTCGGCTCGCTGGCAACCGGCTCCAGCAGCTCCGACAGTTCCAGTAGCTCCGACAGCACCACCTCGACGAGTGGCGCTTTTACCTATTCGGTTCTGAACGGCACCAACTTGGCTGCGCGTTTGAGCGCGCTTGCGGGCACGGCGCAGGTCAAAATGCTGTCCAGCCCCTCAGTCATGGTCATGGACAACCACCCGGCCAGCATCTCCGTGGGTGACCAGATCCCGGTGTTGGCCACGGGCTATGTCGCCACTACTAGCAACTATGTGGCACAGAACTACACGCTCAAAGACACCGGGGTGATCTTGAATGTGACGCCTTCTGTCAACTCAGGAAACATGGTGAGCCTGAACATTGACCAGGCGGTGGTGGATGCAGGTGCGATTGACAAAGCCACGGGCCAGACCCGCTTCTCGAACCGGCAATTGACCACCAAGCTGGCGGTTCGCTCTGGAGAGTCCATTGTTATGGGCGGCCTGATCAAGAACAGAACCGCTGATTCCGACTCCGGCATTCCCCTGCTCAAGGATATTCCCATCATTGGCAAGGCCTTCAGCAGTACCCAGGTCACCAAAGATCGCACGGAACTTTTGCTGGTGATGACGCCTCGTGTAGTGCGTACCGATGTGGATGTGCGCGAGGTCAGTGAAGAATTGCGCGATCGCCTGCGTGGCCTGGATGATGATGAGTTGTTGCGGAATATTTCAAAACGCGACTTGCCCCGCCAACAACCGGTCAATCCTGTCCAGCCGCTGGCAGCACCCTGAAGTGCTGAGTCAAGGGGATTTGCTGTCGTGGCCAGACCAGTATTCCTAGATTCATTAAGTTGCATTATGTAACTGTGTCAGAAAGGCTGGAAGTTCTATCTTTCGCATGGGTTTCTAAGCTTGCAAGCCGTTTGTTGAACGTATTTAGGTAAAAATTTATGAAAATCAAAACACTGCAGGTGTCGCTGCTCAAGGCTGGAATGTTGGTGGCTGGCGCTGCCATGCTGAGTGCGTGCGCCTCGCTCGCCCCCAAGACACCAGAAGAAGCGGTAAGCCAGCGAGCTCAAGCCTACTGGGATGCTCGCCTCAAGGGCGACAAGGCCAAGGCCTATACCTTTACCCACCCGTCGTACAAACAAGTTGCAACGGAAAAGGATTACGCTTTGCAGTTCCCGGGAACCTTTGCTACGGCGGCAGAAGTGCGCAAAGTGAGCTGCGAAGCTGAGACCTGCGAGGTAGGAGTAAACTTCAAAGTTACACCTCCTGTCATCGGTAGCAAGCTCAAGAACATCGACATGTATGCGACGGAGACCTGGCTGCAGGCGGACGGGCAGTGGTGGATTTATATCAAGCCATAAGTGCTAGGCTTGAAATTCAGCGCTAATTTGGTTTACATTGCTGCCTGCTGGTAGTTGGCGCACAGGCTGTGGTGAATGATCCGCTCAGAGCGATGCCGTCTGTTGCAAGCTTGCGACAGCTGTGGAAAAAAGGCTGGGCTTGCTTTACTCACCTTGCTGCCGTTATGCTACTATTTCTTAGCGTAAACAATCGTGGTAGTTGCGCTGACTAACTTTTTTTAACTGGAGTGTGTTTATGAAGAAAAATGTTCTGGCTCTGAGCATTGCTGCCATGATTGGCGGCTTTGCTGGTGCTGCATCTGCTCAAAACGTTGAGCAAGGTACCGGTCCTCTGACCATCAAGAACGACGTCACGTCGAAGATGGACAAGTCCACCGCCACCCAATTCGCTATCTCCGAAGGCGGTTCGGGCCACGTGCTGTTGGTGCCTTACTTCACCTCGCAAGACAAGAACATGTCGGTGATCCATGTGGTCAACACCGACAGCAAGAACGGTAAGGCTCTGAAGGTTCGCTTCCGCGGCGCTGCCAACTCTGACGACCTGCTGGACTTCACCGTGTTCCTGTCGCCTGGCGACGTGTGGACCGGCGCTGTGCAAGCCAACGACAAGGGTTCGTACTTCCGTACCGACGACGGTTCTTGCACGATCCCCGACATCCGTAAGACCGACGTTCAATTCGGCAAGAGCCGCCTGAACAAGAGCTGGGATGCTGACAAGCTGACCAACAACACCAAGGAAGGCTACGTTGAAATTTTCAACGCTGCTGACATTCCTAGCGACAAGATCTACGGTAAGGATGGCGATGCTCAATCCGCACTGTACACCGCTATCAAGCACGTGAATGGCGTTGCTCCTTGCACCTCTTCCGTGCTGGACACCACGCTGAACTACGGCGGCGAGCTGGATACCGAAGCCAAGAAGGCTAACTTCGGTTTCAACACGCCTACCGGCCAGCTGACCGGTGACTGGTATATCCTGAACGTGGATCAAACCACCACGTTCTCGGGTGCTGCTACCGCTCTGAAGGCTCTGGATGCTGCTGGCGTTTCCGGTCGCGGTAACTACGTGCTGTTCCCACAACAAGGTGAAAGCGTTGCTGCAGACCAGTACACTGCTGACCCATTGCTGATCACCAAGCCAGTCAACAAGGATGGCAAGGTTCTGAAGGGTCCTCTGGTTCAGCCTAACAACGCTGACCTGCCTGACCTGTCGACGCCTTACTTCGTGGGTGGTGCTGACGCTGCCGGTGTGAACGCTGCTAAGCAAGCATTCGAACTGACCGCTTCGCTGGCTAAGGGCGCTGTGAGCAACCAGTACGCAACCGATTCCATCCTGAAGGCTAAGACCGACTGGGTGTTCTCGATGCCTACCCGTCGTTACAGTGTTGCTGCTAACTACAATGCACTCGTTTCGTCGGCTGACTATGCTGTGTTCAACCTGGGTGTGAACACTGCTGGTAAATTGGCTGGTGCAGCTCAATCGGCTGCTGCTGTGGCATCTACGCCTGCTCAAGCTGCTACCGAATTGGTGTACTTCAACACGTCGAACGTGTCGATCGATGCCACCACGGGTAATCTGTGCGTGAACTCCTCGGCTACCAAGTTCTATGACCGTGAAGAAACGGCTAAGACCGGTGGTTCGTTCGTGTCGCCAGTGGAATCGCAAACCCTGCGCTTCTGCGGCGAAACCAGCGTGCTGTCCTTCAGCAACGACAAGTCGGTGCTGGGTGCTTCTATCGCTCGTAGCGTGACCACCGAAGCCTACGTCAACGGTTGGGCTAACGTGTCGCTGGCCAAGGCTAACTCGGCCAACGCTAACGTGATCGGCGGCCTGCCAATGGTTGGCGCTTCGTTCATCAAGCTGACCAACTCGGGCGGCCTGGCTAACAACTTCAGCGGTACCTACGGTATCACCTGGCCTCACCGCTATGGCAACTAATTTGCGCAAGCAAAATAGTTGACTTAGCCTAGGCTAAACAAAAGGCAGGGAACTTTCCCTGCCTTTTTTCTTTCTGATGGGTTTACCCTTGGATATGGATAAAAGGATGAACAAGCAAATGCTGTTGGGTGGTGTGCGCCCTGTCTTGTTGGCGCTAGGTATGGTGTCGTTGTCTGGTTGGGCGATGGCGCAAGCGCCTCAGACATTTATTACAGGTATGGGAAAGACCGTGACTTCGGCCGACATCTTGGCAGATGCTGAGCGAATCCCGCAAGACTTGCGTCAAGGCTATATGAGCAAGCCGCAAACGGTGCAAGAGTTGGCTACCAACTTGTATGTGCGTCGCGTGATGGCCGAGCGTGGACGCGAGGCTGGTGTTGCCAAGTCGGATGAAATCCAGGCCGCTATTCAAATTGCGATCGACAAAGTCGTCTCCGACGCTTACCTGAAGAAGTTCGATGCAGAGAACAAGCCATCGGATAAGGCCATTGACGATCTGGCCAAGGCGCAGTATCAGGCGGAAAAAGCGAAGTTTGTTGAACCCGAGAGTGTGCGTGCATCTCACATTCTGATTTCGGGCGATAGCGATGAGTCCAAGGCCCGAGCAGAGAAGTTGCTGCAGGAATTGAAGGCCGGTGCAGACTTTGCCGCTCTGGCCAAGGTGAATTCCCAAGACCCTGGCAGCGCTGTCAAGGGAGGGGATCTGGGCTTTTTTGGCCGCGGTCGTATGGTGCCTGAGTTTGAAAAGGCTGCGTTTGCGATGAGCAAGCCGGGTGAATTGAGTGGTTTGGTGAAGTCGCAGTTTGGCTACCACATCATCCAGTTTCAGGAAAAGCATGCTGAAAAGCAATTGAGCTATGACGAAGTGGCTCCTAAGCTCAAGGAGCAAGCGGTAATCGAATTGACCAACAAGGCACGCACGCAAGCTGTCAAACAAGTGGTTGATAAGATGACCGTGAACAAGGATGCGCTGGACGCATTCAGCAAGAAGTTTGAGAGCAAGTAACAGTACTGGGCCGTTGCATAGCAGTGCAGCTGCGAGGGCTGTAGCGCTCGGCTAGAATCGAAAACATTGCAACCAACGCTGGTGCGGCAGATGCGGCGCCAGCGTTTTTTGAATTCTAGGCGGTGCCATTGACTAGCTTTGGGGAAGATGTTCGGAGTCTTTGGAGCTCCCGAACTTTGGTTGCGGTGATGGTGCGCCGCGAGGTAGCTGCGCGCCATGCGGGTACCGCTGTTGGTGTGCTCTGGCCTTATTTACAGCCGCTCCTGACGGTGGCAGCCTATTATTTGGTATTCGATATCGTGTTTTCCATGCGCCTGGGTGAAGGCGCTCCAACGCATGCAGTCGGTACCTTTTTGATTGTAGGGGCGTTGCCATGGATGGCATTTTGTGACGCCATCTCTCGAGGCATGAGCAGCTTGATTGATGCAGGGGCCATGCTGCAGAAAAATGCGCTTCCGCCAGTCTTGTTTCCCGTGCGTTCGGTATTGGCGAGTGCGGTGATCTTTGGTCCTTTGATGTTGTTGGTGGCGCTGTGTTATTTCCCGGTGCACCACCTGCAATGGGGTGTATCGGCGGTATTGCCACTCATGGTTTTGCAATTGATCATGAGCCTGTTATTGGCCTATGTCTTGGCCATTTTTGCTGCAGCGCTTCGTGATACGGTGCAATTGGTGGGTTTTGGCCTATCGGTGGGCATTTACTTGACGCCTATTTTATTTCCTATCACGATGTTCCCAGAAAAATGGCGTTGGGTGCTTTGGCTCAATCCGATGGCTTCGTATGTGCTAGGGTACCAATCAGCGCTGTTACAGGGGCAATGGCCTTCTGCGTCGGTCTGGCTGGTGTGCATTGTCTGGATAGGGCTGTTGGTGGCGCTGGTGAATGTCATGGTGAAACGCAGCCGTGACCAATTGGTGGACTGGCTATGAACAAGATGCCTCATTCACCGATGATGCCAACAGAGTCAGTACTGGTGGTAAAAAACCTTGGCAAAGAGTACAAGCTCTACGACTCACCTCGCCAACGTGTCAAGGCTTTGTTGACGGGGCGCGCCATGCATCGCAGTCACTGGGCCCTGCGCGATGTCAGTTTTACCTTGGCGCGTGGGCAGTGCATAGGTGTGATTGGCGACAATGGAGCGGGCAAGAGCTCGTTGCTGAAGATGCTTGCCGGTACTATGCAGCCGTCGACAGGCTCGATCGAACGGACAGGGCGTATCACGGCAATTTTGGAGTTGGGGGCTGGCTTTCACCCTGATTTCAGTGGGCGAGATAATCTGTATTTTGCTGGTAGTTTGATTGGTATTGATCAGGCGGAGATGCGTAAACTCGAACCCGAGATTATTGCTTTCTCTGAACTGCATGATGCGATCGATCGGCCGGTGAAAACCTATTCTTCGGGCATGAATGTCAGGTTGGCATTTGCGCTGGTGACGGCAGTGCAGCCAGATGTATTGATTGTGGATGAAGCGCTGGCCGTTGGGGACCAAAGCTTCCAAAAGAAATGCATTGATCGGATTCTGGATTTTCGCCAAAAGGGCTGCACCATATTGTTTTGCTCGCACAGCCCCTACCATATTCGCCATTTGTGTGATGCAGCGTTATGGCTGGAAAAAGGCCGAGTGCAGATGTTTGGCGAGACTGAAGCAGTGCTGGCCGCTTACGATGTCCGCACCCGCGCCTTGCAAGAAGAGAAAGATCGTTTGCAATGGGGAGATGATGCCCATGGGGATGTGGTTCCGGCTGCTGCGCTGACCACAGGCGCAATTGCCAGTACCGCCAATCTGCCCTATGCCGTGGCAGCGCCAGATACCAAGCAGGTTCGGCCGGAAGGTGGCGCCTGTATCTTGTCGGCAGCGATCAGTGATCTGTCCACGGATATGCCGCCCATGCTGGAGAGCCAGGACCTGGTGGTGACGATCAAGGTGCGCGGAAACGGATCAGAAGTGCCCAATGTCGGCTTCATGATTGAGCAGAAGAATGGTGTGGGAATCACCTGCATCGGTACCCATGAAGAAGGCGCTCAGCCAGTTTTGCAATCCGATGGAAGCTGGCAGACGGTGCTGAGTTTTCCGGATTTACCGCTGCACAGCGGGGACTATGTGGTCAGTGCCTACTTGTTCGATAGCTCTGGGTTGGCGGTGTATGATTATTGGTTTCAGTATCAGACCTTCCGCTTTGTTTATCCCAAGCCTCTGCCGGGTCTGGTGCGCCTTCCCCATGCGTGGAACTGAGGCCTTGCGCCGTTGATGGGTTCACGCTTTTCGTTTGCCCGAGATACTTCTATGACCCAATCCCTGCATCCGCTGATCGACGAAGCACAGCAATTGCTAGCGGAGGGAAACAAAGAAGGGGCTGCGCAGGTTCTGCAGCGTGCCCGAGCGGAGCGTGAAACCATGCTACAGGCACATGCACTGATTGAGCAGCATGGCCTGAACGGATCCTTCCGAAACATCATGGGGTTCGATTGCAGTATCTCTGACAAAGATGATATTTTTGGTTTCTTTGTCGGTCACCCCTCTAGTACCAACCCCTTGCGTGACTACTTGGCCGATGGCTGGCGTACCTTGGCTGAGCTGATGAGCTTGCTGGAGTCGGTGGGGCAGCCCTTGATGGCGAGCCAGCACTTTCTGGAGTTTGCCAGCGGTCATGGTCGTTTTACACGACACTTGGCCAAAGCACTGGGGGCGGAGCGTGTCACGGTGTCTGATGTGGTTGCAGATGGCGTGGCTTTTGCGACCGAGAAATTTGGGGTGAAAGGATTTGTGTCGGTCTCGCAACCGCAGCAGCTCCAAGCGCCACAAAAATACGATGTGGTGTTCGTGCTCTCGCTGTTTACGCATTTGCCGCGCTCCACCTGGAGTGACTGGCTGCGGGCATTGTGGAGCCTGGTAGAGCCTGGTGGTTTGCTGGTGTTCACTACGCATGGCGCCAAGGCAATTGCGTACGACAAAATCCAGGTTGACGATACAGGTTTCTTTTTTGCTCCAGTGAGCGAGTCGCATGCCATTGATCTTCAGGAGTATGGAATGACTTTCACTACCGAAGGCTTTGTGCGTGAACAGATCGATGCGGTGATGGGGGGCGACAAGTTGCTGAAGTTCTCTCCTGTGCATTTCTGGAACCACCAGGATGCCTTTGTGCTGCGCCGCCCCGCCTGAGGACTGATATGCGTTTGCTTGATCAAATGCAGGAGCGGCTCTGGGGTATTGCCCCTTGGGACCCCAGCAAAATGACCGATGCTTGGATTCGTGGACATTTTGAATATGCAGCCGACGTGGTGCATGAGTGGCTGGGCAGCGTGCTGGATGTCAAGCAGTCTCGGCTGCTGCAATTCGGCTGCGGTGATGGCGTCACGGATCTGGCATTGGTGTTGCGTTATGGGGCACAGTCGATCCATGGTGTGGACGTGCTGCCAGGCTACCGCAAACTGGGCCAGGTGGCTCGCGCACAACTGGGGTTGAAACGGCTGCCCGTCGCTTTGAGTTTTCAGACCATTGAGCCTGGCGCCGTGCTGGCTGGGCAAAAGCGGCCGTATGACGCCATCATGAGCTGGTCGGTGTTCGAGCATGTGCAGCGCGACCAGTTATTGCCTATTTTGCGAGATCTGTACCAGTGTCTGCGCCCCGGTGGTTATTTTTTCTTGCAGATCGAGCCACTCTATTTCTCAGCCTATGGCTCGCACTTGCGCCGTTTTACCGACGTGCCTTGGTTGCATCTTCAGCTCTCCGATGATGCGCTGTGGGAAACCGTGCGCTCCTATCAGGATGCAGTAAAAGCCGATGAGGCGGATCTGGCGCTGGAAGATCTGGGCCTTGAGAAGTACAAGCGTTACATCTTCGACGAGTACCAAGTCCTGAACAAGTTGACGGCGGATGAGCTGGTCGATTTGGTGCAGCAGGCTGGTTTTGGCATAGTGCGTGAACAACGACGCCATTTTGAGCCACCTGAGGCGATTCCAGAGATATTGCTGGCGCGCTATCCGCGTGAGCAACTAACCAACAACGAGATTTTTCTGCTGATGCAAAGACCGCTCTAGTGCGTCTATTTTTGCTGAGCAGTATAGGAACAACCCAGCATGCGATTGGTGAGGCAACTGCAGGATAAATTTTTTGGCCTGGCTCCCTGGGATGCCAACCTTATTACCGATGAATGGTTTCGCGCCCATTTTGGGTACGCTGCAGATGTGGTGAATCACTGGCTTGGCAGTGTGGTGGATTTGAAAAGCGCCCGTTTGCTGCAGTTTGGCTGTGGTGATGGTATTACCGATTTGGCGTTGGTGGTGCGCCATGGGGCGCATGCGATTCATGGTATCGATGTGCGCCAGGAGTATGCCAAGCTGCCGCGCATTGCTGCCGAGCAACTGGGCATGCGCCGCATTCCATCGGCTTTGAGTTTTCAGACCATTCAGCCATCAGCGCCGTTGGCTGGGCAGGCTCCTCTCTACGATGGCATCATGAGTTGGTCGACGTTTGAGCATGTGCAGCGTGACCAGTTGCTGCCAATTCTCCAAGACCTTTGCGCTTGTCTCAAACCAGGTGGTCACTTTTTTTTGCAGATTGAGCCGTTGTTCTATTCGGCCTATGGTTCACACCTGCGTCGCTATGACGATGTGCCGTGGCACCATTTGCAAGTGAGCGAAGAAGTGCTGTGGGAGGTGATTGAGCGCTACGACGGTGAGCTCAGCCCGGATGAAGTGGATTTTGGCTTTGCGGACTTTGGCCCCGAAGGCTACAAAAAGTTTGTCTTCCATGAGTACCAAATGCTGAACCGCTTGACTGCCGATGAGCTGATAGATCTGACACAACAAGCGGGCTTTGCCGTGGTCAAGCAGGAGCGGCGTAACTATGAGCCTGCACCTATTCCCGATGAGCTGCTGCAGAAATACCCGCGTGAGCTTTTGCTGAACAACGAGATTTTTTTGCTTTTACAAAAGCCTGCCTGAGTCCACTGGGCTGCACAAAGCAGCCAACGCCATGGCGGGCGCTGGCTGTTGTTGATGGATAGGCTACTTGAGCAGCCAGTTCTTGACTCTGCGTTGGGTACTGGCTGGAATGATGCGGGCTACGCCGCGTAAAACAGGCATGGAGCGCAATCGTGCCAATTGATTTAGTGCCCCAGAGCGGATGCCGTTAGCTGCTGTTGCACGTGTGGCGTAGCTGGCAAGGGTGGCCAGAGGAAGCGCCTGTGCTTGGGGCTTTTCGGGCAGGCCTTGTAAATAATCACGCTCGTAGATGAAATCCGCGAGCGAATCTGAAAACGCTGGCGCAACGGGTGGGACCGGGCTGATGCTGGGTGTGAAGTGTTGGTCTCGCATCTGCTCGAACCATACCGCCCACTGGGCTGGGGTTTCGTCCCAGGGTCTGACCCAGCTCCATTCGCGGCCCGCAACGCGTTCGGCAAAGGCTCCGATATCAGGTACCGCAACCGGAAGGCCTTGTTGCAGGCAAGCGCTCAGCGTGTAGCTATAGGTTTCTGGCCATTGTGCCGGGAACCAGACCAGGTGGGGCTTGAGCCATTGCAGCAATTGTGGCAAATCTTTCTCGGCATAGGCTCCATGTACGGTCAGTGCAGCACGAGGCTGGGTGACGAGGTTTCGATAACCAAAGCCCAGCAGGTGGAACTCGATCTTGAGGCCTTTTTTGGCCGCTTCCATCGCGGCGGCTTCTAGAACATCTGCGCCTTTGATCATGCTGAGCGCACCCAACACGACAATGCGCAGGTTTTCGCCTTCCGCCAGCGGCGGCACGCTTGGCGCTGGCAGGCTATGGAGGTGAGGCAAATCGGTATGCGGCACGGCCAGCACGTTAGCAGACGGCGCAAATGCTCTGATACGCTGCGCCGTGTCCAGACTGGGTGCAATAACCTGGCGGGCAGCTGTTAGCAGCAGTCCATTGCTGTCGCGCCATTGCGACATGGTGGTACCGGCGAGTGGTCCGGATTCCGCAGGCTTGCAGCAGGCACACGTTCCAAGACGGGGTTCGGGCAGATACTTGTTTTTCTCGCCGGAGAGACTGATGTGTTTGCAAAAGCTGTAGTAGTCGTGCGCTGTGAATACATGCGGTACTTGTAAGCGGTAGGCCAGCTGCAGAACCAGCGGGTCATGGCCAAGCAGGTGGTGGTAATGCACCAGCCGCACACCCAGGCTGCCTAAAGTGGTAACCAAATCGTCGAGCTGCTGAGGAATGGCGAATTCCAGATCAAAACCTTCCGCAGCAGAGGCCATGCGCAGGCGTACACGGTTTTGCGGGGAGGGCGTCAAAAGCAAAAACTGTGCTTGGTCTTGCAGGTGTTCACTCAGCTCGTAAACGTGACGCAGGGTGCCGCCGTCACGGTTATGACTCACGGCTAGTACTGCAGGCTTGCCAGCTTGCTGCATGCGGGCCGTATCCAGTGCCAAGCGATAGGGCAGGCCAGGGTCTTTTTGTAAAAAAGAAAGCACATTGGCTTCGTACTTGGGATGGAGCTTGCGCAGCATCTCCATCGCTGCCTGCTCTCTTGGGCTTTTGCTATCGCCAAAACTGACCCCGCCAGTGTGCAAGACAAAAGCGTCCAGGTTGTGCAGATTGCGCCAGCCCTTGTCGGCTGCACGCTGGCAGAAGTCATTTTCTTCGCCGTAACCTTTGCCAAAATGCTCGGTGTCAAAGAGGCCTACCTCTTGCAAGCTGTCGCGGCGGATGTACATGCAAAAGCCAACACCGGTGGGAATGTCTACCACCGCGCCCGGGTTGGTGGCCGCACAAAGCGCGTCGAGCGTTGCTGTGGTGTAGCCCGGCGGCAAATCATTGCCCTTGCAAAACAGCGGATAGCTACAGATGGTTGCGTTATTGGAGAACGGCGTTACGGAGGCCACTTTTCTGTCGCTGTACGCCGCATTTCGGATGCGGTCGAGCCAGTCGTTGGCCACCTCTGTGTCGCTGTTGAGCAGCAGTACGTCGTTGTCGCCAGACAAAGCCATGCCGCGGTTGACCGTGCCGACGAAACCCAGGTTTTCTTCGTTCTCCAACAGCAATATGCGAGAGTCCTGCTTGGCGCGCTCACGCAGCCAATCCGTCACTGCTGGCTCTGGACTGCAGTCATTGATGACAACCAGCCGGTAGGGCGTAGACATATTGCTCGAGAGTACGGAGTCGATGCACAGCCGTGTGTCCGCCAAGCCTCGGTATACGGGAACAATAATGTCTACCGGATGCTTGTTGGGGCTGATGGGGTGAGCCGCAACCGTTGGAAGTTGTGCAGGTAAGGCGGAGCCACGGCCAAGCAGTCGGTCAAAGAACATTTTGGTGTGTACCAGCGGACGGGTTGCTTTGAATATGGTGGAGTTCTCGATGCGCTTGAGATGGCTCGCTAGCTCGTTGTATTCGCGGTTGAGGCGAACGGACTCTTGCTGCCACTGGAGTTGCTGTTCGCTCAGGCTTTGGTTGGCCTCGGCAAGGGTGCGGGCCCGTGCACGGACCTGGGTCAACTGCATGTCCTGTTGATTGACTTTATGTTCTAGGTTGCCTTTCTGGTCTTGCAAGGTTTGCTGGCTTAGCTGCAATCGCTTGACCGTGGTTTCTACAGTCTCCGAGAGCTCCATATAGTCCGCAGACATCGGCCAGCCGACCGAGGCGGTCACCGTGGCGCCCGCCAGATCGACATCGGCAGGCAGCTCATGGCCAGCACGCAGTTGTATCCAGGGGTCATCACCGGACAGCAGCATCAGCGAGGCTGGTGCCACTGCTGCAGCAGGATTTTTCCAAAGTATCTGGTGCTGGGGCAAGCCGGTGATCTTGGCCGATTCATCGCACTCATGCTTCCATTCCCAAACAACCTCGCCGTCGGGCAATTGAACACGCAGGCTGTAAAGATGCATGAAACCAGGACGATCGGCGATGTCGAGCTTGAGATCGTTCAGGCCGCCGATGGTCGGCAGCCGAAAGTTTAACTCCTGGGGCGATTGGCCGATGATGCCGCGCGTGGTGAGCTTGGCATCTTCCTGGAAGCTCTCGCCACTTGCGTAGTACAACTCACTGGTGAAATGGGCTTGTGCGGTTGCTGTGCTGCCCAACATGTCGACAAAAGACTGGTTGTTGGCCTGGGTGACTGGAATGGCGGCTGCAATCAGCTGGTAGCTCAAAGCGTCATTGCCCGCAAGCAACTGGCGAGCGACAGCTGGCGGCAGGCTATCAAAGCGGGTGCGAAATTCGGAATCTGGCAGCTCTCGTTGGATGGTGTCCAGTACCTGCAACTGCCAGCCTTGCTCTTGTAGAAAGCGGGCCAGCGAGCGGCGTGTGAAAAAGCGAAGGTGGGTGCGATCGAGCAGACCTTCTTCGCGGTAGAGGAACTCGCCCTGGATCAATTCCGCAATCAACCCGCTGTAGCTGGCGTTGGGGATGGAGATCAGTAACTGGCCGCCTGGAGCCAGCATGTCCCTGGCCTGTCGCAGGATATTTTCGGGTTGGCGCAGGTGCTCTAATACATCGGCGCAAACAATATAGTCATAGCGTTTGCCCGCGAACATGCTGGCTAGATGACAGGATTCCAGATCCGCAATTTCTACCTGGCGGTAGTAGGGGCGAGCATGATCGGCTTCTGCGGAAGACCAGGTAATGCCATCAGCGGTGACCCCTTGCTTCATTGCAACATACTGGCCCAGCGCTCCACTGCCGCAGCCCAGGTCCAGCATAGTGGCATTGGGGTGCATCATGCTGGCGAGAACGGACAGCGAGGTGCGCTCATCCTCGCGCACCTCGCGCAAATACACGTGCAGATCTTGAATCGTTTGCGTCATAGCCCGCAATTATCGCTACTCTGCGCCCACCGGGCGGGGAGGGGGGGCCATTCGCGGCGACAATAGGCGCTGATGACGTATCCAACTGTTTCTGCTTCCAACGCTGGATCACAAACCGCGCAGCCCACGGTGGTGGTCTCGGTGGTCAGCCATGGGCATGGCGCCATGATTGAGCGCTTGCTGCGTCAGATGGCGCGGCTGGGTACGCCAGCGATAAGCCGAGTGGTTCTGACGCAAAATTTGCCGGAGCCCGCGCCCCAGCCGGAACAAAATGACTGGCCTTTCGTGTTGGAGCTGCGCTGCAACCCTTCGCCACTGGGCTTTTCAGCCAACCACAATGCCGCGTTGGCCGGTGCGACAGAGAACTATGTCTGTGTGCTCAATCCCGATGTGGAGTGGGCTAAGGATCCGATGGCTGCTTTGCTGCGGGCAGTCGCTTTGCCTGGAGTGGGGATCGCATACCCCTTACAGTTGGATGCGCAAGGCCAGCAACAGGACAGCGAGCGGGAGGTGCCCACGCCATGGTCTTTGCTGCGACGTTATGGTTGCAGGCGCAAGGAACTGCGGGCGGAGTGGGTCAATGGCGCCATGTGGTTGTTGCCACGAGGGGTCTGGCAGCAAGTTGGCGGCTTGGATGTGCGTTACTTCATGTATTGCGAGGATGTTGATTTTTGCCTGCGAGTGCGCTTGGCTGGCTACACATTGGCACGTGCGCAAGCTTCAGTGGAGCATGCGGGTCAGCGCGACAGCCACCGTCACTGGCGCAGTACTCTGTGGCATATTCGCAGTCTGCTCAGGTTGTGGACATCGGGCGTATTTTGGCGCTCACGTACTTTGTTGCGACAGATCCCTGCCTCTGCGCTCACCATCACAGAATAATGATTTTTTTGGCAGTAGTTGCTTTTTTGTTTGCGCTGGTAGGTGCAGGCTTCATCGTGCGCCGCGTGCGCGGTCATGCCAAGCGCTATGGCAAAGACATGCCGCAGCGCTTCCACATGGGCAATATTCCGCGCTTGGGCGGTTTGGCCATGTATGCCAGCATGCTGCTGACAGTGTGTGCCGCCGGCGTGCAAAACTGGCTGGGCTATTACGGCAATGCCTTGCATTGGAACGAGTGGGTGCTGTTCTTTTTTGTCGCCATGCTGCCTGCGGTGGCTGGTGGCATTGCAGAAGACATGACGCAGCGTATGACCGTGCGCTACCGCTTGGCCTTAACGTTGCTGACCGGTGTTCTGGCGGTGTATTTGCTGGGCATGACGGTGCCACGCCTGGGTCTGGTGTGGCTAGACACGGTGTTGAGCGCTGCGCCTTGGCTGGGCATGGGTTTGGCCGTATTGGCCATCGCTGGTTTGCCACACGCCTTCAATATCATCGATGGCTATAACGGTTTGGCGGGCATGGTGGCGCTCATCATTTGCGCTGCCTTGACCCACGTGGCCTTGCAACTGGGCGACCGGGAGTTGGCAGCCATTTTGGTGATCACGGCAGCAGCCACCATGGGCTTCATGTTCTGGAACTACCCGATGGGCCAGCTGTTTGCCGGTGATGGCGGCGCCTATGTCTGGGGCATCGTCATCGCGTTTTGCAGCATCACCCTGGTGCAGCGCCACCCGATCGTGTCGCCTTGGTTCCCCATGCTGTTATTGATCTACCCGGTGTGGGAGACCATGTTCTCGATCTACCGCAAGCTGGCACGCGGAGATTCCCCAGGCATGGCCGATGCGCTGCATCTGCACCAACTGATCTACCGCCGCATTGTGCGCAGCGTGCTCGATGAAAACGCTGCGCGCCGCATGCTGCGCCGTAACAACCGCACTGCCCCCTATTTGTGGGCGTTCACGTTGCTGACCGTGGTGCCAGCCGTGCTCTTTTGGCGCAATACCTATGTATTGATTGCCTTTTGCGTGCTGTTCTGCATTTCCTATGTGGCGGCTTATCTGGTGATCGTGCGCTTCAAGCTGCCGGGCTGGATACGCTGATCGGGTGCATGGTGCGCGGTTTGCGGCACAATGCGCGTTTTGATCCTTCCGTCCTGTTGTAAAGGCCTGCATCCATGACGACCCAACCTCTTTCCATTGCTCCGCGCGACAAGGCTGAAATCCTGGCGCAGGCGCTGCCTTACATCCGCAAGTTCCATGGCAAGACCATGGTCATCAAATATGGCGGCAACGCCATGACCGACCCCGAGCTGCAGGCCGACTTTGCCGAAGACGTGGTGCTGCTCAAGCTGGTGGGCATCAACCCGGTGGTGGTGCACGGCGGCGGCCCGCAGATCGAAAACGCGCTCAAGCGTCTGGGCAAAGAGGGCAAGTTTGTCCAGGGCATGCGCGTGACCGACGCAGAAACCATGGAAGTGGTGGAGTGGGTGCTGGCCGGTGAGGTGCAACAAGATATTGTTGGCCTGATCAACCAGGCCGGCGGCAAGGCTGTGGGCCTGACCGGGCGCGATGGCGGCCTGATCCGCGCACAAAAGCTCAAGCTCAAGGACAACAAAGACCCGTCGATCGAGCACGATGTGGGCCAAGTGGGCGACATCCTGTCGATCGACCCCAGCGTGGTCAAGGCGCTGCAGGATGATGCTTTCATCCCCGTGGTCAGCCCCATCGGCTTTGGCGAAAGCAATGAGAGCTACAACATCAATGCCGACGTGGTGGCCAGCAAGCTGGCTACCGTGCTGCAAGCCGAAAAGCTGATGCTGCTCACCAATATTCCCGGCGTGCTCGACAAGCAAGGCCAACTGCTGACCGAGCTGACCTCTCGCCAGATCGATGATCTGATCGCCGACGGCACCATCTCCGGCGGCATGCTGCCCAAGCTGGCCGGCGCCATCGATGCAGCCAAGAGCGGCGTGAACGCAGTCCACATCGTCGACGGCCGCGTGCCGCATGCCATGCTGCTGGAAATCTTGACGGATACGGCGTATGGCACGATGATTCGTAGTTATTGATACATTTGATTGCGTAATTGGTCAATGTTTATAGCGATAGGGATGATTTCCATCACTATCGCGTAGATTTTTTGCAGTAAGATGTTACAAAGCCTCGGGCTGGAACCCCGGTCCGAGGCGAAAATAATCGACAAATCAATTGCCTGGCGGTGTTGGGAGACGGCGCTGGGCGCCAGCCCTTTACCTAACGCATGTCTGACCAAGAATCCTCTTTCGCCGCTGACCTTGTTGAAGCGCCGGTAGAAGCTGCTAGCCCAGCGCCTACCCGCAAACGCCCCAAACCCGGAGAGCGCCGGATCCAGATTCTGCAGACCTTGGCCGCCATGCTGGAGCAGCCGGGCGCGGATCGCATCACCACCGCGGCCCTGGCAGCGCAGATGTCGATCAGCGAAGCGGCGCTGTACCGCCATTTCGCCAGCAAGGCGCAAATGTACGAAGGCCTGATCGAGTTCATCGAGCAATCGGTTTTCACGCTGGCCGTGCAAATCACGGGCCGCGATGTGCCGGACCCGGCCAAAACGGTGGAGCAAGGCATTGCCCAAGCCCAGCGAGTGGTGGCCATGGTGTTGCAGTTTGGTGAGCGCAACCCTGGCATGGTGCGCGTGATGATGGGCGATGCACTGCAGTCCGAACACCCCCGCTTGCAGCAACGCATGCAACAGTTTTTTGAGCGCATCGAAACCACGCTGCGCCAGTGCCTGCGCACGGTGCCCGGTGCCGACAGCTCGGCCACGCCTACGGCCGATGCGAATGTGCGCTCCAGCGTGCTGATGTCTTTCCTGATCGGTCGTCTGCAGCGTTTTGCGCGCTCGGATTTCCGTAAACTGCCGACCGAGCAACTCGATGCCTGCCTGGCGCTGATGGCGCACTGACCGCAAGGCTAGTTTCGTCACAAAAAGCTGCTGGCGCTTGGGACCCAAGCGCCAGCAGCTTTTTTGTTGCCCATTGCTGGGGCGGCCGCGTTAAGGCTCCTGGTACTTGCGCTGGCGCGGCGGCGTCCTGTCGTTTACCCTTGCTTTGCAAAGCAAGCATTGGCAGCGCCCAAAAATTGTGCAAAAATCAAAAAAGAACGGTCGTGCTATTTTTTGATTTATGTCCACCAACGCTGCTATCCACCCTGAAACCACCAAGCTGGCCAAAGGCGCGCAAACGCGTGCCGCCATCTTGGACACGGCCTTGGCTTTGTCCGCCCAGGAAGGGCTGGACGGCTTGTCGCTGGGCATGGTGGCGCTGGCCATGGGCATGAGCAAATCGGGCGTGTTTGCCCATTTTGGCTCGCTCGAAGAGCTGCAGTGCTCGGTGGTGCGCGAATACCATAGCCGCTTCGAGCGCGAGATTTTCGGCCCAGCCTTGGCGGCCCCGCGCGGCCTGCCGCGCTTGCTGCACATGGTGACGGGCTGGATGGGCAGCACCGCGCAGCCCAACGATGCCAGCCGCCTGTACGGCAGCCTGTACATCAGCGGCGCAGTGGAGTTTGACGACCGCCCCGGCGATGTGCGCGATGCGCTGGCCGAATCGGTGCAGATCTGGATGGATGCCATGCGCCGCGCCATCGCCCAATCGCAACAGCAAGGCCAACTGCTGGCCGATGTCGAGCCCGACCAAGTGCTGTTCGAGCTGCACGGCATCATCCTCTCTTTGCACTACGAAACCCGTTTTCTGCACGGCCCGCAAGCCTTGCAGCATGCCACGCGCGCGTTGCGCAGCCTGCTGCGGCGCTATGCCGTCGATCACCAGCGCGACGCTGCGCTGATAGATAACGCGCTCGTCCTTTTGAGCGCCACTTCCAACTCTGTATCGACCTAGTCATTTTCCAAAGGACGTTCCATGCCTCAGTACACTCCACCGCTGCGCGACATGCAGTTCCTCATGCAAGAAGTGCTGGGCTTGCCCGCCCGCTTTGCCCAGTTGCCGGCCTATGCCGAGGTCGATGCCGGCACCATGGAGGCCATTTTGGAAGAGGCGGGCAAGTTCGCGTCCGAAGTGATCCAGCCGCTCAACCTGTCGGGCGACAGCGAAGGCTGCACACGCAACGCGGCCGATTCAAGCGTCACCACGCCCAAAGGCTTCAAAGAGGCCTATGCCAAATACGTGGAAGGTGGCTGGGCGGCTTTGTCTTGCGACAGCGCTTATGGCGGCCAAGGCTTGCCCTTTGTGTTGAACCAGTGCCTGTATGAAATGCTCAACAGCGCCAACCAGGCCTGGGCCATGTACCCCGGCTTGTCGCATGGCGCTTACGAGGCCTTGCATGTGCACGGCTCGGAAGAGCAGAAAAAGCTCTATCTGCCCAAGCTCACCAGCGGCGAATGGACGGGCACCATGTGCCTGACCGAGCCGCACTGCGGCACCGATCTGGGCATGCTGCGCACCAAGGCTGAGCCAGTGGGCGACGGCACTTACAAAATCACCGGCAACAAGATTTTCATCAGCGCTGGCGAGCACGACATGACGGAAAACATCGTGCACCTGGTGTTGGCGCGCCTGCCCGATGCGCCCAAGGGCAGCAAAGGCATCAGCTTGTTTTTGGTGCCCAAGTTCCTGGTCAATGCCGATGGCTCGCTGGGTGCGCGAAACCCCATCAGCTGCTCGGGGCTGGAGCACAAAATGGGCATCCACGGCAATGCCACGGCGCAGAACGCGATCGATGGCGCGCTCGGCACCCTGGTGGGCCAGCCCAACAAGGGTTTGCAAGCCATGTTTGTGATGATGAACGCCGCTCGCCTGGGCGTGGCCAACCAGTCGCTGGGCCTGATGACGGTGGCATTCCAAAACGCACTGGCCTACGCCAAGGACCGCGTGCAGATGCGCAGCCTCTCGGGCACCAAGTTCAAGGAGCTGCCGGCCGACCCGATCATCGTCCACCCCGATGTGCGTCGCATGCTGCTCACCGCCAAGGCCTACAGCGAAGGCGGCCGCGCCATGATGGTGGCCACCAGCGCGCTGCTTGATGAAGAGCTGAACCACCCGGACGAAGCAGTGCGCAAAGCCAACGCAGCGCAGGTGGCGCTGCTCACGCCCATTCTCAAAGCTTTCCTCACCGACAAGGGTTTTGACGTGACGGTGCTGTGCCAGCAAGTGTTTGGCGGCCACGGCTACATCCACGAAACCGGCATGGAGCAGTTTGTGCGCGATGCGCGCATCAACATGATCTACGAAGGCACCAACGGCATCCAGGCGCTTGATCTGCTGGGTCGCAAGGTGCTGGGCGACCAGGGCGCCGCGCTCAAGGCTTTGGGCAAGCTGGTGCAAGGCCTGGTGGAGGAAGAGGGCGTGAACGAGCGCATGGCCGATTTCATCAACCCGCTGGCGCAACTGGCCGGGCAGATGACGGGCATCACCACCGAGCTGGGTCTGAAATCGCTGCAAAACCCCGATGAAGTGGGCGCCGCATCGGTCGATTACCTGTGCATCATGGGCCACCTGGTCATGGGCTACTGGTGGGCGCGCATGGCGCAAACCTCGCTGCGCGCACTGGCGGCGGAAGAGGTGGCCGACAAGACTTTCTACGAAGGCAAGCTGCAGACCGCACGTTTTTACTTCGCCCGACTGTTCCCCGAAGCGGGCCTGCGCGTGCGCACCATGCGCACCGGCAGCAAGCTGCTGATGAACACCGACGCTGCGCTGGCTTGACGCTGCACAGAGCCGTCCACCACAACACCAGGAGACAAGGATGCGAAATATTCTGAAACCGCTGCTGGCTCTGACGGCCTGTGCCGTGGCGCTGCCTGCGCTTGCGGCCGAGATGTCGCCCGTAGGCTTGTGGCGCACCACGGACGAGAAAACCGGCGAGGCCAAATCCGAGGTGCGCATTGTGGACAACGCCGGAGTCGTCAGCGGCAAGGTGGAAAAGCTCTTGCGCAAAGGCGCTGATCCCAAGGCCGTTTGCAGCCAATGCAGCGACGACCGCAAGGACCAGCCGCTGGTGGGGCTGGAAATCATCCGCGGCGCGAAAAAAGCCGAAGGCAAAACCGTGTGGGAAGACGGCAAAATTCTCGACCCGGAAAGCGGCAGCACCTACAGCCTGAAGTTGACGCCGGTAGACGCCGGCAACAAGCTGGAAGTGCGTGGCTCGATCGGCCCCTTCGGCCGCACGCAGACCTGGACGCGTGTGGAATAAATTGGAATAAACAAGCCGCTGGCGCGCATCTGCTGCGCGCCATCCGCTTTCAAAAATGGAGTAACCATGTCCCGATTTGTGGTGAAAAAGGTGGCCGTGCTGGGCGCCGGTGTGATGGGGGCGCAGATTGCGGCCCACCTCGTGAACGTGCGCGTGCCGGTGGTGCTGTTCGACCTGCCAGCAAAAGAAGGTCCGAAGAGCACTATCGCGCTCAAGGCCATTGCCAATTTGAAAAAGCTCAAGCCTTCGCCGCTGGGCGTGGCGGCCGAGGCAGATCTGATCCAACCCGCCAACTACGAAGAGCATCTGGACCTGCTCAAAGACTGTGACCTGGTGATCGAAGCGATTGCCGAGCGCATGGATTGGAAGCGCGATCTGTACCACAAGATCGCGCCTTTTGTGGCGCCTCACGCCATCCTGGCGTCCAACACTTCGGGCCTGTCGATCACGGCTTTGTCCGAGGCTTTGCCCGAGCAACTGCGCCACCGCTTCTGCGGCATCCACTTCTTCAACCCGCCGCGCTACATGCAGTTGGTGGAGTTGATCCCGACCGCCGCCACCGAGCCGCAGGTGCTGGACCAGCTGGAAACCTTTGCCACCACCAACCTGGGCAAGGGCGTGATCCGCGCCAAAGACACGCCCAATTTTGTGGCCAACCGCGTGGGTGTGGCTGGCATGTTGTCGACGATTGCCGAGGCCACGCGCTTTGGCTTGACGTATGACGTGGTGGACGACCTGACCGGCAAAAAACTGGGCCGCGCCAGCTCTGGCACTTTCCGCACCGCCGATGTGGTGGGGCTCGACACCTTGGGCCATGTGATTGCCACCATGCAGTCGCAACTCAGCGCGCAGACAGATTCGTTCTACGACAGCTACGCCACGCCGCCAGTCCTGACCAAGCTGATTGCCGATGGCGCTCTGGGCCAGAAAACCAAGGCCGGCTTTTACCGCAAAACCAAGCTGGGCATTGAGCGCTTTGACCCTGAGCACCAGGCCTATGTGCCTTCGGGTGAAAAAGGCAACGACGTCTATACCCGCATGCTGAAAAAGCCGGCGGGCGAGCGCTTGCAGTTGCTGCGCAACGCCGAGGGCGAGCAAGGCCAGTTTCTCTGGGCCATTTTGCGCAACAGCTTTCACTACGCCGCCGTGCACCTGAAAGACATTGCCGATAACGCCCGCGACGTGGACTTGGCCATGCGCTGGGGCTTTGGCATGCAACAAGGCCCGTTCGAGCTGTGGCAAGAAGCCGGCTGGCTGCAAGTGGCGCGCATGGTGCAAGAAGATATCGATGCCGGCAAAGCACTGAGCAAAGAGCCTTTGCCCAAGTGGGTGTTTGAAGGCCCGGTGGCCGATGCTGGTGGCGTGCACACGCCGCAAGGCTCTTGGAGCGCGGCCGAGAACCGCTTTGTGCCGCGCCGTGATCTGCCCGTGTATGCGCGCCAGCTTTTCCCCGAGCGCGTGCTGGGCGAGGCCAATGCGCCTGCGCAAGACTGGAAAACCGCCGGTCGAACCATCACGGAAAGCAAGGCTTCGCGTGTCTGGACCTTGGACGAGCAAGTGCTGGTCTTCAGCATCAAAACCAAGATGCACGCTATCAGCCCCGATGTGATGGAAGACCTGCAAGCCGCGCTGGCGCTGGCGGAAAAAGACTTTGACGCCATGGTGGTCTGGTCGGGCGATGCACCTTTCAGCGTGGGCGCCGATCTGCAAGCCATGATGCCGGCGTTTGCGCTGCAAGGCCCGATGGCCATCGACCAGATCGAGCAGGTCATGCAGCAGCTTTTCTTGAGCGTGCGCTACGCGCAAGTTCCAGTGGTTGGTGCTGTGCACGGCATGGCGCTTGGCGGCGGTTGCGAGCTGCTTTTGCATTGCGCGCGCCGTGTGGCACATATGGAAAGCTATATTGGCCTGGTCGAAATGGGCGTGGGCCTGGTGCCCGGCGCTGGCGGCCTCACCAACGTGGCTTACCAAGCGGCGCGCCATGCGCAGTATTCCACCGGCAATGATCTGTTGCCGTTCCTCGCCAATGGCTTCACGGCGGCTGCCAAGGCGACCGTCGGCACCAGTGCGCTGGAATCGCAAGCGCTGGGTTATCTGCAGGCCGACGATGTGATCGTGCCGCACCGCGACGAGCTGCTGTTTGTGGCGCTCGCGCAAGCCAAGGCCATGGCGCAATCGGGCTGGCGCCCACCACAGCGCAAACCTTTCCCGGTGGCGGGCCGCAGCGGCGCTGCCACCTTGCGCAGCACCTTGGTCAATATGCGCGAAGGCGGTTTCATCACCGAACACGACATGCTGATCGCCAGCCACATGGCCAACGTGGTGTGCGGTGGCGATGTGGATGCCGGCACCCTGGTGAACGAAGAGTATTTAATGGCGCTGGAGCGCAAAGCCTTTACCGATCTGATCGTCAAAGAAAAGACGCAGGAGCGGATTCTGGGCATGCTGAATACCGGCAAGCCGGTGCGCAACTAAAGGCGAAGGAGCATGAAATGAAACAAGTACAAGACGCCTATATCGTTGCCGCCACGCGCACGCCGATTGGCAAGTCGCACAAGGGCTATCTGCGCAATATGCGCCCGGACGATCTGCTTGCCACCACGATGAAAGCCGTGCTGGCGCAGGCGCCGGGGCTGGATCCGCAGGCGATTGAAGATGTGGTCTGCGGCTGCGCCATTCCTGAAGCGCAGCAGGGCCTGAACGTGGCGCGCATTGCGGCGGTGTTGGCTGGCTTGCCGGTAGGAGTGGGGGGCGTAACGGTCAACCGCTTTTGCGCGTCGGGCCTGACGGCGCTGCAGATGGCGGCAGACCGCATCCGCGTGGGCGAGGCCGATGTGATGATTGCCGCCGGCGTTGAGAGCATGAGCATGGTGCCGATGATGGGCAACACGCCGTCACTGTCGCCTTCCATCTTTGAGCGCGAAGGTGATGTAGGCATTGCATACGGCATGGGCTTGACGGCCGAGAAAGTGGCGCAGCGTTGGAAAGTGAGCCGCGATGCGCAAGACGCATTTGCCTTGCAATCGCACCAGCGTGCATTGGCTGCGCAACAGGCTGGCGACTTCAGCGCCGAGATCACGCCGATCACGGTGACGGACCGCGGCTTTGACATGGCCAAGGGCGAGGCGGTGAGCCAGTCGCGCACGTTCGAGCTGGACGAAGGCCCGCGCCCCGATACCTCGATTGAAGGCCTGGGCAAGCTCCGCACTGTGTTTGCCGCACGCGGCTCGGTCACCGCTGGCAACAGCTCGCAGACCAGCGATGGCGCAGGCGCTTTGCTGGTGGTGAGCGAGGCAGCGCTCAAGCGCTTCAACCTCACGCCGCTGGCGCGTTTTGTCAGCTATGCCAGCAAAGGCGTGCCGCCCGAGATCATGGGCATTGGCCCGATTGAGGCGATTCCGGTGGCGCTGCGCCACGCGGGTCTGAGCCTGCAAGACATGGACTGGATCGAGCTGAACGAGGCCTTTGCAGCGCAGTCGCTGGCCGTCATCGAGCAGCTGGGCATGGACCCAGCCAAGGTCAACCCGATGGGCGGTGCCATCGCCTTGGGCCACCCGCTTGGCGCTACCGGCGCTATCCGTGCTGCCACGGTGGTGCATGCCTTGCAGCGCAAAAAGCTGAAGTACGGCATGGTGACCATGTGCGTGGGCATGGGCCAGGGCGCGGCGGGCATTCTGGAGCGCGTGTAAGCCTTTCCAGTTGGGCGCTTGTCTCGCAATGGCTTGCCTTGCGCCTGGCCGGGTGGTAGAAACAGCCGGGCTGTCGGTGGCAGAAAATGCAACTGGCAGCCCGTATCCAGTGCTTGCAGAGCGGGCATTGGGGTAAAAACCACCTCTGTCACCACTTGCGAAAACTGTCCCAATGAGCAACCCATCTACCGCCGCCACAGCACATGCTTTTGACCGCGCCATGGCTATGGCGCCAGCCGGAAAAAACCAGTACGCAGCCAGCGCCAGCAAGGACTACTGGAACATGGTCGGCCCTTACGGCGGCATTACTGCGGCCCAAATGGCGCAAGCGGTGCTGCAACACCCGGATCTGTTGGGCGAGCTGGTGGCGATCACGGTGAACTATGCGGGCGCAGTGGGCGAGAACCCGTATGTGATCGAGGCGATCCCCGCGCGCACCAACCGCAGCACGCAGCACTGGATCATCACCATGCGCGAGCAAGATGCAGATGGCCAGTGGCACACCACCACCACCGCCACGGCCATGACGGCGCTGGCTCGCAGTACTTGGTCGGACGACGAATACGCCATGCCTCAGGTGCCGCCTTCGCACCAGGTCGAGCGTTACACCACCGATTTCCGCGTGGAGTGGCTCAACCGTTACAGCATTCGTCCGCTGGCCGGCAACTACCCGACCGAGTGGGACGAGGCCATCCGCCCCAGCCTGACACGCATGTGGGTGAGCGATGAGCCGCCGCGCCCGCTGGATGTGCCCGCGTTGACCTCGCTGTGCGATGTGTTCTTCCCGCGCATCTGGCTGCGCCGCGCCAAGCGGGTGCCGATTGGCACGGTCTCGTTCACGGTGTACTTCCACGCCAGTGCCGAAACCTTGCAAAAAGTGGGCGACCAGCCCGTGCTGGCGCAAGCCCAGGGCCAAGGTTTTCGCGATGGCTTTTTCGACCAGAGCGCGCAGATCTGGTCGCCCGATGGCAGCCTGCTCGCCACCAGCCACCAATTGGTGTACTACAAGGAATAGGCGCGGAATGCGTTAGCATCGGCGCCAACGCGGCCTGGCAGCCTGAGCCTGCCTTTGTGGCCGCTGCAACTTCAACGAGAAAACCATGACCATCCAATCGAGCTGCGAAGACATTCTGGTGCTGACCGAAAACGGTATCTGCAGCATCACCTTCAACCGCGTTGCCAAAAAGAACTCCATCACTGGCGCCATGTACCTGGCGATGGCCAGCATCCTGCAGCAGGCCGCCAGCAGCGCTGACGTGCGCGTGGTGCTGTTCCAGGGCGACGCCACGGTGTTCACCGCTGGCAACGATCTGGGCGATTTTCTGAACGGCCCCAAGCCGGACGAGAACGCGCCGCCTTTCCAGTTTTTGCAAGCGCTGGCTGCCTGCCCCAAACCCATCGTGGCCGCAGTCTGTGGCCCGGCGGTGGGCATTGGTACCACCATGCTGCTGCACTGCGACTTGGTGTACGCGGGCGACAACGCCATGTTCTCGCTGCCTTTCGTCAACCTGGGTTTCTGCCCGGAAGGCGCATCCAGCCTGCTGTTGCCGCAGCTGATGGGCCACCAGCGCGCTTGCGAAGCGCTGCTGCTGGGCGACCCTTTCATGGCCGAGGCTGCGTTGGAAATTGGTTTGGTCAACCGCGTGGTGCCGCCTACCGAATGCAATGGAATTGCCCAAACCCAGGCGGCCAAGCTCGCGGCCAAGCCGCTGGCGTCGCTCATCATCAGCAAAAAGCTGCTCAAGAGCGGCCAGCAAGCCAGCGTACAGGCGCGCATTGCCGAAGAAGGCAAGCTGTTTGCCGACCTGCTGCAACAACCCGCGGCCAAAGAAGCGATGAGCGCCTTCCTCGAAAAGCGCAAGCCTGATTTCAGCGGCATGTAAAGGCTGAGCGCGGCAAGCGTTGCCGATACAGCAATCCAAGCTGCTGGTGTTGATAGGAACACCAGCAGCTTTTTGTTTTTGCTTAACGAACCTGGGCCGGTTGCGCAATGCGGCAGCGCTGCGCAGCCAGCAAATCGCCAAATGCGGCCGAGCGCAGATAGGCAAATTCCACCGGTCTTTGCTGGCCGATGGCGTCGCCTGCAACGGGTGTATCGGCTGGGTGGCACATCAATAGCGTTCCTTCTTCGCAGGCGCTCAGCCACTGCTGCATTAGCGCGCCATAGGCAGCGGCGCTGGGTGCATCAAAACCATAGACGCCAGCCATGCGCTGGTTCATGGGCCAGTGCATGCTGCGCAATTGGTGCGTGAGCGTGTAGCCGCCCAGCAAAGCGATGATCGCCGCCTTCGGCTGCCAGCCCAGCTTGCCGGCAGAGATGGTGGAACGGATCCAGGGGCGGGCGCTGCCGTAGCGCTGTTCCAGCTCTGCCAGCATGGCCGCCCGCACGCTGGGCAACTGGTGCACGTGCTGGTGGCCGTCGACATAATCGGGCGGTGTGCCAAGCGCATCTTCAAACGCATCCAGTTGCTGGCACCATGCATCGCGCATGTGGGCCAGGGAGAAGCGCCCGGTATACGCTTTGGCGATGATGATGCTGAGCTCGGTATTGGGCTTTACGCCATGGCCTTCGGTCAGATTGAAGTGCAGGCCCACGGCCAACTTGCTGCGCAGTGCGGGCAGGGCGCGCGCTGCTTCTGGCCAGCGTGGCGCAGTCGTCATGCAACTGGTGGCCGACAAGCGGCCCGCTTCTGCCAGTTGCTGCACGGCAGCGTCGACCGCAGGGTGCAGACCATAGTCGTCTGCGCAGAGGGTGATGCTACGCTCGCCGTTCATGCTGCCCCCTTGGCAAATGCCCAAAATTTGGCCGCCACAAAAGTGACAACGGCAACTATCACCAGCACTGCAAACAGGCTGGGCAGATAGGGCCAATGCAGCCAGTGCAAGGCGGCGTAGTAGAGCGCCTCGTTCAGCAGGAACGAACTGCAGGCCACCAGAAAAAAGCGTGGCAATGCTTGTTGGTGGGACGAGTGCTGCGCAGAAAAAGTCAGCATGGCGTGGCCACTGTAGCTGACGCAAAACGCCAGCAGAAAACCGACGACATTTGCCGCCAGCGGTGCCCAGGCCAGGGTTTGCACCAGCAGCGCCACCACGAGCAAATGCGTGGCGGCCGCGGCTGCGCCAACGCAGACAAATTGCAAGCTTTGGGGCAGGCGGCGCAAGGTGCTGATCAGAGGCATCAGGTTTTGGGGGAATCAGAGTTGCTGGGAGCGGGCGCCGGTGTTTCTGCAGCGGCCGTAGCGGGCCTGGTGTCGGACAAGGCGTGGGTAGCCACGTGCTGGTCCACCACGTACAAAGGCCGGCGCTTGACTTCTTCGTAGATGCGCCCGATGTATTCGCCCAACATGCCGATCGACATCAGCTGTACGCCCGAGAACAGCATCAGGCCGGCAGCCAAGGTGGGCCAGCCATCGGTCGGGTTGTCAAAAATCAGTGTTTCGATGGTGATGTAGATGCCATACAGAATGGCTGCGAGCGAAATGCAGAAGCCCGCCAGGCTCCAAACCCGCAGCGGGATCGTGGTGAACGAAGTCAGCCCTTCAAAAGCCAGCGATGCCAGGCGGTGCAGGTTGAAGCTCGATTGGCCACTGCGCCGTGCGTCGGGCACAAAGGGCAGCGCCACGCTCTTGAAGCCGGCCCAGGCGTACAGACCTTTCATGAAGCGGTTGCGCTCGGGCAGCTGGCGCAACACGTCCACCACCTTGCGGTCCATCAGGCGGAAATCGCCGGCATTCTTGGGGATCTGGAAGCGGCTGTTGCGGTTCATCAAATAGTAGAAAAGCCGGGTACCCCAGCGCTTGCTGGCGCGCTCATCGCTGCGGTCGGTGATAACGCCATACACCACGTCGTAGCCGCTGTGCCACAGCTGCACCATCTCGGTCACCAAGGGCAGCGGGTGCTGGAAATCGGCATCAATCAGCAATACCGCATTGCCGCGTGCGTAATCGAGCCCGGCGCTCAAGGCGGCCTCTTTGCCAAAGTTGCGCGACAGTTGCACATATTGCAGCGGCAGTTGCTGGGCTAGGCGCAAGGCGGTTTCGTGCGTTTCGTCCTGGCTGCCGTCGTTGATCAGCACGATCTCGCACTCTGCGGCCAGACCGCTGACCACTTGGTGCAGCGCGGGCAAAAAGGCTTCCAGATTGGCTGCCTCGTTATAGGCAGGCACCACGCAGCTCAGTCGCAGCGGCGGGCGCTGGCTGTTGGTGGTGGTAGTGGCCGGCTGGGGAGATGGGCTATCAGACATGGCGATGGCAAGGGTTGGCAGGCAGTCTAGCGCAAGCGCTGGCTTGCGCGCGGTGATGGTGATTGCCGTTGTGCAAGCTTGTATGCATACTGCCTGAAAACACGCTTAAACCTTTTTTGGAGACCTATGACTGCCAGCTTGCCTGCTACTGCTTTTGTGTCCATGCAAGGCCTGGACGATGCCTACATCGCCGGCCTGCGTGAAATTTTTGAAGAGCGCATTGTCTTCAACCAGTTGTTGGGGCTGAAGCTGGTGGGGGTGCAAGATGATGCGCTGCTTGCCTCATTGGAGATGCGGAACGAGCTGATTGGCCACTTTGGTCTCAAGCGTATTCACGGTGGTGTGATCAGTGCCAGCCTTGATGCGCTGGGCGGCATTGCCGTCATGGCAGCCTCGGGCACCAAGCACCAGGACGAGCCAGTACTGCAGCGCCTGATGCGCTTTGGCAAGTTGGGAACGATTGACTTGCGCGTGGATTATTTGCGCCCCGGCACGCAAGGCCCGTTTGCTTTGCAGGCACGGGTGCTGCGCCTGGGTTCGCGCGTAGCTACCACGCGCTCGGAGTTTTGTGACAGCAGCGGCCAGGTGCTGGCTACGGCCACGGCGGCTTACATCGTGTCTTGAGGCTTGGCCGTGCTGCTGTCTAGGGTTTGTTGGGAATTGTGAAATTTGTCCAAGCTATGAAAATATTGATAGCAAACCGTGCAGCCTTGGTGCGCAGTTACGACTGGTGTCAAATTTGCTTCACACGGTAGCTATAAATTGAATAGCATTTGCTGGTTTTTCACAAGGAGATCCGATGGCTGTACAAAACCCTTTCTTCGGCGGTCGCCGTGACAACGACAATTCCGCATCCAAGTTCATGGGCGGCTCGTCATCGAGCTCCTCCGGCAGCACCTTGCCGAGCACGGCGGCCGGCTCGGCCAGTTCGGTGCTGGGCGGCAACCTGGCCAGCAAATCCGAGGACCACAGTGCCTCGGCTGCACCCGTTACCCCTTCCACTACCTATACCAGCACCGTGACCACAGACACCAATGCCAGCGCCGGCAGCAAACTCACCGTTGGCCCGAACATCAAGCTCAAGGGCGTTGAAATCACCGATTGCGACACCTTGGTGGTCGAGGGCACGGTCGAAGCCACCATGAACTCGCGCGTGATCCAGATCACCGCCGAAGGTGCCTTCCGCGGCTCGGCCGAGATCGATATCGCCGAGATCCATGGCGAGTTCGAAGGCAATCTGACGGTGCGCGACAAGCTGGTCATCTTTGGCAGCGGCCGCGTGCACGGCAAGATTCGCTATGGCAAGGTCATCATCGAAGAGGGCGGCCAGCTCACCGGCGAGATCGAGTGCTCGAACAGCACGCGCAAAAGCGGCCTTGGCGCGGTGGTCAGCAATGCTGCCGCCAAAGTGGAAAAAGCCGTGGAAAGCCTGGTTTGAACCGGCGCCCGACAAGGGTGGATCACCAAGCAAAAGCGCTGCCGAGGCAGCGCTTTTTGTTGGGTCATTGGCCCGGCTTTATCCAGGCTTATTGGGCCGGCAGCGGTGGCACCTTGCGCGGGTGGCCTTCTTCGTCGATGGCCACATAGGTCAGCGTGGCGTCGGTCACCTTGATGAACTGGCCTTGCATGGACAGGCGCTCGGCCACCACTTCCACTTCCACCGTCATCGAGGTGGTGCCCACGCGGGCCAGCTTGGCGTAGAACGACAGAATGTCGCCCACGCGCACGGGCTGCTTGAAGATGAATTCATTCACTGCCACCGTCACCGTGCGGCCACGCGAATGGCGCAGCGGCAGCACCGAGCCGGCCAGATCTACCTGCGACATGACCCAACCGCCAAAAATATCGCCATTGGCATTGCAGTCGGCAGGCATGGGGATGACGCGCAGCACCAGTTCCTTGTCGGTCGGGAGCTGGTCAGATGCGGTGCGGACGGTATTCATGGGCACAATCGAGGGAGATAACAATTCGACAATTGTCCCCCATGCGCCGTGACCAGGAAGCCCCTCCCCCAACAAGCCCTGCTCAAACCAAGGGTAAACCCGAATCCAACGATGGCCAGACCCTGAGGCGGCTGCTGCCGTATCTGTGGGCCTACAAATGGCGCGTGCTGGCAGCGCTGGTGCTGATGGTGGGTGCCAAAGTGGCCAACGTAGGCGTGCCCGTGCTGCTCAAGCATGTGGTGGATGCGCTCGATATCAAACCCGGCAGCGCGCAGGCCTTGCTGGTGGTGCCGGTGGGTTTGTTGCTGGCATACGGTGGCTTGCGTTTGCTGACCTCGGTGTTTGGCGAGCTGCGCGAATTGGTGTTTGCCAAAGCCACACAGGGCGCGGCGCGCTCGATTGCGCTGCAGACTTTCGAGCACCTGCATGGCATGAGCCTGCGCTTTCACCTGGAGCGCCAAACCGGTGGCATGACGCGAGATATTGAGCGTGGCGTCAAAGGCGTCGAATCCCTCATCTCTTACTCGCTCTACAGCATCATCCCCACCTTGATCGAGCTGGTGCTGGTGCTCGGCATTTTGGCCATTCAGTTCGACATCTGGTTTGCGCTCATCACCATCATTGCGCTCACGGTCTACATCACGTTCACGGTGACCGTCACGCAATGGCGCACGCAGTATCGGCGCGAGGCGAATTTGATCGACTCATCAGCGCATAGCAAGGCCATCGATTCGCTGCTCAACTACGAAACCGTCAAGTACTTCAACAACGAGCAGTTCGAAGCGCAGCGCTACGACCAGGATCTGGAAAAACTGCGCCGCGCCCGCCTCAAGAGCCAAAGCAGCCTGAGCCTGCTCAACAGCGGGCAGCAGCTCATCATTGCGGTCGCTCTGGTGGCCATGTTGTGGCGCGCCACGCAAGGCGTGGTCGACGGCAAGTTGAGCCTGGGTGATCTGGTCATGATCAATGCCTTCATGATCCAGCTCTACATACCACTCAACTTTCTGGGCACCTTGTACCGCGAAATCAAGCAAAGCCTGACCGATCTGGACCGCATGTTTAACCTGATGGACAAAGAGCGCGAAGTGGCCGACGCTCCCGGCGCCATGCCCTTGCAGCTGGCGGGAGAGCCCGATGTGCGCTTTGACGATGTGTACTTTGCCTACCACCCTGAACGCCCGATTCTGCAGGGCCTGAGCTTTGTGGTGCCAGCGGGTAAAACCGTGGCCGTGGTGGGCCCTTCGGGCGCGGGCAAATCAACCTTGGCGCGTCTGCTCTTCCGCTTTTACGATGTGCAGGCAGGCGCCATCCGCATCGCCGGGCAAGATATTCGCCAGATCACCCAAAGCAGCCTGCGCCGCGCGATCGGCATCGTGCCGCAAGACACTGTGCTGTTCAACGACACGGTGGAGTACAACATCGCCTACGGCCGCCCGGGTGCAACGCACGAAGAGGTGGTGCAGGCGGCGCAAGCGGCGCGTATCCACAGCATGATTGCCGCCACGCCCGATGGTTACGCCACCCGTGTAGGCGAGCGCGGCCTGAAGCTCTCTGGCGGTGAAAAACAGCGCGTGGCCATTGCACGCACGCTGTTGAAAAACCCGCCGATCCTGATTTTTGACGAGGCCACCTCAGCGCTGGATTCGGCCAACGAGCGCGCTATCCAGCAAGAGCTGCAGCATGCCGCCCAGGGCAAAACCACTTTGGTGATTGCGCACCGCTTGTCCACTGTGGTGGACGCACACGAAATTCTGGTGATGGACGCCGGCCGCATCATCGAGCGCGGCACACATGCGCAGCTGCTGGCGCTTGGCGGGCGCTATGCCGGCATGTGGGCTTTGCAGCAGAACGAAAACTGAGCGAAAACTGGCGCTGGCTGAGCGCGAACTGCCAGCTTGAAACAAGAAAGAAATGCCATGGACATAAAAGCCTTGCAGCGGCGGCTGCGCGACTTTGCTACAGCCCGAGACTGGCAGCCCTACCACGCGCCTAAAAACCTGGCGATGGCCTTGATGGTGGAAGCCGCGGAGCTGATGGAGCACTTTCAGTGGAGCACATTGCCTGAGTCGCGCGGTCTGACGCGAGACCCGACCAAGAAGGAGGCGATTGCTGATGAAATAGCCGATGTGCTGCTGTATTTGCTGCAATTGGCCGACCACACGGATGTGAACATCGAAGAGGCGGTAGAGGCCAAGCTGCGTAAAAATGCCATCAAGCATCCCTCCAAGCGCCCTGAATTGCCTGCTCCGTCAGTGGCTGCCGCATCGCCTGAGCGGCCCCGTGTGCATTTGCTGGTGGATTGGGAGAATGTTCAGCCCGATGGCAAGGCGCTTTTGGCCCTGGTTCCCCATGCCACCGACGTCTGGTTGCTGCATGGGCCTTCACAGGAAGTGGAAACCAGCAGCCATGTGCAATGCTTTGGTGGGGAGCAGGTCACTCTGGTTCCGCGTGCTGGCACTGGTAAGAATGCGCTGGATTTTCAGCTTTGTTTTTATACCGGCTATCTATCGTCCAGCAAGAAGGGCGACGAGTTCGTGGTGATTGCCAACGACAAAGGCTACGACGCCATGGTGGAACATGCGCGCCTGTTGAAGTTTTCTGTCAGCCGTGTCGGATACCAAAAAAAGGCGGTCGCTCAATTGCCTTCTGTTGCGCCGGTTGATCGGCCCAGCGCTGCACAAATTGCGTGGCGGCTCATAGTGCACCGCCGAAAGAGTAAGGCGCGTAACCAGGCTTGGGAGCAAAAAGACATGCATGCCAAGGCGCTGGACTGGATTCCAGAAGGCGCCCTTGGCAGAGAGGCGCTTGCAGCACAGGCTTGTGGACTTGCGCAGAGGCGGCTTGGTCAGCTTGGCCTGGACCGCGTGGCTTGCCCAGCATTGGCTACTGCTGCTGAAATAGCGGCTGAGAGGGCTTCGCCTGTGGTGCCGAAAAAGACGGCGAAAAAGAGGAGTATGGGCGAGGCCTCGTTAGCAGCGAACAACGGGACAGCGGCTCCAAAGATGGCTCCTGCCGCTTGCTCTGTGTATGCCAAGCGGGTTGTCGCCAGCCTTCAAAAGATGCAGGCCAATTTGCCGAGTACCCAGGGCGCTCTGTTGAAGACAATTCAGGCGCATATTGGCAAGCAAGCCGAAGCTCCGGAACTTGCTCAGCAGGTTCTGGTGGAACTGATCAGGCGACAGGATTTGCAATGCCTGCCTGATGGTAAAAGTGTGCGCTTTCCTCGGCTGGTGGCGGAGAGCAAGCAAGTGGTTCAGCCATCGGCGGCGAAGAAAAAAACGGCGTCCAAGAAAGCAGTGGCCCATCCAGTAGCACGGCCTCGGCCTGCAACAGGGAAAAAGGCATTGGCAGAGGCAGTGCCTACAAAAACAACTGCCAAGTCGCCTGCTAAAACTATCAAAAAAAGAGCTGCTGGCGCTCCGTAAAGGGGCGCCAGCAGCTCTTTTGATTCAAATACTTGGTCTTAACGCTTGCTGCGCGACAAGCGCTTGGCATTGCTTACCGCCTTGGCGTGCACGGGGCTGATGCCGGCGTTGAGCACATCCGTCACTGCGTGCACTTGCTCTTTTACCATGCGCTTGGTGGCTTTGCTGACGCCAAAAGGCGCGAAAGGGTTGCTGGCCGTGGGCGTAAGCAATTGTGGGACCGAGGCCATGCTGGCAGCGGCTTGCCAGTACGAGGTGTAGGCCTGGCTCCACATGCCGACCCAGGATTCGTAGAAGGCGACGACTTTTTCGTTGCCCATGCGCATGAATTCCTGCTGGTCGCGGGCCGAGGGGTTGGGGCCGGCCGTCATCATGCGGGTGACGCGCTGGGCCACCACTTGGGGCGCGGCCAGCGACAGCTCCAGGCTTTTGGTGGCCAGGTTCTGCACAGAGGCGTGGGTGCGGCGTGTCGTCATGGTTTCCTCATCGTTTCTTGAACAACCAGTACAAATTGTAGGGAGAAACGGTGAATGCTGCATTGCAACAAAGTGTGCGGAGTGCTTTGCAGGGTATTTCTATCTTTTTGATAAACAACAGAAAAGAGTGCTTGTTGCGCCTGCTTTGGCGGGTGCGGCTGTGGCCAAAAAGCCTGCTGTGTCAGGGATTGTTTGCAATTGCTTGCTCTTGCGCCAGGGCTTGCAGCTCTTCATCACTGAAAACGCGCGAGCGCGTATGGAAGGCCTTGCCCTCCGGCCCTTCGAGCGAGAAGGTGCCGCCGCCGTGGGTATCGATCACGTCGATGATGAGCTGGGTATGGCGCCAGTACTCGTACTGCGCTTTGCCAATGTAGAACGGGCAGCCGCCGATATCGCCGAGATAGACGTCGCCCTGGCCGATGGTCAGCTCGCCGAGCAAGTAGCAGTTGGCTGCGCTGTTGTCGCAGCAACCGCCCGACTGGTGGAACATCAGCCCAGGGCCGTATTTGCTTTTGAGCAGCTCGATCAGCTCCAGCGCTGCGGGGGTGGCAATGACTTTGTCGACCATGGCATGCTCCTGCTCTCAAAGGAAAAGCGGCTGAGCGTCAGCCGCTGGTGGCGCATCAAGCTGGTGATGCGCCGGTGTGTCAGGCCTGGCATCAGGCAACTGCATGGTAGCGTGCAGCTGCCTTATTGCCCAGGCCTGCCGGGCGCTGCGATCAGAAGAAGCCCAGCTTGTTCTCCGAGTAGCTCACCAGCAGGTTCTTGGTTTGCTGGTAGTGGTCGAGCATCATCTTGTGGTTCTCACGGCCGATGCCCGATTCCTTGTAGCCGCCAAAGGCCGCGTGGGCTGGGTAGTGGTGGTAGCAGTTGGTCCACACGCGGCCTGCCTTGATGGCGCGGCCCATGCGGTAGGCGACGTTGCCGTTGCGGCTCCACACGCCGGCGCCCAGGCCGTAGAGCGTGTCGTTGGCCAGCTCCAGCGCTTCTTCCTCGGTTTTGAAGGTGGTCACAGCCAGGACCGGGCCGAAGATTTCTTCCTGGAAGATTCGCATTTTGTTGTGGCCCTTGAACACGGTGGGCTGCACGTAGTAGCCGCCATCCAGATCTCCGCCGAGCTTGGCTTGCGCGCCGCCAATCAGCACTTCGGCGCCTTCTTGCTTGCCCAGATCGAGGTAGCTGGTGATCTTGACCAACTGCTCCTTGCTGGCCTGCGCGCCCATCATCGAGTCGGTGTCCAGCGGGTTGCCGTGCTTGATGGCGGCAATGCGCTTGAGCACTTTTTCCATGAACTTTTCGTAGATCGATTCATGGATCAGTGCGCGGCTCGGGCAGGTGCAGACCTCGCCCTGGTTGAAGGCGAACAGCACCAGGCCTTCGATGGCCTTGTCCAGGTAGGCGTCGTCCTTGTCCATCACATCGGCAAAGAAGATGTTGGGCGACTTGCCGCCCAGCTCCAGCGTGGCGGGAATCAGGTTGTTGGCCGCAGCCTGGGCGATGACGCGGCCGGTGCTGGTAGAGCCGGTGAAGGCGATCTTCTGGATGCGCTTGCTGCTGGCCAGCGGCATGCCGGCTTCGCGGCCAAAACCGTTGACGACGTTGAGCACGCCCGCCGGCAGCAGGTCTTCGATCAGTTCCACCAGGATCAGCAGGCTGATGGGTGTGGATTCGGCGGGTTTGAGCACCACGGCGTTGCCGGCAGCGATGGCGGGCGCCAGCTTCCAGGCGGCCATCAGAATGGGGAAGTTCCAGGGAATGATCTGGCCGACCACGCCAAGCGGCTCATGGTAGTGGTAGGCCACGGTGGTGTGGTCGATTTCGCTGATACCGCCTTCTTGCGTGCGCAGTGCGCTGGCAAAGTAGCGGAAGTGGTCGGCCGACAACGGAATATCGGCGTTCAGCGTTTCGCGGATGGCTTTGCCGTTGTCCACGGTTTCCGCGTAGGCCAGCAGCTCGGTGTTGGCGTCGATGCGGTCGGCAATCTGCAGCAGCACATTGGCGCGCTCGGTAGCCGATTTTTTGCCCCAGGCATCGGCCGCGGCGTGGGCGGCATCCAGCGCCAGTTCAATGTCTTCGGCGGTAGAGCGGGCGGCTTGCGTGTAGACCTTGCCGTTGATGGGCGAGATCACGTCAAAGTACTGGCCCTTGACCGGGGCGGTCCACTTGCCGCCAATGTAGTTGTTGTATTGCTTCTTGTAGCTGATCTTGGCGCCGGATTGGCCGGGGAAAGCGTATTGCATGGCTGTGTCTCCTGTCGATGGAATGGTGAATGTGGCCTGATTCGCGCTTGCTCTTGCTGGCAAAGTGCGGCGAGTCACAGTTCACCTATCAAGATGCGTGCCAGCAAATTTTCAGGCTTAACTGCTTGATTTGTATGACAGGTGCTCTGGCCTGCGGACGACGGTGGAACAAGTGCTGACACTGTCACTGTTCCAATCTGGAACACTTGGACAGCTATGTGGACATGGCCTCTTGGCAGGCCGTTGGCTTTTTCTATACTGGTACCCACATGTTCGGACCAGAGCCTGCGCAGACGGGCCCAACCAGGAGACAGGCATGGACCCTCAGATCACCTCGCAGGTGCTGCGCCAGGCGCGTGTGCATTTGCTGGCGCATGGCGAGTGCCCGCCGGGCGCCGTACAAGAGCGCATTGCCAGCTCATGGCAACGTAGCCTGCGGGCGGGCGTGCAACCGGTGGGCCGGGCGCAGGCGCAAGACCCGCTCACCAGCAGCGAGATGCGGCAGGTGCTCTCGCGCAGCGAAGACCTGCTGGCCATTGCCCGGCCGGTGATGGACTATGTGTTCGAGCAGATCCAGGACAGCCACAGCATGGTCGTTCTGGCCAACCCGCAATCGACCCTGCTTCACACGCTGGGCGATGCGCCGTTTTTGAGCAAGGCTGAGCGCGTAGCTTTGCGCAGCGGGGCGATCTGGACCGAAGAGGCGCGTGGCACCAACGCCATTGGCACAGCTTTGGTAGAGGCCAAGCCGCTGCGCGTGGAAGGTGCGGAACACTTTTTGGAGGCCAATGGCTTTTTGACTTGCGCGGCATCGCCCATCTTCAGTGCGCAAGGTCAGTTGCTGGGCGTGCTCGATATCTCTGGCGACCAACGCCAATCACAGCCGCACACCTTGGGGCTGGCGACCACGGCAGCGCGCATGATCGAAAATCGCTGGATGCTCTCGCGCCACCAGCGCGACTGGCGTCTGCACTTTCACACGCAAGCCGAAGGTGTGGGCACAGCGGCCGAAGGTATTCTGGCGCTGGCGCCCGATGGCACGCTGCTGGGCGGCAACCGAGCCGCGATGCAGGCGCTGAAAATCGCAGCGGCTGATTGGGGCAGCTTGCAGTGGCAAGACATCAGTCCCATGCCGCTGAACCAGTGGCTGGCGCAGGGGCGCTTTCCTGGAGACGCGGTGCAGGCGCTGCCCTTGCACAGCGGCCGGGCCGTGTTTGCGCGCTTGGTGCTCACCGACAAAGAGCTGCAGGCGCGCAGCCTGAGAGCGCCATCCACAGCGGTCCATCCGGCTTCAGTACCAAGCGTGGGACGTGTGGATGCTTTGGCGCAATTGGATACGGGTGACGAGCGCTGGCGCACTGCCGCCGAGCGTGCACGGCGCGTGCTGGACAAAGGCATTGCCTTGCTGGTGCAGGGCGAATCGGGCGTCGGCAAAGAGCTGTTTGCCCGCGCCTTGCACGAGAGCAGCGAGCGCCGCGCACGGGCCTTTGTGGCCATCAACTGTGCGGCGATTCCCGAGCACCTGATCGAGGCCGAACTGTTTGGCTATGAATCGGGCGCTTTCACCGGCGCGCGGCGCGAAGGCCAGATCGGCCGCCTGCGCGAAGCCCAAGGCGGCACGCTGCTGCTGGACGAGATTGGTGACATGCCGTTGGCGTTGCAAACCCGCTTGCTGCGCGTGCTGCAAGAGCGCTCAATCACGCCGTTGGGCGGCGGTAAGGCGCAGCCGCTGGATTTCCAGCTTATCTGCGCCACCCACCACAACCTGCGCGAGGCGGTAGCGCAAGGGCGTTTCCGCTCTGATCTGTTCTACCGCATTAACGGGCTGGCCGTGCAACTGCCGGCGCTGCGCGAACGCAGCGACCGTGAGGCGATTACCCACAAGCTGCTGGCGCAGTTCAACCCAGGCGCGGCGGTGCGCCTGCACACCGATTTGGCCGTGGCCATGGCGCATTACCCCTGGCCGGGCAATTTGCGCGAATACGCCAATGCGCTTCAAACCGCATCGGCTCTGTTGCAAGCGGGCGAAGACACGATCGGCTGGGCGCACCTGTCCGACGATTTGGCGCAAGAGTTGCTGCGCTACCGCGAAGGCGCGCCTCAAGCAGTGACGTATGCCGAGCCTGAGGCAGCGGCCAGCTTGCCTGCTACCAATTTGAAGAGCCTCTCGCACACCGCCATTGCGCAAAGCTTGCAGCAATGCCGCGGCAATGTCTCGCAAGCGGCCAAGCAATTGGGCATCAGCCGCCAAACCTTGTACCGGCGTTTGAAAGAGGCGCAGGCCACTCAGTCGCTGTAAACATGCGTGGGCCGCAGCCTGTCGCCCAGATGGGGCGCCAGCCAGCGGGCATACGCCTCGATGGTGGCCAGAGGCAGGCCCTTGCCCAGCTCCAGCCGCTGCGGCTTGCCACGGGCATTGAGCACATCAACCAGCAGCATATTGCTGGAGCCGGAGTGGACCGGCAACACAGACTGAATGGCGCTGAAAGGCCTGCTGCAGGTTTGCGGCGAAAACCAGGCGCGACGCTCCACGGTCTCCAGCATCTGTGTATCGCTGTCAAAGCAAAAGGCCTCGACATCGCGGAAAAGCAGCATCCATGGCAACAGCGTGGAAGACAAGCCCACCGACAGCAGTGCGCCACCCAGCCACAGTTCCGGATCCAGCCAGCCCGCGGCAATTGCCAACCAGTCTTCTCCTCGCAGCAATACCGCCACTGACACCAAGGCAAACGCAATCAAGCCGCAGGCGAGCAGGCATGCGGCAAAGTAGAGCGACAAGCCGCCAACGAGCCGGAGAGCATCGATGGCTCGCAGTGCGGGATCGGTAGAGCGCCACTGCAGGCGGGTGTTGGGTGCGTTTGTCGGTTCACGCTGCATTCGCGCAGCATAGCGGATGCGCGTTGCCTCTTGCAGGGCGACAAGCGGTAAGATCGTCTACCCATTTCCTGTTTGCAAGCATCGGGCGCGCCAAGCGCGGATGCGAGGTTTTGACACATGCCTGATTCTTCTTCTGCCGCGCTGCACTGGTCATCCCGCCACTGGTCCCACATCAGCACGCGCGAGTTTGCTGAGGCGCAGGCCAGTGGCTTGGCCGCGCGGACGGTGGCTGTCTTGCCTGTCGGTGCAGTCGAGCAGCACGGCCCGCATTTGCCCGTGTCAGTGGATGCCACTTTGCTGCAAGGCATTGTCGATGCCGCCTTGCCGCAATTGCCCGCTGATGTGCCAGTACTGTTGCTTCCCGCGCAAAACGTCGGCCTGAGCACCGAGCACCTGAACTTTCCCGGCACCCTGAGCTTGCCGCCCAAGCTCATCATCGATCTGTGGACCGCCATGGGCAACGCTGTGGCGCGTGCCGGCATTCAAAAACTGCTGATGTTCAACACCCACGGCGGGCAGGTGGCGGTGATGGACATCGTCGCGCGCGAGCTGCGCATCGCACACGGCATGCTGGTGTACAGCAGCAGCTGGGGCAACCTGCCGCTGCCGAGCGAGGTGACCGGGCTGTTCAGCGCCCAAGAGCATCGCTTCGGCATCCATGGCGGCGAAGTCGAAACCTCGATGATGCTGCACCTGGCGCCCGAGCTGGTGCAGATGGATCTGGCCGGCTGCTTCCACTCCACATCGCAAGACCGCGCCCAGCATTTCGCCATTCTGGGCAACGGCAAAAGTGCCAAGATGGGCTGGGCCATTGAAGACTACAACCCTTGCGGAGCGGTGGGCAACGCAGCAGGCGCCACCGCAGCGAAAGGCCAAGCGGTGGTGTCGGCGGCAGGGTTGCAGCTGGCGCGGTTGTTGCAGGAAATCAGTGCACTGGAATGGCGGCCTGCGCGCCCGGCGTAGTGCTCTTGCTTTGGCGCGCGGTACAAGACGGGCTGCTTAAAGGCGATTTACGCAGCCAGTTCAGGACGCGTCAACCGCAGTCAGCCCCAGGTCAAACCACATCGTCCAGGTGGCGCTGCGAGCTGGTGGGCTCGGATGCCACGTCAAAGGCGATAAAGGCCAGGCAGAGCTGCACGCCCAGCATGATGGGCAAGGCGCTGATCATCACCGTGCCTGCGCTGGTGACTGCGCCTGCGCTGATCGAGCGCATCCAATGGTGGCCGCCGAACCAGGCACCCCAGCCGATCAAGGCCAGCCCCAGCGGCAACTCCAGCGATGCGACGGACATGCCGCGCAAGTAGTAGTTGTAGAAGATACGCTTGCAGAAATTGCGGAAGTGGCCGTAGAAGAACTCGCCCAGAATCCGTGAGATTTTGAGGTTGCTGAACTCGGTCTCGTATTTGGCGTCCATCGGAATATCGAGGACGACGGCCCGAACCGTGTTCAGCCGAAACAGCATGTCGGTTTCAAAAAAGTAGCTGCGGCTGATGCGGTGCAAAGGCAGCTTCGCTGCAGTACTGGCTGCAATGGCGGTGTAGCCGTTGGTGGGGTCAAAACTGCTCCAGTAGCCACTGGAGAACTTGGCCATGAACGACAGCACGGCGTTGCCAAAGATGCGCATCTTGGGCATGCGTGCGATTTTTTCCAGGTCGTAGAAGCGGTTGCCCTTGGTGTAGTCGGCGCGGCCGCTGATGATCGGCGCCACAAAGCGCGGCAGCAGGCTCGGGTCCATCTGGCCGTCGCCGTCGATCTTGACGATGATGTCAAAGCCGTCGTCAATGGCAGCGCGGTAGCCCGCCATGACGGCGCCGCCTACGCCCAGGTTGACCTCATTGAACAGCACGCTCACCCGTGGGTCGCGGTTGTGCTCTTGCACAAAACGGCCACTATGGTCGGGGCAGCAATCGTCCACCACATAGATGCGATCGACCTCGGGGCCGATGTTCTGGATGACGGCTAGGATGTGGCGCGTGACCTTGTAGCTGGGGATGACCACCGCGATGGTGCAAGCTTGGGCGGCAGCTGGGATCGATAGGCTCATGGTGGCGAGCGGGGCTCCGAACCGGGGCGGAGACCCTGCAGATGGCGTGTGCGGGCTGGTTTGCGAAGCTTCGATTGTTGCACAGCCCCGGCTTGGGCAGCGCGTCAGCCGCCTCGGGCTTGCAAGACCTGGGCGAACACCGCCGCGTCGACATTGCCGCCCGTCAGCGCCAAACCCACGGCTTGGCCAGCGATGTGCGCCTTCTCCTGCAAAGCAGCTGCCAGCGCTGCCGCCCCTGCGCCTTCGGCGACATTGTGGGTATCGCTGAACAATAGCTGCATGGCTTTTGTGACTTCTTCGTCGCTGACCGCCACGATGCGGTCCAGGTGCTGGCGCAGGATGGACAGGGCCTGCGGATCGGCACGGCGCACGGCCATGCCGTCGGCGATCTGGGTGGAGACGGCAGCTTCCACCACCTGGCCGGCGGCGATTGAGTCGCGGTAGGTAGTGGCCAGCGTGCTGACCACGCCGACAATGCGCACCGGGTGCTGCAAAGCCAGTTTGGCCGCCACGGCGGCGCAAGCGCCGGAGCCCAGGCCAATGGGCACATAGGCGGTTTGCATGTGCGGCACGGCGCGCAAAAACTCCCACCAATAAGTGCTGACGCCGCTGACCAGATCGGGGTGAAAACTGGGCACCATATGCGCGCCGCGCTCTTTGGCCAGGGCAATGGCATGTTCGCGTGCGGCCTGAAAATCCTCGCCGTGTTCCACTAATTGCGCACCCAAAGAACGCATGGCGGCGTTCTTTTCCACCGAGTTGCCATGCGGTACGACGATGGTGGCGCGCACGCCGTGGCGCCGCGCTGCCCAGGCAATGCTTTGGCCGTGGTTGCCGCGTGTGGCGCTGATCACCTCGGCCGGCAAGGCATTGCGTGCGGCCATCTGGGCAAAGTAAGTCAGTCCGCCGCGGATCTTGAATGCGCCTACCGGCGTGTGGTTCTCGTGCTTGAGCCAGCATTCGGCGCCCACCCGTTCGCTGAGCAGTTGCCAGCGGTACTGGGGCGTGGCCTGAAATTCTTCGTAGACCACGAGTGAGGCCGCTTGGATCTCGGTCAGGCTGGGCAGGGCGGGGTGTTGCATGAAAATTCCTGTGTCGGTAGATGGCTTACGCCAGGCTGCGCAGCTCAACAATCCCCTTAGGGGTTTGCAGTTGAGCCTTGAGGGAAGGGGTGGCGCTGTAGCTCACATGCACCGCTGCTTTTGCAGGCAGACCCAAATTGCGCAAAGCGCCTGCCAGCGTTTCGCTTTGCGGGTGCTGCAGCTCCAACTTAAGCAACTGCACGCCGTGGTCCTGCATGCTGGTTTCGGGGTGGATGGCGCCCCAGTGGATCAGAGTGGGCAGGCAGCCGTCGAGCAAGCGCTGGCCGTCGCTGCGCAGGCCGATTTGCCATTCCAGCAAGCCGCGTGGAGTTTGGCGGCTGGCGGCCTGTGGCTGGCCCGCCATCAGGCCCAGCGCATGGAGCGCTTGTGTGCTGGCACCGATATCGGGGACACGCGCCACCCAGTGAATGAGCTGTGGACCGTGGTTTTCCACTGTGTTGCGCAGGGCGGCATGGTCCATGTCGAACCAGCGCTGGCTGGCGGGCGCCTGGCCGGCAGGGTCGATGGCGATGATTTCCAGGTAGCTGTTGGAGAAAGCGGCGCTGCTGGTGCGCAGCAAGCGGTTGTGCGTGCCCATGAAGGCGTGCTGGCCGCCAGCGTCAGGTGTTACGCCGAGGGTCGCTTCGCACCATTGCACGCCTTCGTCCAGGCTGTGGGCCATCACCACCAGATGGTCGAGCTGGGCCGGGTTCATAGCCGTACCGTGCCGTTGATGCAGTTGCTCACCTGGCCGCCCACCCAGACTTGGCCGCTGGCATCCTGGCTGATGTTGACGCTGCCAGAGCGGTCCAGGTTGACGCCTTGGCTGGCCAGGTACGGCGCCTGGATTTGGCCTTCGGCCAGCAGCCACTGTGCCAGGCTGGCGTTCAGGCTGCCGGTGATCGGGTCTTCCGACAGGCTGGTGCCGGTGTTGAACCAGACGCGCACTTCCACGTCGGGATCGGCGCTGGCTCCGTCATGGGTGTTGCTGGCAAATGCGCGTGCCTCGCGGCTGGCGCGGCCGATCAAGGCTTTGCCCGCTTGCGGGTAGATGGCTGCCACGGCCAGTTCTAAGCCCAGGGCGTGCAACGCGGCTGCATTGGGCTGCAGGCCGAATACCGTGTCTGCGTCGTCCAGCAGCAAGGTCCAGAACAGCGGGCCGTTGTTCAGTTTTTGGCTGGCGATTACTTGCTGGGCCTGCAAGCCCGCAGCCTGCAAAACCGGGGCCAGCTCTTCGTTGCTGATGGCGCTGCGGCTGAGCGCTGGCGCGGCAAACGCCAGGCGCCCGGTTTGCGCATCCACGCGCAGCGGCACCAGGCCTTTGGCGCATTCCTGCACCACCGTGCCGGCCTGTTTGGCTTGGCCGCCTGCGGCCAGCCAGGCGTGGCAACTGCCAAGGGTGGGGTGGCCAGCAAATGGCAGCTCGCCGCCTGGTGTGAAGATGCGGACGCGGTAGTCTGCCCCCGCCGCTGAGCCGGCTTCACTAGGAGGCAGCAAGAAGGTGGTTTCGGACAGATTGGTCCAGCGCGCAAAAGCCTGCATGGCCTCGTCGCTCAGGTCTTCGCCATCCAGCACCACGGCCAGCGGGTTGCCCTGGTAAGCGGTTTCGGAAAAAACATCGACTTGCATGAAGGCGCGTGCGCGCATAAGAACTCCTTGGGAATGGGGTTGGATTTGTTTAAAGCGTGACCAGGCCGTCGAGCACGCCATGCACCTGGCCTTGCACCCACAACTGGCCTTGGTCGTCGGTGTACAAACGCATGCGGCCGGCACGCTGAATGGCTGTGCCCTGGTGTACGCGGTAGGGCAGCTGGGCTTGGCCGGTGGCGCTCAACCATTGGGCCAGGCTGGCATTCAGGCTGCCGGTGGCGGCGTCTTCGGCAATGCCGTGGGCAGTGAGGGTGATGCCGCGCACTTCCAGCACCGGTTCTGCATGCGGCGTAGGCGTGTGCCAGGCGCAAAGCCCGGCTTTGACGCCCAGGCGTTGCAGTGCCTCGGCATTGGGCAGGGCCCGTGGCAGCACATCGGCCTTGCGCATGAGCAAGCCCATCCAGCGCGAGCCGTTGTCCAGCCATTGCGCGGCAAGCAGATCGGCGGTCTGCAATTGCAACGCATCCAATACTTCGGCTTGCAGTGGCTCGGGGACTTCGCTGCGTTGCAAAGGTGGTGCAGCAAAGGCCAGGCCCGGGTTGTCGTTGCCAGTGGCGCGGGCAATGCGGATTAAACCCTTTGCGCACTCTTGCACGACCACGCTGTTTTGTTGGGCGCTGCCGCCTGCGTTCAGCCAGGCCTGGCATGTGCCAAGCGTCGGGTGGCCGGCAAAGGCCAGCTCGCCGGCAGGCGTGAAGATGCGCACGCGGTAGTCTGCGCCGCGGGCTGCGGCATCTGCCGTGGGTGGCAGCACGAAAGTGGTTTCGGACAGATTGGTCCAGCGCGCAAAGGCTTGCATGTCGGCGTCGCTGAGGCCTTCGCCGTCCAGCACCACAGCCAAGGCATTGCCTTGCAGGGCTTGTTCGGCAAACACATCCATTTGCATGAAGCGGCGTTGGCGCATGGCTGAATCCTTGCTGATCTTCTGATGGGTTTGTAGCGGGTATTGCGTTGCTTATTCCACACGCAGGTCCAGCACGCCACGCGCTGCAGGCCGTGCTTGCAGCGCAGCGAACCAGCGTTCGATGTGCGGGTAGCCTGGGCGCTGGTAGTCAGCGCCGGGAAGGCCCCACCAGCGGTGGATTTCGCAACCTAGCGGAATATCGGCCATGCCGAAGGCATTGCCTTGCACAAAGCGGTGTTGCGCCAAGTGCTGTTCCAGCAATTGCAACTGCGCTTGCATGGCGGTGATGGATGCAGCAATCTTGCCGCTGTCGCGCTGCTCAGGCGCAGTGCGAACCAGTTGAATGAAAGCATCGCGGCCTGCCGGGTTCATGCTGGTTTGTTGCCAATCCATCCAGCGCTCGGCATCAAAACGCTGGGACAGTGCGGCTGGGTAGAGCACGCCGGGCGAGTAGCGGGCACACAGGTAGCGCACGATCACGTTCGATTCGAACAGCGTCACCTGGAAAGCGTCTTCGCCGTCCTCGATGGCGGGAACCAGGGCGTTGGGATTGCGGGCCAGGAACTCTGGCGTCTGCGTGCCGCCGAATTTGCCGCCAGCGTCTATGCGTTCAAACGCCAGGCCCAATTCTTGGGCGGCCCAGACGACTTTGCGAACATTGATGGAGGTGATGCGGCCCCAGATTTTCAGCATGGATGGCTTTCGTAGTGCAGGGCTGCGAGCCTGGGGCTGGCAGCGCTTGCCGGGTTGCGGGTAAAGAAAGCCCGCCGCAACTGGAAGAGGTTTCTGGCAGTCAGGGCGGGCGGTGGCAAGGCGGCTCTCCGCCTTGCCAGCAAGCACAGTGTGCTTACTTTTGTGCCAGCGTTGCGCGCACGGTGTCGGCGAGTGCTTTGATGGCGGTGCGGATCTGTTCTTCAGACGCAGTGACGTAAGACAGGCGCATGGTGCGGTTGTCCGGCCCGTCGGCATAAAAGGCGGCGCCGGGCACATAGGCCACGTTGCGCTCCACTGCGGCGGGCAGCATTTTCACGGTGTCCACGCCTTCGGGCATGCGCAGCCACAGGAACATGCCGCCAGCGGGCTTGGTCCACTGCACATCCAGATCGGCAAAATTCTCTTGCAAGGCGGCCAGCATGGCATCGCGCTGTTTTTTGTACAGAGCGCGGATGGTGGGCACATGGCGGTCTAGGAAGCCGTTCTTGATCACCTCGGCCACCATGCGCTGGTTGAAGGTAGGCGTGTGCAGATCGGCCGCCTGTTTGGCTTGCAGCAGCTTGGGATAGACCGCTTTGGGTGCCACGATGTAGCCCAGGCGCAGGCCGGGGGCAAGCACTTTGGAGAAAGAGCCCAGGTACAGGCCGCCTTCGGGGTTGCGGGCGGTCAGCGGCGCGGCAGGCTCTTCGTCGTACCACAGGTCGCCATACGGGTTGTCTTCTAAAAAGGGGACGCCCAGTTGGGCCAGTTTGTCGACCACAGCCTGGCGGCGCGCCTCGTCCATGGTGCGGCCGGTGGGGTTCTGAAAGTTGGGCAGCAAGTAGATCAGGCGTGCCTTGTCGGCACCTTCGCCCACCTTGCGGTCCAAGTCGGCGGGGATCACGCCGTGCTCGTCGCTCTCCACGCTCACCACCTTGGGTTGCTGGGGCGAGAAGGCCTGCAGTGCGCCCAGGTAGGTGGGCGTTTCCACCAGCAGGCGGCTGCCTTCGTCCAGGAAAATCTTGCCCACCAGATCGAGGCCTTGCTGCGAGCCGGTGGTGATCAGCACCTGGTCGGCGCTGATCTCCCAGGGCAGTTGCTGGGCGATGAACTCACGCAGCGGGCCGTAGCCTTCGCTGGCCGCGTACTGCAGCGACGAAGCGCCGTCTTGCGACAACACCTTGTCTGCCGCTTGCTTGAAAGCGTCGATCGGGAAGGTCTTGGGGGAAGGCAGGCCACCGGCCAGGCTGATGATGCCGGGCTTTTCGGTCACTTTCAGGATCTCGCGGATCACCGAAGGGTTCATGGTGGAGGCACGTTTTGCCAAGGTCCAGTTACTCATTTTTTCCTCGTCTTGATGTGTGGCTGGCGCCGCACATATCCAAATGCAGGTGCTGAATACAGCTTTTTCTTCAAGGTGGCGGCTGCCGGGCGTCTGGGGTTGCGCACGGCGGGCGGCAGCGGCCGGCTAGCTTGTGGCTGGCGTGTTGATCTTCATTTTCCGCCCAAGTGCGACGGTGGCGATGATGGCCAGACCAAATCCCAGACTGACAACGTCAAGTGATTCGCCCAGCAGCGGAATGGCAACCAGCATGGCCAAAATGGGTTGCACCAGCTGGATCTGGCTGACCCGTACCGTGCCGCCCAGCGCCAAACCCTGGTACCAGGCGAAAAAGCCCAGCCACATGGAGAACAGCGATACATAGCCCAGCGCGCCCCAGGCACTCAGCGGCAGGGGCTGCGCTGGCCAGCTCAGCCAGGTGAGCGGCAGCGTGATGGGCAGCACCATCACCAAGGCCCAGCAAATCACGTGCGCTGGCTTCATTTGCTGCGACAGCCGGGCGCCAAAAGCGTAGCCCAGCGCGGCCAGCGCGATGGCGGCAAACAGCAAACCATCGGCCGGGTGAATGCTCAGGCTCTGCCCGCCCGATTGGTAAACCGCAAACCCCACCACCATGGCAGCGCCCAGTACAGCGCAGGTCCAGAAGCCGGCGCTGGGGCGCTGGCGGGCCAGCAAGGCGCCGGCGGCAGCGGTGGCCAGAGGCAGCAAACCCGTGATCACAGCCGCGTGCGTGGCCGATACATAGCGCATGGCCAGCGATGTCAGCAAGGGAAAACCAAACACCACACCCAAGGAGGTCAGTGCCAGCAACCACCATTGCTTGCGCGTTGGCCATGGCGCACTCTGCCACCACAGCAGCAGCGCCGACAGCACACCGGCAACGGCGGCACGCGCCATGGCGACGAACAGGCCGGACATCAGCGGCGCATCGGGCGTGCCCACGGCAACCCGCGTCATCGGCAAGGTGAGCGAGAACACCGCTACGCCCAGCAAGCCCAGCCACATGCCTTTGCGCTCTTGCGCGGCGGCAGAGACGGATGGCGCTAGCGGTGGGGTGGAGGAGAGGGCGGTCATGGTGTTCAGTCAAAAAAATGCAGAGTGGGGAGAATCAGGCTTTGACCATCCAGATGGCGGTCAGCACCAGCACGAGGGCCATCAGACGGTTGAACCAGAGCAGGCGTTGGCCTTGGGCTAGCCAACTGCGCAGCATGGCGCCGATCGAGGCGTAAAGAAAGTTGCTGGAGAAGGCGAAGAACAGCATCACCGGCACCACGATGGCGAGGCGGGCCAGCTGGTCTTCAAAGCCCACCACCCAGCCCGCCACAATGGCCAGAGCCAGCAACCAGGCTTTTACGTTGACAAACTGCAGCCCCACGCCTTGCCAAAAACCGATCAGGCTGCTGCTGCGGGCTTCGGCCAGCTTGCCGCTGCCCGACAGCTTGTAGGCCAGCCACACCAGGTAGGCAATGCCCAGCGCTTTGATGGCGGTCTTCATCACTGGCGCGGCCATGACCAGCGCGCCCACGCCACTGGCACACAGCAGCAGCAATGCGCACCAGCCCACGGGCACGCCCCAGACAAAGCGCATGGTGGGCTTGAGCCCCCAGTTGGCGCCCATGGTGGCGGCCATGGTGGTATTGGGGCCGGGCGTAAAGCTCATCGCCGTGGCCAATACCAGAAAGGCAGTGAATTCGACAGCAGTCATTGTGGTGGTCATGTGGGCGGTTACAGGTCTGCAAAGCCGCCATTGTGGCGAGGCCAATGCTGCTTGGGCATCGCTGCCGCGACAGCGCTTGCGCTGGGCAGAGCCAAGCGTTACTATAGTCAAATGACCAATACAGTAGCAGTACAGATGTGCGATCAAACATGCAAACTGTATTGGTGAAACCATTGATACACCATGCTGACCCGAGACGCCACCCAAACCCTGACTGAACAACTGGCCGAGCGCTTTGCTGAACGCATTCGCTCGCGTTTGCTGCCGGCGGGCACGCGTTTGCCATCGGTGCGCGCCTGCGCGGCGCAGCAAGGCGTCAGCCCGCATACGGTGGTGGCCGCCTACGATTTACTGCAGGCCCAAGGCTTGGTGGAGTCACGCCGCCAGCGCGGTTTTTATGTGCGCGACTATGTGGCCAAAGCGGTAGCAGAGCCGAGCGGCGAAGCGCTCGCGGCGATCAAAAGCCGAACGCTGAAAGACGCAGTGTCGCTGTCCATGCCGGCGGCCTCGGCGCGCATCAATGCCACATCGCTGATCCGCGGCATGATGCACAAGGCCACGCACCCGCAGCCGGGCGCAGGCATGTTTCCTCCCAACTGGTTGCAAAACCAGTTCATGACCTCGGCCCTGCGCAAAGTGGTGGCGTCAGAAGAGCTGCACACCATGTCTTGGGGCTATGGCGTGCCGATGGGCGACGAGCTGTTGCGCGAGCTGCTGGCTGGCAAACTCAAGGCGCTGGGTTTGCCGGTGGCCAGCGACCAGGTGATGACCACAGTGGGCGCTACGCAAGGGCTGGATATTGTCAGCCGCAGCCTGCTCAAAGCGGGTGACGCCGTCATGGTGGAAGAGCCAGGTTGGTCCGTTGAATTTGCACGCTTGGCGGCGCTGGGGATGCGGGTTCTGCCGGTGCCGCGTGGCGTGGATGGGCCGGATTTGGCTGTCATGCGCCAATACTGCGAAACCCACGCGCCCAAGCTGTATGTGAGCGTGAGCGTGTTGCATAACCCCACCAGCCAGAATCTGCATCCGGCGGCTGCGCATCAGGTGTTGCAGTTGGCGCAGGAGTTCAACTTTTATGTGGTGGAAGACGACACCTACAGCCACATCGCCCCCGAGCATGCCACACGCCTGACGGTGTTGGACAGCCTGCAGCGCACCATCTACGTCAGCGGCTTCGCCAAAATTCTGGCGCCCAATTGGCGCGTGGGCTACATGGCTTCGCCCCCCGATCTGGTGGACCGCATGCTCGACACCAAGCTCTTATCCACCCTCACCAGCCCGGCAATGACCGAGCGCGCCATGGCGCTGTGCATAGAAAACGGCCAGCTGCGCCGCCACATTGAGCGCGTGCGCAGCCACCTGATAATCGCGCGCAAACACAGCGTGCAACTGGCGCAGCAGGCCGGCTGCCAGTTTGTGACCGAGCCGGCGGGCATGTTTGGTTGGGTAGATACCGGCATGGACACCGAAGTGCTGGCGCAGCGCATGCTGGACGAAAACTACCTCATCGCCCCCGGCAGCCTGTTCTATGCCAGCCGCCAGCCTTCAACGCTCATGCGCATCAACTACGCTTGCACGCAAGACGCCAGCTTCTGGAACGTCTACCGCCGGGTTCGGGCTGAGTTTGCGCAGACGGATGAAGTTGCTGCGGTGTAGGGGGCTGGCAAAACAAAAGCTACTGGCGCTTTATAAAACGCCAGCAGCTTGTTCGAAACCATCGGGGCGTTGATTTAACTCGCCAGCTCTTCCATGCGCATCAAAGCTTCCAGCAATTCTTCTTCAATAGCTGCATCGCGCTGCTGCAAGCTGACGGCTCGCTCGTAATTGCTGTTGTAGAGGCTGCCATCGGCCAGCTCGGTCTGAATGGTTTTTTGCTCGGCCTCCAGGGCTTCAATACGGCCAGGAAGTTGGTCCAGCTCGCGCTGGTCTTTGTAGCTCAGCTTGCGCTTGGGAGCGGCAGCGGCGGCTGGAGCGCTGGCCGGTGCTGGCGTGGGCGCAACGGGCGCGGCTTTGCTTTCTTTGGCTGCTTTGTTGGCTTGCTGTTCGGCAATCTCGCGTGCACGGCGCGATTGTGTTAACCAGTCTTGCACCGAGCCCTCGTACTCGCGCCAATGTCCATCACCCTCGGCCGCGATGATGCTGGTCACCACGTTGTCCAAAAAGGTACGGTCGTGGCTGACGAGGAAGACTGTGCCGTCGTACTGCTGCAGCAAGTCTTCCAGCAGATCCAGGGTGTCGATATCCAGATCGTTGGTGGGCTCGTCCAGCACCAGCACATTGGCGGGGCGGGCAAACAAGCGGGCCAGCAGCAGGCGATTGCGCTCGCCGCCAGACAGTGAGCGCACGGGCGAGTTGGCGCGCGCCGGCGAGAAGAGAAAATCGCCCAGATAGCTCTTCACGTGCTTGCGCTGGTTGCCAATCTCGATCCACTCGCTGCCGGGGCTGATGAAATCTTCCAGCGTGGCGTCCAGGTCAATTGCGTCACGCATCTGGTCAAAATACGCGACGGTGATATTGGTGCCCTGGCGCACTGTGCCCCAAGGGCTGTTGCCGGGCTCGGGTGCCGGGGCATCAGCGGGCGCGGGGTCGGGCTGCAGTTGGCCGAGAATGAGCTTGAGCAGGGTTGTCTTACCAGCGCCGTTGGGACCCAGCAGGCCAATTTTGTCGCCGCGCAAGATGGAGGCGCTGAAATCGCGCACTATCTGGCGCTCACCAAAGGCCTTGCTCACATGGGTTAGCTCGGCCACGAGCTTGCCGCTCTTGTCGCCGCTGCTCACGTCCATCTTGACGCTGCCTTGTGCGGTACGGCGGGCGGCGTGCTCGGCACGCAATTCTTTCAAGCGCACAATACGGGCGGTGGCGCGGGTACGGCGGGCTTCAACACCCTTGCGGATCCAGATTTCTTCCTGGGCCAGCAGTTTGTCGGCCTTGGCGTTGATGACTGCTTCTTGCGCCAACTGTTCCGCCTTGTTGGTGACATAGGCGGCGAAGTTGCCGGGGTAGGACATCAGCTGGCCACGATCCAACTCCACAATGCGGGTTGCCACGTTGTCCAAGAAAGATCGGTCGTGGGTGATCAGAATGATGGAGCCCTTGAACTCGCGCAGCAGGCCTTCGAGCCAGACTATGGAATCCAGATCCAAGTGGTTGGTGGGCTCATCTAAGAAAAGTACATCTGGTTGCGCCACCAGAGCCTGCGCCAAAGCCACGCGTTTGCGCACGCCACCAGACAAGGTGCCCACAATCGCGTCGCCTTTTAAATGCAGACGCTGCAAGGTTTCTTCGACGCGCTGCTCCAGGTTCCAGGCGTCGTGCGCTTCAATGAACGACTGCAGCGCATCCAGGTCTTCGCCGTCGGCCGCCGCAAAATAGCGCTCACGCACCGCCACAATCTCGGCCACGCCATCCAGCACCGCTTGCGCAATGGTGTGTTCGGGGTTCAGGTTGGGCTCTTGGGCCACATAGGCAATGCGGGTGCCGGTTTGCACCTGCACGCTGCCGTCATCGGGCTTTTCCATCCCCGCCAAAATCTTGAGCAGCGAGGACTTGCCCGCGCCGTTGCGGCCAATCAGGCCAACGCGCTCTTGCGTTTCCAGCGAAAACTCTGCGTGATCGAGCAAAGCAACATGGCCGAAGGCCAGCTGCGCATCTAATAAGGTAATCAATGCCATGTTGGGGTCTATTATCCAGGGCTGGTGAAGGCGTTTACTGGCAAGGTGTACTTGCCAGCGTCCGCTGGCGCAGCAGCCGGTGCGCTGTCATGAGCAGGTCATGTGGTTCCGGTTCAATCTGAAATTTTTTGCCAACTTGCGCCGCCCCCGGGAAAACTCCTATACAATTGCGTTCATCGACAGCACGACGCCTTGCAAAGCTGCCAGACACAAATGGTGGTGAGCGAGGCTTGATTTTTTGGTGGTTGCGAGATGTGTGAAGCAAGCGATTGCGAAAACAACTTCTTCGAAGCTAAAAATTCTGTGCTACAATACAAGGCTTCGCTGATTGCAGCGGGTTGAATCTGAAGGTTGAGAGATCTTTGGGTTGGTCTTTA